>NZ_LT607733.1:315000-630000 GCF_900091445.1 Micromonospora echinofusca
GTCCGGCCAGGCGAAGATCACCCAGTACACCCGCTACCTGACCCTGGGTCTGGGTGTCCTCCAGGCGTCGGCGTTCGTGGCGCTGGCCCGCTCCGGGCAGCTCTTCAACAACCAGTGCGACCAGTTCCCGATCATCCCTGAGGGGACCGGGATCCCGGACTGGCTGACCCTGAGCCTCCTGGTCATGACGATGACCGCCGGCACCGGCGTGGTGATGTGGCTCGGCGAGCTGATCACCGACCGGGGCGTCGGCAACGGCATGTCCGTCCTGATCTTCACCTCGATCGCCGCCCGGCTGCCCAGCGAGGGCTGGCAGATCAAGCAGACGGGCGGCTGGGGCAAGTTCCTGCTCGTCATCGCGCTGGTCCTGGTGGTCATCACCGCGGTCACCTTCATCGAGCAGGCGCAGCGCCGCATCCCGGTGCAGTACGCCAAGCGCATGATCGGCCGGCGGATGTACGGCGGCACCTCGACCTACATCCCGCTCAAGGTCAACCAGGCGGGTGTCATCCCGGTCATCTTCGGCTCGTCGCTGCTCTACCTGCCCCAGCTGGCGCTGCAGTTCTTCGACCAGAACGACCCGGGCAAGACCCAGACGTGGATCCAGAACAACCTGGTCGACCCGACCAGCCCGATCTACATCGCGGTCTACTTCCTGCTGATCATCTTCTTCACCTACTTCTACGTCTCGATCACGTTCAACCCGACCGAGGTCGCGGACAACATGAAGAAGTACGGCGGCTTCGTGCCGGGCATCCGCCCCGGCAAGCCGACCGCCGACTACCTCGACTTCATCCTCAGCCGGATCACGCTGCCCGGCGCCCTCTACCTGGGCATCATCTCGATCCTGCCGAACTTCTTCTTCATCTGGCTGGACAAGCAGCAGTACCTGAACTTCCCGTTCGGCGGCACCGCTGTGCTGATCATGGTCGGCGTCGGTCTGGAGACCACGAAGCAGATCGAGAGCCAACTCATGCAGCGGAACTACGAAGGGTTCCTGCGGTAGATGAGACTCGTTCTGGTTGGCCCGCCGGGTGCGGGCAAGGGTACGCAGGCCGAGTTCATCGCCGCGCACCTCTCGGTCCCGAAGATCTCGACCGGTGACATCTTCCGGTCGAACGTCTCGCAGGGCACCCCGCTCGGCGTCGAGGCGAAGCGCTACATGGACGCCGGCGAGCTGGTGCCCGACGAGGTCACCATCAACATGGTGCGGGAGCGGCTCGCCGAGCCGGACGCCTCGGAGGGCTTCCTGCTCGACGGCTTCCCGCGGACCACGCCGCAGGCCGCCGCGCTGGACAAGCTCCTCGCCGACCTCGGCACCGCGCTGGACCTGGTGCTGGAGCTGGTCGTCGACGACGACGAGGTGATCCGGCGGCTCTCCGGTCGGCGCACCTGCCGGGGCTGCGGCAAGATCTGGCACGTCGAGTTCGACGCCACCTCGCGCGAGGGCATCTGCGACCGGTGCGGCGCCGAGCTGTTCCAGCGCGACGACGACAAGCCGGAGACCATCGCCACCCGCCTGCGGGAGTACGCGGACAAGACCGCGCCGTTGGTCGACTACTACGGCGCCCAGGGCAAGCTGGTGGGCATCGACGCCACCGGCCCGGTGGAGGACGTCACGGTCCGCGCCATCGACGCCCTGCGGTCGTACGGCGGCTGACGTCCCGCCGGGTCCCGGCGGATAGAGTGCGAAGAGCGGGGTACGTGCGACGTGCCCCGCTCTTCGGCATCGGCATCGGCAACGAAAGGTAACGGCTCCATGCGTCGTCCCCAGCTGGACATCCAGCTGAAGACCCCTGACCAGATCGAGAAGATGCGCGCCGCCGGGCTGGTGGTGGCCGAGGCGCTGCGTCGGATGCGGGAGGCGGTCGCCCCCGGGGTCAGCACCGCCGACCTGGACGCCATCGCCGAGTCGACCATCCGCGAGGCGGGTGCCGTCCCCTCGTTCAAGGGCTACCACGGCTTCCCCGCGTCGATCTGCTCGTCCGTCAACGAGCAGGTCGTGCACGCGATCCCGTCGGCGCAGCAGGTGCTCCGCGACGGCGACCTGATTTCCATCGACTGCGGTGCCGTGCTCGACGGCTGGCACGGCGACGCTGCCATCACCGCCGGCGTGGGCGAGGTCGACCCGGCGCTGCTGAAGATGGCGTCGGTCGCCGAGGACGCCATGTGGGCGGGCATCGCGGCGGCGGCCCGCGGCGCGGCCAGCGGCAAGGGCCGGCTCACCGACATCTCGCACGCCGTGGAGAACGCGGTCCGCAAGGGCGGGCGGTACGGCATCGTCGACGGCTACGGCGGGCACGGCATCGGCACCGAGATGCACCAGGACCCGCACGTGCTCAACCACGGGCGGCCTGGCAAGGGCCCGCGCCTGGTGCCGGGCATGGCGCTGGCCATCGAGCCGATGATCACGATGGGCTCGCCCCGGACGGTCGAACTCTCCGACGGCTGGACCGTGATCACCCGGGACCGGTCGATGGCGGTGCACGTCGAGCACACGATGGCGCTGCTTCCGGACGGCGTCTGGGTGCTGACCGCGCCGGACGGCGGACGCGCCCGGCTGGGCGAGCTGGTCACCTCCCGCCAGCCGGCCGACTCGCCCGCGCGCTGAGCCCCGATCCGCCGCCCGGGCCGGCACCCGAGCTGTCCGGGCCGGCACCCGGGCCGCCCGGAGCGGCACCCGGGCCGCCCGGAGCGGCAGGCCCCGGGTGGAGGGGCGGTGGCATGCTTGCGGGCATGGAGGGACGCGACGGGATGCGGGCCGCCGACGCCGACCGCCAGGCCGTGGCGGAGCGGCTGCGGGTGGCCGTCGACGAGGGCCGGCTGGACCTGCACGAGTACGACGAGCGGTTGCAACGTACGTACGCCTCGCGTACGTACGGCGAGTTGGACGCGCTGGTGACCGACCTGCCGGCGCCGGCGGCTCCGGCGGCGTCGGAGCTCGCCACGAGGTCGGACGCCGTCCCCGCGCCGTCGGACGCCGTCCCCGCGCGGCCGGAAGGTGCCCGGTCGTCGTCGCTGACGGCCCGGTGGTTGGCCGAGGTCTGGCTGCCGTACCTGCGGGTGATCGCGATCGTGGTGACCGTCTGGGCGGTGACGTCCGCGCTCTCCACGGATCTGCTCTACTTCTGGCCCGCCTGGGTGGCCGGGCCGTGGGGAGGGGTGCTCCTGGTGCGCACGGTTGCCGGGCTCGTCGGCGGGGAGCCGCAGCGGCAGGCCGAGCAGCGGGAGCGGCGGCGCGAGCGCCGGCGGGCGAAGCGGGCGCGCAAGCGGGAGCTGGCTGCCGCCGAGGGGAACACCCGGGATCCGGAGCAGGCCCTGCCGGCCGCCGAGGAGGACCGCCGGATCTCGGGCGGGGAACTGCCGGCCGCCGGCGAGGAGCGCCAAGGGCCGGTGTCGGCCGCCTAGGTCTGCTTGATGACCGTGACTGGCTGCGCCGGGCCTCGACGGCCTTGCGGTGTGGTCCCCGCGTCTCGATACCACACAGGTATTTTTATGCCCGGTAGGTATCAGACGTTGGGGCGGCAGTGGTTCATCGGGTCCACGTGCCTTCCGCAGCTCCACGCGCCCGGAACTGACCACTTCTGAAGCGCGCCGTAGGGCGGAGGCATGTACCGATAGCGGCCGTCCAGCGAAAACGCCCGTACGGCGGCCGGCGCGGAGGGGCGAATGGCCCGTTGTGTCCGATCCGACGCACCGATTTCCGGCCGGTTTGGCGACGGCCCGCAGGCGGGCGTACACTTTCTGATCGGCGCACAGCGTCCACTCCGGCATGCCCACCCTGCGCTTCGGTGGGAGTCGGAGCCGCGGCTGGCGCGGGCCATTCGATCTTGATCGGTGACCCGTGTAAGACGTTGTGGGCCGTCCGGAGTAACCGACGTCAGGACAGCGGAGTACATGCCGAAAAAAGACGGAGCCATCGAGATCGAGGGTCGGGTCATCGAGCCCCTGCCGAACGCCATGTTCCGGGTGGAGCTCGCGAACGGCCACAAGGTGCTGGCTCACATCAGCGGCAAGATGCGGCAGCACTACATCCGTATCCTGCCGGAGGACCGGGTCGTCGTCGAACTCTCGCCGTACGACCTGACCCGCGGGCGCATCGTCTACCGCTACAAGTAAGCCTGACGACGGCCGGGACGTCCCCGTGTCCGTCTTCGACGTCCGGTGTCGCGCCTCGGCGCGTCGTCGGGCCAGATGGGAAGTAAGGCAACCGTGAAGGTCAAGCCGAGCGTCAAGAGGATCTGCAACAAGTGCCGGGTCATCCGCCGGCACGGCCGGGTCATGGTGATCTGCACCGACCCGCGCCACAAGCAGCGCCAGGGCTGAACCAGTTCCGCCCGACCGTGTGACAACGGTCGGTCGACACCGGTCCAGGCCGCAGATCCAGACAACGAATCACATGCTCGTTCCAGCCGCGAGCGGTGCGCAGCGCGTACCTCTTCGTGGTTGACCCCCGGTCGGAGGCCGGGGCCCGCTCGGGCAGCGACCGTCCCCGGTCGCCGGCGCACGACGCCGGTGGCGGAACGGTCGGTAGCGGGGTGGGACGGGTCCACACCTCCGCCAGAACATCACGAGGAGTACGCCCGCACATGGCACGTCTAGTCGGCGTCGACCTCCCCCGCGAGAAGCGGATGGAGATCGCGCTCACCTACATCTTCGGCGTGGGTCGCACCCGGGCCCTGGAGACGCTCTCTGCCACCGGCATCTCGCCGGACAAGCGCGTCCGGGACCTCACGGACGAGGAGCTGGTCCAGCTCCGCAACCACATCGAGGGCAACTACAAGGTTGAAGGCGACCTGCGCCGCGAGGTCGCCGCTGACATCCGCCGCAAGGTCGAGATCGGCTGCTACGCCGGCATCCGGCACCGCCGGGGCCTGCCCGTGCGTGGCCAGCGGACCAAGACCAACGCCCGGACCCGGAAGGGCCCGAAGCGGACCGTCGCCGGCAAGAAGAAGCCCGGCAAGAAGTAATAGGAGCGCACAGACTTATGCCACCGAAGGCTCGTGCCGGAGCCGCCGTCAAGAAGGTCCGGCGCAAGGAACGCAAGAACGTCGCCCACGGGCAGGCGCACATCAAGAGCACCTTCAACAACACCATCGTGTCCATCACGGACCCGACCGGTGCGGTCATCTCCTGGGCCTCGTCCGGCCAGGTGGGCTTCAAGGGCTCCCGCAAGTCGACTCCGTTCGCCGCGCAGCTGGCCGCCGAGGCCGCCGCTCGTCGGGCCATGGAGCACGGCATGCGCAAGGTCGACGTGTTCGTCAAGGGCCCCGGCTCCGGCCGGGAGACCGCCATCCGTTCGCTGCAGGCCGCCGGTCTCGAGGTCGGACAGATCTCCGACGTCACCCCGCAGCCGCACAACGGGTGCCGTCCGCCCAAGCGTCGTCGGGTCTGAGAGGTAGAGAGAGATGGCTCGTTACACCGGTGCTGACTGCCGCCGTTGCCGGCGGGAGAAGATGAAGCTGTTCCTCAAGGGCAGCAAGTGCGATGGCCCGAAGTGCCCGTTCGAGTCCCGGCCGTTCCCGCCCGGACAGCACGGCCGTGGCCGCACGAAGGAGACGGAGTACCTGCTCCAGCTCCGTGAGAAGCAGAAGGCCCGTCGCGTGTACGGCGTGCTGGAGAAGCAGTTCCGCGGCTACTACGAAGAGGCCGTGGGCAAGAAGGCCAAGACCGGTGAGGTTCTCCTTCAGATCCTCGAGTCGCGGCTGGACAACGTGGTCTACCGGGCCGGCTACGCCAAGTCCCGCGACATGGCCCGCCAGCTGGTCAAGCACGGCCACTTCACCGTGAACGGCAAGAAGGTCGACATCCCGTCGTACCGCGTCAAGGAGCACGACATCATCGAGGTCCGGGGCAAGAGCAAGGAGCTCACCCCGTTCATCGTGGCGCAGGCCGAGGCCGGCTCGAAGTCGGTTCCGGCGTGGCTGGAGGCTATCCCCAGCCAGATGAAGGTGCTCGTGCACTCGCTCCCGGCCCGCCAGGTCATCGACACGCAGGTCCAGGAGCAGCTGATCGTCGAGCTCTACTCCAAGTAGTCGGAGCTCGTTGCGGTGGCCCGTCCTTCCGGGGCGGGCCACCGGAACAGTTTGTCGTGGGCGTCATATGGCGGGCGCCCCGGAAGAGAAGAGAAGACATGCTCATCAGCCAGCGACCGACTCTCTCCGAGGAGTCGATCAACGAGACCCGGTCCCGGTTCACCATCGAGCCGCTGGAGCCGGGCTTCGGCTACACCCTGGGCAACTCGCTGCGGCGCACGCTGCTGTCGTCGATCCCGGGTGCGGCGGTCACCTCGATCAAGATCGACGGCGTGCTGCACGAGTTCACCACGATCCCCGGTGTCAAGGAGGACGTGGTCGAGCTCGTCATGAACATCAAGGAGCTCTGCGTCAGCTCCGAGCACGACGAGCCGGTCAGCATGTACCTGCGCAAGCAGGGCCCGGGCGACGTGACGGCGGGCGACATCCAGCCGCCGGCCGGCGTTTCGGTGCACAACCCGGACCTGAAGCTCGCCACCCTCAACGGCAAGGGCCGGCTCGACATGGAGCTGACCGTCGAGCGGGGTCGCGGCTACGTCACGGCGGCCCAGAACAAGCAGGCCGGCGCCGAGATCGGCCGGATCCCGGTCGACTCGATCTACTCGCCGGTGCTGAAGGTGACGTACCGCGTCGAGGCGACCCGTGTCGAGCAGCGGACCGACTTCGACCGGCTGATCATCGACGTCGAGACCAAGCCGTCGATGGGCCCGCGTACCGCGCTGGCCTCCGCCGGCTCGACGCTGGTGGAGCTGTTCGGCCTGGCCCGGGAGCTGGACGAGACCGCCGAGGGCATCGACATCGGGCCGTCCCCGCAGGACGCCCAGCTCGCGGCCGACCTGGCGCTGCCGATCGAGGAGCTGGACCTGACCGTCCGCTCCTACAACTGCCTCAAGCGCGAGGGCATCAACTCCGTTGGTGAGCTCATCGGGCGCACCGAGGCCGACCTCCTCGACATCCGCAACTTCGGTCAGAAGTCGATCGACGAGGTCAAGATGAAGCTCGCCGGGATGGGTCTGGGGCTGAAGGACTCGGCCCCGAACTTCGACCCGGCGCACGTCGTGGACGCCTTCGGCGAGGCCGACTACGACACCGACGACTATCGCGAGACCGAGCAGCTCTAGTCCGCGCTGCCGCCACACCTGAGGAGCACCAAGCATGCCCACGCCCACCAAGGGCCCCCGCCTCGGCGGCAGCCCCGCGCACGAGCGGCTGATGCTGGCCAACCTGGCCACCGCGCTGTTCCAGCACGGCAAGATCAAGACCACCGAGACGAAGGCCCGGCGGCTGCGTCCGCTGGCCGAGCAGCTCATCACCAAGGCCAAGCGCGGCGACCTGGCGTCCCGCCGGCGGGTGCTGGGCGTCGTCAAGGACAAGGACGTGGTCTACGCCCTGTTCGACCAGATCGCGCCGCGGTTCGCCACCCGCAACGGTGGCTACACCCGGATCGTGAAGACCGGTCCGCGCAAGGGTGACAACGCGCCGATGGCGATCATCGAGCTGGTCGAGGAGCTCCAGGTCGCCGAGCCGAAGGCGAACAAGAAGACCGCCGCCCGCAAGGCCGCGCAGCAGGACAAGGTCGAGGCGCTCGCCCCGGCCGAGGAGGCCCCGAAGTCGAACTCGGGCGACCAGGACGCCGAGCCGCCCGTGTCGGCGTCCGGCGACACCGCCGCCGCCCGCGAGGACAGCGACGAGGCCGGCGAGAACGACAAGGCCTGATCCAGGCCACCGTCGGGCCCGGCACCCCACGTGGGGTGCCGGGCCCGACCCCGTGAGGCGGAGGTACGAGTGGACGAGCGCACCCGGCTGCGGCTGGACGTCGCGTACGACGGGTCGGGCTTCTCCGGCTGGGCCGCCCAGCCGACGCGGCGCACGGTCGCCGGGGTGCTCGTGGAGACCCTCGACCTGGTGCTCGGCGCGGGAACGGCGACCGGGCTGACCGTGGCGGGCCGCACCGACGCCGGGGTGCACGCCTCGGGGCAGGTCTGTCACGTCGACCTCCCGAGCGCCGTGTGGCGTGAGCAGGACGGGCGGCTGCTGCGCCGCCTGGCCCGACTGCTCCCCACCGACGTCCGGGTACGCGCGATGACCGAGGTGCCCGCCGACTTCGACGCCCGGTTCTCGGCCACCTTCCGCCGCTACGAGTACCGGGTCACCGACGCCCCCTGGGGCGCCGAGCCGCTGCGCCGGCACGAGGTGCTGGCCTGGCCGAAGCCGCTGGACCTGACCGCGTTGAACGCCGCCGCCGCCGGGCTGGTGGGGGAGCACGACTTCGCCGCGTACTGCCGGCGCAAGGAGCACGCCACCACGCTGCGGGAGGTGACCCGGCTGGACTGGCGGCGGGACCCCGACGGCATCCTCGTGGCGACCGTGCAGGCCGACGCGTTCTGCCAGGCGATGGTGCGCAGCCTCGTCGGCGCCATGCTGGTCGCCGGGGACGGGCGCCGGCCGGTCGAGTGGCCGGGCAGTCTCCTGGCCCGCCGGGAACGCTCCAGCGAGGTGACCGTGGCGCCGGCGCACGGGCTGACCCTGGTGGCCGTCGGCTACCCCGAGGACCCGGCCGAGTACGCCCGCCGCGCCGAGGCGACGCGCCAGCTGCGCGTACCCGTGCAGGGCTGACCGCCCGGGGCTCGCCTCCCGGCCGCCGGATCGTCGAGCCGGGCCCGACCGCCCGCCCGCACGGGCCGCGCGCCGGCCCGGCAGCGCATCGTCGATCTGAAGGAGTGGAAGCCGTGCAGGAGCCTCGCCGTTGCCGGGAACTCGGCATCGTCGTCGGAGCGATGCCGACGGGACCGCTGAACGCCGTGACCGACGTGCCCGGGGTCCGGGTGGGGCACACCACGCTCGTCGAGGGCGACGGCATCCGCAGCGGGGTGACGGCGATCGTCCCGGATCAGCTGACCGACCGCCGGTCGCTGCCGGCGGGACTGTTCGTGGGCAACGGGCACGGCAAGATGGTCGGCGCGACCCAGGTCGCCGAGCTGGGCGAGATCGAGACCCCCGTGGTGCTGACCGCGACGCTGTCGACGTTCCGGGCCGCGGACGCGCTGCTCACCTACATGCTCGCGCAGCCGGGCCGGGAGACGGTCGAGTCGCTGAACCCGGTGGTGGCGGAGACCAACGACGGGTACCTGTCCGACATCCGGGCGCGGCCGGTGCGGGCGGAGCACGTCCTCGCCGCGCTGTCGGCGGCCAGCGGCGGGGTGCCCGCGGAGGGCGCCGTCGGCGCCGGTACGGGCACGGCCGCGCTCGGCTTCAAGGCGGGCATCGGCACGTCCTCGCGGCGCGCCGCGACCTCGCGCGGCACGGTCACCGTCGGTGTGCTGGTGCAGGCCAACTTCTCCGGCGTGCTGCAGGTGGCCGGGGTGCCGATCCGGCCGGAGCAGGTGGGGGTGCCGACCCTGGCGCGCCCCGGCCGGCCCGAGCACCCGGGCAACTCCTGCGTCATCGTGGTCGCCACGGACGGCCGCCTCGACGCGCGTCAGTTGGGTCGCGTCGCCCGCCGGGCCATCTTCGCCATGGCGCGCGTCGGCTCGGACTTCGCCGGTGGCAGTGGCGACTACGCCCTGGCGTTCTCCACCGCCGACACGCAGACCCCGACGGCGCCGGAGTCCGACCTGGAACCGGTCTTCGCGGCGGTGCTGGAGGCCGTCGAGGAGGCGCTGCTGAATTCGCTGTTCATGGCGCGTACCACCGTCGGCGTCGCGGGGCGGGTCAAGTACGCCGTCCCGCACGACCGGATGCTCGACCTGCTCCGGGCGCACCGGGTCGAACTGCGGGCGTGACCGGGCTCGCCGCGGGCGCGCGGCGGCAGGGACCGGCGGCCGTACGCGCGAACGGGTGCGCGGCCGTGGGCCACGCACCCGTTCCCGTCGCGATCCGGTCAGTCTTCGCCGTCCTGGGTGCCGGTGTCGCCCGCGCCCTCGTCGGTCGGCTGGCCGGCCGTGCCGCCGGCGGCACGGCGCTCCAGCACGCCCCGGTTGAGGTGCAGCTCGATCATGTCGAAGAGGATCTCCCGGGCCTTCGTGTCGCCGGACCTGATCGTCTCGCCGTCGCTGCGGGCCACCACCGCGTACGCGAGGTAGTGGCCGCGCACCTGCCAGCCGACGCGGGCCGGTGCGGTGGCGATCGCCGCGCTGTCCTCGTCGGCCGCCATGCCCCGGAACCGGCCTTCCCGTTCGTCGAGCAGCAGCCGGATGCGGTCGCGGGCGCGTTCGGCGTTGGCCCGGTCGGTCAGGTTGAACAACCCGGTGGTGACGAGGTGGTCGCCGTCGGACGTCCGCAGCGTGGCCCGGACCACCTGGGTGCAGCCGAGGCGGACCAGCAGGTCGGCGACCTCACCGGTGGCCGCCACGGCGCAGCTGGCGCTGGACTGCGTCTTCAACACCCGGTAGGCGGGCTCGCCGTCGGTGACGACGAGCTGCCTGCCGGGAAAGAGCTCCTTGGCGGTCAGCGGCGCCTGGTCGGTGTCCCGGGAGTCGAGGGCCTGCGGCTCGACCCCGGCGGACTCGGCCGCCTCCGGCTGGACCGTGGGCGTGGCCTGCGGGTTCTTGTCGCGCTCGGCCAGCAGGGCGGCGGCGCCGAGGCCGCAGAGCGCGAGCAGCGCGAGGACGGCCGCGCCGCCGACCACGACCTGCCACAGCCGGCCGCCGCCGCCCCGCTGCCGACCCGCCGACGTGGGCGGCTCGGCAGGCCCGGCCGGTGCGAGCGGCGGGGCCGGCGGGGGCGGCTCGACCGGCGCCTGCGCCCGCGCGTGGGCGGTCAGCGGCGGCGACACCTGCGCGGCGGCGCGGACCGGCTCCTGGGCGGAGGGCAGCACGAGCCGGTTGGCGCGGGGCAGCGACGGCGTCGGGAAGCGGGAGGGGGAGGGCCCGGCCGGGGGAGGCGGACCGGCACCGAGCACCGACCGGTCGGACCCGGGCTCCGGGTACTCCATGAATGCGTCCTCATCGGACTCGTACCGATACACCATGCCGCCCAGAGTAGGAGGCATTGTCCCTTTAGGTGTAAATAATGGGGAAATTGCGTGCGGGGTCGTCTCGCACCGTGCCGCCGTGGCCGCGCCTTCCCGGCGTGGACCCGGGCCCGCGCCGCCGGGCCGGGCGACGGTGCGAGAATTGCCGGCGTGACCGGCGAACACTACTTCACCGCTGAACCCACGACCGCCGCCAATCCGCGCGAGGTCGAGTTCTCCGTCGCCGGCCGCGACTACACCCTGGCCTCCTCCGCCGGCGTCTTCTCCGCCGCCCGCCTCGACCCCGGCACGGCCGTGCTGCTGCGCAAGGCCGAACTGCCGTCCGCCGAGACCACCGGCGCCCTGCTCGACCTCGGCTGCGGCTTCGGCCCGATCACCTGCGTGCTCGCCAGCTCCGCGCCGTCGGCGACGGTGTGGGCCGTCGACGTCAACGAACGGGCCCGCGAACTCACCGCGGCCAACGCGGCGCGGGTCGGCGCGGCCGACCGGGTGCGCGTCGCCGCGCCGGACGACGTACCGGCCGACCTGACCTTGGCCGAGATCTGGTCCAACCCGCCGATCCACGTCGGCAAGGACGAACTGCACGGGATCCTGCTGCGCTGGCTGCCCCGGCTCGCCCCGGACGGCGTCGCCTGGCTGGTGGTGGCCCGCTACCTCGGCGGTGACTCGTTGCAGCGCTGGCTGGTCGAGCAGGGCTGGCAGGTGGGGCGGCACGCCAGCCAGAAGGGCTACCGGGTGCTGCGGGTCACCCGGTAAATGGTTGGGCCGCCCGGCCCCTGCTCGGGCAGGATGCCGACGTGGGATACGTGGACGTGGCAGCGGTCGGGCACATCCTTCCCGACGGCCGGGAACTCTTCTCCGACGTGTCCTTCCGCGTCGGGGAGGGTGCCAAGGTCGCCCTGGTCGGGCCCAACGGCGCAGGCAAGACGACGCTGCTGCGGATGGTCGCCGGCGACCTGCCGGTGCAGACCGGCGCGATCGCGCGGGCCGGCGGGCTGGGCGTCATGCGCCAGTTCATCGGGATGATCGGCGACGAGTCCACGCTGGCCGACCTGGCGCTGTCGCTGGCCCCGCCGGCGCTACGCGACGCCGGCCGCCGCCTGGCCGAGACCGAGGCGGCCATGCGCGCGGCCGAGGTCCGCGGCAAGTACAGCACCGCCGCCGGCAAGGCCCAACTGGCGTACGCGGACGCACTCGCGGCCTGGGGCGAGACCGGCGGGTACGACGCCGAGGTGCTCTTCGACACGGTCGCCACCATCGTGCTCGGCCTGCCCTGGGACAGCGCCCGGGAACGGGGGGTCCGGACGCTCTCCGGCGGCCAGCAGAAGCGCTTCGCCCTCGAACTGCTGCTGCGCGGCCCCGACGAGGTGCTGCTCCTCGACGAGCCGGACAACTTCCTCGACGTGCCGGGCAAGCGCTGGCTGGAGGCGCGGCTGCGCGAGTCCGGCAAGTCGGTGCTCTACGTCTCGCACGACCGGGAACTGCTCGCCCAGACCGCCGACCGGGTGGTCGCTGTGGAGGGCGGCAGCGCGTGGGTGCACCCGGGCGGCTTCGCCAGCTGGCACTCCGCGCGGGTGGCCCGGCACGCCCGCCTCGACGAGCTGCGCAAGCGGTGGGACGAGGAACACCAGAAGCTGCGCGAGCTGATGCTGATGTACAAGCAGAAGGCCGCGTACAACGACGGGATGGCGTCGCGCTACCAGGCCGCGCAGACCCGGCTGCGCAAGTTCGAGGAGGCCGGGCCGCCGCCCGTACCGCCGAAGGACCAGGACATCCGGATGAAGCTGACCGGCGGGCGGACCGGCAAGCGCGCGGTCATCTGCGAGCAGCTCGAGCTCGACGGCCTGACCTTCCCGTTCGACCTGGAGATCTGGTACGGCGACCGGGTCGCGGTGCTCGGCGCCAACGGCACGGGCAAGTCGCACTTCCTGCGGCTGCTGGCCCGCGGCGGCAGCGACCCCGACCCCGCCAACGGCCCCGTCGACGGCGCCGCCGCGCTCGCCCCGGTGGCCCACGACGGGGTGGCCCGGCTCGGCGCGCGGGTACGCCCGGGTCACTTCTCGCAGACCCGCGACCGGCCGGAGTTGACGGCGAAGACCCTCGTCGAGATCCTCTGGCGCGGCGACGAGCACCGGGCCGGCATGGACCGGCACGCCGCGATGGCGGCGCTGAGCCGCTACGAGCTGGCCGGGCAGGGCGACCAGCGCTTCGGCACCCTCTCGGGCGGGCAGCAGGCCCGCTTCCTGGTGCTGCTGCTGGAACTGTCCGGCGCGACGCTGCTGCTGCTCGACGAGCCCACCGACAACCTCGACCTGGCCTCGGCGGAGGCGCTGGAGGCCGGGCTGACCGCATTCGAGGGGACCGTCGTGGCGGTGACCCACGACCGCTGGTTCACCCGTACCTTCGACCGGTTCGTGCTGTTCCGGGGCGACAACGAGGTGGTGGAGACCCCGGAGCCGGTCTGGGACGTGGCGTGATCCCCGCCGACCTGGCCGACCGCCTCTGCGCGGTCGGCGGGTCGTCGCCCTTTCCGTCGCCGTCGTGCGCGGCTGACCAGGGCGGGTCGGTTTCCAGCTCCTCGGCGTGCGGCTCGTGGCCGGCATAGGGTGGATCTCGTGACAGAGATGACCTACCGCCGGTTGGGCGACTCCGGGCTCGTGGTGTCCGTGGTCGGCGTCGGCTGCAACAACTTCGGCCGCAAGCTCGACCTCGACGGCACCCGGGCGGTGGTCGACGCCGCGCTCGACGCCGGGATCAACTTCTTCGACAGCGCCGACATCTACGGCGAACCGCAGGGCGGCTCCGAGGAACTGCTGGGCCAGGCGCTCAAGGGCCGGCGCGACGACGTGGTGGTGGCCACCAAGTTCGGCATGGACATGGAGGGCATGAACGGCCCCGACTTCGGCGCCCGGGGCGCGCGTCGCTACATCGCCCGGGCGGTGGAGGCGTCGCTGCGCCGGCTCGGCACCGACCACATCGACCTGTACCAGATGCACGAGCCCGACCCCGGCACCCCGATCGACGAGACGCTCGCCGCGCTCGACGACCTCGTGCGCGCCGGCAAGGTCCGCTACCTGGGCAACTCCAACTTCGCCGGCTGGCAGATCGCCGACGCAGACTGGGTGGCCTCGTCGAACGGCCGGTCCCGGTTCATCAGCGCGCAGAACCACTACAGCCTGCTGGAGCGTGGCGTCGAGGCCGAGGTGGTGCCGGCGTGCGAGCGGTTCGGCCTCGGGCTGCTGCCGTTCTTCCCGCTGGCCAACGGGCTGCTCACCGGCAAGTACAAGCGCAACGAGGCCCCGCCGGCCGGCAGCCGCCTCGCCGGTGGCGGCCGGTACGCGCAACGCCTCGCCGCCGCCGACTGGGACACCATCGAGGCGATCGAGGCGTACGCCGCCGAGCGGGGGCTGTCGATGCTCCAGGTGGCCATCGGCGGGCTGGCAGCCCAGCCGGCGGTGACCTCGGTGATCGCCGGCGCCACCACGCCCGAGCAGGTACGCGCCAACGCGGAGGCGGGCACCTGGCAGCCCACCGACGAGGACCTCGAAGCCCTGCGCGCGATTCTCTGACGGGACGCGCCCGCCCTGCCTCGTCCGGGGCCTGGCCCGGCAGGAAGGCCAGGCGGGTACCCGGGCGGCGCAGGGCATCCGGACAGCATCGCGTGACGGAGCGCTCACGTGCCGCCCCCGGCGTCGGGATGGGGCGGTCGGTGTGAAATCCGCAGCTCGACCTTGGCGGATCCGGCGATCCGTCGTACGGTGACACCCGCAAGTGACCCACGGGAGCCCGGTACACCGGGCTGAGAGGGGGGCTGTGAGCCCCCGACCGTCGAACCTGATCCGGGTAATGCCGGCGCAGGGAGGAGTGTTGCCGTGCCGTCCCTCGGACGACTGCATCTCATCACCGACACCCGCCCCGGGCGGGATCCGCTCGCCGTGCTGCGGGCTGCCCTTCCGGTGGCCCGCGCGGAACTGGTCGTGCAGGTCCGGGTGACCGACGACGCCACCGACCGGGAGGCGTACGACCTGGCCCGCCGGGTCGTCGCGCTCTGCGCCCGGTACGACGCCACCTGCCTGGTGAACGACCGGCTGCACGTGGCGCTGGCGGTGGGCGCCGCCGGTGGGCACGTCGGCGCGGACGACCTGCCGGCCGGGGCGGCCCGCCGGGTGCTCGGCGCGACGGCGGTGCTCGGCGCCACCGCCCGCGAGCCGGGTACGGCGGCCGAGGCGGTCGCTGCCGGAGCCAGCTACCTGGGCGTTGGCCCCTGCAACGCCACCAGCACCAAGGATGGGCTGCCGGCGCCGATCGGCCCGGCCGGGGTGCGCGCCGTCGCCGCCGCCGTGAACGTGCCGGTCGTCGCGATCGGCGGGGTGACCGCCGCCGACGTGCCCGCGCTGCTGGCGGCCGGGGCGTACGGGGTGGCGGTGGTGGGGGCGCTCTCCGGGGCGGCCGATCCGGCCCGGGCGACGGCGGAGCTGCTGGGAGCCCTGGGGTGCTGAACCGGCCGGACGTCGCCGTGCTGGGGGCGGGACCGGTCGGGCTGGCGATCGCCTGGCGCTGCGCGCAACGTGGACTGCGGGTCGTCGTGCACGATCCCGCCCCGGGCTCCGGCGCGTCCCATGTGGCCGCCGGGATGCTCGCCCCGGTCGCGGAGGCGTACTTCGGCGAGCACGAGCTGACCGGACTGCTGACCGCCTCCGCCGCCCGCTGGCCGGCGTTCGCCGCCGAGCTGACCGCCGCCACCGGCGTGGACGTCGGCTACCGGAGCGAGGGCACGCTGATGGTCGGGCTGACCGCCGACGACCTGGCCGAGGCGCGCCGGCTGTGGGCGTACCAGCAGGGGATCGGGCTGCCGGTGACGCCGCTGCGCCCGTCGGCGCTGCGGGACCGCGAGCCGGCGCTGGCCCCCCGGGTGCGCGGCGGTGCGTTCGCCGCCACGGACCACCAGGTCGACCCGCGCCGGCTGGTGCCGGCGCTGCGCGTGGCCGCCGAGCGGGCCGGCGCCGCGCTGGTGCCCGCCGCCGTGCGTGCCCTGTCCGAGGTGGACGCCCGGGTCACGGTCGTCGCGGCCGGCTGCGGCGCGGCGGCCCTGACGGGACTGCCGGTGCGACCGGTGAAGGGCCAGCTGGTCCGGCTCCGCGCGCCCGGTGGCGGCGCGCCGGGCTTCCGGCACGTCATCCGGGGGTACGCCGACGGCGAGCACGTCTATCTCGTCCCCCGCGTCGACGGGGAGGTGGTGGTGGGCGCGACCGTCGAGGAGCGCTCCGACACCGACGTCTCCGCCGGGGCGGTGCTGCGCCTGCTCCGCGCCGCCGTCGACCTGCTGCCCGAGCTGGCCGAGTACGACCTGGTGGAGACCCTCGCCGGCCTGCGTCCCGGCACCCCCGACAACGCCCCGATCCTCGGCCCGCTGCCCGGCCGGCCCGGCGTGCTCGCCGCGACCGGGCACCACCGGCACGGCATCGTGCTCACGCCGGTCACCGCCGACCTGATCGCCGACCTGGTCGTCACGGGCGCGGTGGACCCGCTGCTCGCCCCCTTCACCCCGGCCCGGTTCGCGCCGTCCGCCGCTGCCGCGCGGGGTGCCACCGCACCGTCCGCATCCGCCGGGCCGGGTGCCGCCGCCGCGCCGTCCGCCGCCAGACCGACGGGATCCGTCGGGCCGGACGCCGCAGGGGCCGGGCGGGCCGGTCCCTTCGTACCCGAGGAGGAGCACACGTGGAACTGACGGTGAACGGCGCCGGGCGCGACCTGCCCGGCGGCTCGACGGTGGCGGACCTCGTCCGCGCGGTCACCGACCAGCAGCGCGGCCTCGCCGTCGCGGTCAACGGCGAGGTGGTGCCGCGTACGGGCTGGCCGGCGACCGTGCTGCGCGACGGCGACCGCGTCGAGGTGCTCAGCGCCGCGCAGGGCGGGTGACGGGGTGAGCTTCGACCTGGGTGGCGTGAGCTTCACGTCCCGGCTGATCCTCGGCACCGGCGGCGCGGCCAACCTGCGGGTGCTGGAGGACGCGATCCGCGCCTCCGGCACCGAACTGGTCACCCTGGCGCTGCGCCGGGTCGACACCGCCCCCGGCACCGCCGGCGGCCTGCTGGACCTGCTGGACCGCTGCGGCGTGCGGCTGCTGCCGAACACCGCCGGCTGCTACACGGCGGGCGAGGCCGTCAAGGTGGCGCACCTGGCCCGGGAGGCGTTCGGCACGGACTGGGTGAAGCTGGAGGTGATCGGCGACGAGCGCACGCTGCTGCCCGACGGGGTGGAGCTGCTGCGCGCCGCCGAGGAGCTCGTCGACGACGGGTTCGTGGTCCTGCCGTACACCTCGGACGATCCGATCCTGGCGCGCCGGCTGGCCGACGTCGGCTGCGCCGCGGTGATGCCGGCGGGCGCGCCGATCGGCTCCGGCCTGGGCGTGTCGAACCCGCACCACATCCGGCTGATCCGGCAGGGCGTCGACGTGCCCGTGATCCTGGACGCCGGCATCGGCACCGCCTCCGACGCCGCGCTCGCCATGGAGCTGGGCTGCGACGCCGTGCTGCTCGCCAGCGCGGTCACCCGCGCCGCCGACCCGGTGGCGATGGCCACCGCGATGCGGTACGCGGTCGAGGCGGGCCGGCTCGCGTACGGGGCGGGTCGGATCGCCCGGCGCTTCCACGCGCTCGCCTCCACCCCCGACGAGGGACGGCCGGACCTGTGACCGCCAGCTCTGGTCCCGCTTCTACGGATCTTGGTACGGAAGGGCCCCTGGATGGGCCGTTTCCCACCAAGATCTCGGGCGGCCCGGCCGGCGTCCTGCTGCTGACCGACCGGTGGCAGGCGCGGCGGCCGTTGGCCGAGGTCGTGGCGGGGGCGGTGGCCGGGGGAGTGCGGTGGGTGGTGCTGCGGGAGAAGGACCTGCCCCGGGCCGAGCGCGCCGCCCTCGCCGTCGACCTGCGTGCGATCCTCGCCGAGGCGGGCGGCACGCTGATCGTCGCCGGCCCCGACCCGCTCGACGGGGACGCCGTGCACCTGCCGTCGGCGGGACCGTACCCGCCGCCGCGCCTCGGCCTGGTGGGCCGCTCCTGCCACGACCGGGTGGAGCTGGCGCGCCTGACCACGGAGGACTACGCCACCCTCTCGCCCGTCTACCCGACCAGCACCAAGCCCGGCCACGGCCCACCGCTGCGCCCGGACGGGCTTGGCGCGCTCATCGCGGTCAGCCCCGTGCCGGTCCTGGCGCTCGGCGGAGTGCAGAGCCCGGGCCAGGTGACCGCCTGCGTCGCGACGGGTGCCGTGGGGGTGGCGGTGCTGGGCGCCGTCATGCGCGCCGACGACCCCGAGGCGGCGGCAGCCACCCTCACGGCAGCCGCCGCCACGGCGAGCCGGACCCGGCACGGCAGCCCGGATCCCGCCGGGGCGACGCGGACCCGGCACGGCAGCCCGGATCCCGCCGGGGCGACGCGGACCCCGCACGGCAGCCCGGATCCTGCCGGGGCGGCGCGCAGCCGGCCGCAGCCCGCAACCGCCACCACCGCGCAGGCCCGGCGCGGGCTCCCGTACGCCACCACGGAAGAGGAACGATGACCCCGACGACCGTGCTCACCATCGCCGGCTCGGACTCCGGCGCCGGTGCCGGCATCCAGGCCGACCTGAAGGTCTTCGCGGCCCTCGGCGCGTACGGCACCAGCGTGCTCACCGCCGTCACCGCGCAGAACACGCGGGGCGTCGACGCCGTGCTGCCGCTGCCGCCGCGCACGGTCACCGAGCAGCTCGACAGCGTGCTCGCCGACTTCGCCGTCGGGGCCGCCAAGACGGGCATGCTCGGCACCCCGGCGGTCGCCGACGCGGTGGCCGACGCCGCGAAGGACGGACGGCTGCCGCACCTCGTCGTCGACCCGGTGCTCGTCGCCACCAGCGGGCACCGGCTGGGCGTGGTCGCGGCCGTCGAGCGGCTGCTGCCGTACGCCGAGGTGGCGACGCCGAACTGCGCGGAGGCCGCGGCCATCACCGGACGCCCGGTGACCACGGTCGAGGAGATGGTCGCCGCCGCCGAGGCGCTCGCGGCCGGCGGCCCGGCGCACGTGGTGGTGACCGGCGGCGACGTGGACGCCGACGGCGAGGCGGTGGACGTGCTGCACGGCGGCGGCGTCACCACCCTGCTGCGCGGGCCCCGGGTCGACACCCGGCACAACCACGGCACCGGGTGCTCGTTCTCGGCGGCGATCGCCGTGCGGCTGGCCCTCGGCGACCCGGTGCCGACGGCGGTCGCCGCCGCCAAGGAGTACGTCTTCCGCGCGCTGACCGGCGCGCGGGACTGGGAGCTGGGCGCGGGACGCGGCCCGCTGGACCACTTCGGCTGGTCCGCTTGATCACCAGGGAGGCTGTCGTGCAGGCACGTCGCAAGGTGTACGTGGAGGGATCCCGGCCGGACGTGCGGGTGCCGTTCGCCGAGGTGGAACTGGCCGGCGGCAACCCGCCGCTGCGGCTCTACGACACCTCCGGACCCGGCTCCGACCCGGAGGTGGGGCTCCCGCCGCTGCGCGGGGCGTGGATCGCCGAGCGCGGCGACGTGGCCCCGGTCCGCGGCGCGGGCACCCCGCTCGCGGGCGCCGACGGGCGGCGCCCCACCCAGCTCGCGTACGCGCGGGCCGGCGTGGTGACGCCGGAGATGGAGTTCGTGGCGATCCGGGAGGGGATGGCGCCGGAGTTCGTCCGCGACGAGATCGCCGCCGGGCGGGCCGTGCTGCCGCTCAACGTCAACCACCCCGAGTGCGAGCCGGCGATCATCGGCAAGGCGTTCCTGGTCAAGGTCAACGCCAACATCGGCACCTCGGCGGTCACCTCGTCGGTCGCCGAGGAGGTGGAGAAGCTGACGTGGGCGACCCGGTGGGGCGCGGACACGGTGATGGACCTGTCGACGGGGAAGCGGATCCACGAGACCCGCGAGGCGATCGTGCGGAACTCGCCGGTGCCGATCGGCACCGTGCCGATCTACCAGGCGCTGGAGAAGGTCGGCGGCGACCCGGTGAAGCTGAGCTGGGAGGTCTTCCGGGAGACCGTCGTCGAGCAGGCCGAGCAGGGCGTCGACTACATGACGGTGCACGCCGGGGTGCTGCTGCCGTACGTGCCGCTGGCGGTGGACCGGGTGACCGGCATCGTCTCGCGGGGCGGCTCGATCATGGCGGCCTGGTGCCTGGCGCACCACGAGGAGAACTTCCTCTACACCAACTTCCGCGAGCTGTGCGAGATCCTGGCCCGCTACGACGTGACGTTCTCGCTCGGCGACGGGCTGCGCCCCGGCTCGATCGCGGACGCCAACGACGCCGCCCAGTTCGCCGAGCTGCGCACCCTGGGCGAGCTGACGAAGGTCGCCTGGGAGTACGACGTCCAGGTGATGATCGAGGGCCCCGGGCACGTGCCGATGCACAAGATCAAGGAGAACGTGGACCTCCAGCAGGAGTGGTGCCACGAGGCGCCCTTCTACACCCTCGGCCCGCTGACCACGGACATCGCCCCCGCGTACGACCACATCACGTCGGCGATCGGCGCCGCGATGATCGGCATGTTCGGCACCGCCATGCTCTGCTACGTGACCCCGAAGGAGCACCTGGGGCTGCCGGACCGCGACGACGTGAAGGCCGGCGTGATCGCGTACAAGATCGCGGCGCACGCGGCCGACCTGGCCAAGGGGCATCCCGGGGCGCAGGCGTGGGACGACGCGCTGTCCAAGGCGCGGTTCGAGTTCCGCTGGGAGGACCAGTTCAACCTGTCGCTGGACCCGGAGACCGCGCGCTCGTACCACGACGCGACCCTGCCGGCGGAGCCGGCGAAGACCGCCCACTTCTGCTCGATGTGCGGCCCGAAGTTCTGCTCGATGAAGATCACGCAGGAGCTGAAGGAGTACGCGGCACGCGGCATGAAGGACAAGTCGGAGGAGTTCCTCTCCTCGGGCGGCCGCGTCTACCTGCCGCTGGCCTGAGCGCCGCGACCGCCCGTCCGAGCTGTCGGACTGCCGGAAGATCGACGACGCCCGCCCTGCTCGGTCCTCCGGGCGGGGCGGGCGTCGTCGGTCGGGTCAGTCGCGGTGGTGGCGGCCGGTGGAGCGCAACGACCGCCGGCCGTTCTCCTGCTCGGGCTCGTTGTCCGGGACCGCCCTGCTCAGGCCGGTGACCCAGTCCACGTACTCCTCGTCCTGCGCCGGCAGCGGCTCGGGCTCCTGTCCGGCCGGGGCCTCCTCGGCCCGGGACCGGTTGCGGCGGAACAGGGCCAGCCGGCCCCGGCCCCGCCCGGTGGGTTGCTCGGCCTCGCCGGGCGACGCGGATCCGGGCGACGCCTCCGCCCCGGTGGCGGTGCCGCCGTTCGTCGGGGTGCTGTCGGCGGACACCGGGGCGGGACCGCCCCGGCGCGCGGTGGCGAGCGCCTCCCAGCTCGCGGCGCGGGCCAGGTCGGGCATCGGGGCCCGGTGGCGGGGCCGCGGCGTGCTCTCGGCCGCGGGTTCGGTGGCGGGCCGGGCGACGTCGGCCGTGTCGGCCTGGGGCCGGGGCGGGACCGGCCACGCGGGGACGGGCGGCGGCGCGGCGCCGGCAGCGGGGACCGTCGTGCTGTTCGCGGCGGTGTCCGCGATCGCGGGGGCGTCCGGGGCGGCGGGCGTCGGGTCCGCGTCCCCGGGCTTCGGGTCCGCAGCGGTGGGCGTCGGTTCCGCAGCGGTGGGCGTCGGTTCCGGAGCGGCGCTGGTCGGGTCCCCGGTCACGGGGGTCGGGGCCTCGGCGGTGGGCGTCGGGTCCGCAGCTTCGGATGCCGCCGCGGGGGCGACCTGGCGCGTGGACCGGGGCTTGCGGGTACGGCGGGGCTTGGGCGCGCTCGCCGTGGCCGGCTGCCCTGCAGGCGTGGATCCCTCGGCCGGCTGCCCGGCGGGCGTGGCCCCCTCGGGCGGCTGCGCAGCCGATGTGCCCTCGGCCGGCTGCGCGGCTGGCGTCGGGGCTTCGGCCGGCTGTACCGGGGGAGTCGTCTCCCTGGCCGGGCGTCCGGCAAGCGTCGCCTCCCGGAGGGGCTGCCCGGCGGGCGTCGCCTCGGCGGCCGTCGACGCCGTGAGGACGGAGGGCGCCTCGAAGTCGGGTGACGCTTCGGCGACGGGCGTCGCTTCGGCGGTGGCCGGGACGGACGGGGCCGTCGGGGCGTGGGCGGCGGCGTCCGGCGTACGGGCGGGCTCCGGTGCGACCGGGCGGTCGGCTGCGGCCGGGGCGTCGGAGCCGGCCGTCCGCTGCGGACCCGCGCCCGTCCGGGCGGCGGGGGCCGGGGCGATTCCTCCCTCGGCGGGCCAGTCCCAGTGCGGGGGGACGGTCCGGGGCTCCCGGCCGTCGCCGGTGGCGGTGGTGACCGCGCCGGAGTCCGTACCGCCGGCCCGGTCGGTGGTGGCCAGGGTGGCGCCGGCCAGGTCGACCGTCTCCGGCTCGTCCCCGGCGGCGGACGCCGGGGCGTGCGGCAGGGCCGGACCGGCCGGCAACGGACGCAGGATGTCGGTCGGCTCGATGGCTCCGGTGGGGGCGGTGCGGGCGACCAGCGGCCAGCGCAGCAGCGCGGCTGCGGCCGACCCGAGGGCGCCGGCGGCCACCGCGAGCAGCGCCGCGTAGTACGGCGTGAGCTGGTAGCGGTCGGCGGTGTCGCCGGGACCGGCGGTCAGGTAGGCGAACGCGACCAGCACCGGCCCCGCCACTCCCGTCGCGCCGCTGACCAGCGGCGGGTGGCCGCGCCAGCGGGCCAGCCCGCCGGTCGCGGCGCCGGCCAGCAGGGCCACCAGCGGCAGGACGACCAGGGCCAGCCGCTGCGCCGCGCCGGCGTCGAGCGACGCCGGCTCCAGCACCCCCAGGCGTACGGTCCCCAGCGGCCCGGTCGACAGCAGCGACGGCGTCACCGAGATCAGGGCCAGCAGCCAGACGGCGCCCGCGACGGCCGCCATGTTCCACCCCACCGGCGGCTGGAGCAGTACGGCGAGGGCGGCGCCCGCACCGGCCACCGCACCGAGGACGGCGCAGATGCCGACGGCCCAGACGGGGTCCACCGAGACGAGTTCGGCCGCCCGGGCGGGCTGCATGCACAGCGGCGCGACGACGGTGGCGCCCAGTGCGGCGGCGCCGGCGACGGCGAGCAGACGCCCGGTGCCGGCCAGCCCTCCGTCCCGGCGGGCCAGGCGCTCGGTGAGCACGGCGCCCACCACGGCGGCGTTGGCGGCGAACCAGCCCGCCCAGACGAGCTGGGCCGGCCACTGGTTGACGGTGGTGCCGGTGAAGGTGCCGGTGAGCCGGACGACGCCGAAGCCGAAGGCGATGCCGAGCTGACCGGCCCCAGCCAGCAGGCTCACCCCGAGCGCGGTGAGCAGCAGTCTGCCCCAGGTCCGAAAGGCCATGTCCGGCACGTTACGCACCTGTTGACCAGGCCGCCACCGGCGCGCCGCGAGCGGGGGTGACCCGCCGGCCGGCGGTTACTTCAGCTCGACCAGCCGGGCCAGGTAGGTCGTGTCGCCCACGTTGGTCAGCATGTGCACCGCGCCCGGGTCCCGGTAGACGACCCCGCCGGTCGGTTCGTCGGCGTCGATGAGGGTGCCGTCGATCGTCTGCACGACGTTCTTCGCCCCCTGGATCGCCACCACGAGGTACGGATGGTCGTGCCGGTGCAGCGGCTGCCGCTCGCCCGGCTCCAGGCGGATGTGCCAGACCCGGACCCGGTCGTTCTCGTACACGATCTCCTGGCCCACCGGCCCGAGTTCGAGGTGCGCGTCGGTCATCGGGTTCCGTCCAGTCGGGGGAGCACCTCGGCGGCGATGAGCTCCAGGTGGTCGAGGTCGGCGAGGTCGATCAGCCGCAGGTGCACCCGGGTGGCGCCGATCGCGGCGAACTCGCCGATCCGGTCGACGAGCTGCGCGGGCGAGCCGACCACCGGGTCCTCCGGCGGCAGCGCGCTCTTGACGTGCAGCGGGGCGGCGCGGCGCTGGGCCTCGGCGTCGGTGCGGCCGATCGCCACCACGATCCCGGCGGAGAGGGTGAGCGGGGCGCGTCCCGACTCGGCCCGGCCGGTCCGGTCGCAGGCCTCCCGCACCCGCTCGTACGCGGCGGCGGTCTCCGCGACGGTCTTGAACGGCATGTTGAACTCGTCGGCGTACCGGGCGGCGAGTTCGGGGGTGCGCTTCGGGCCGCGACCGCCGACGATGATCGGCGGGCCGGGCACCTGCACCGGCTTCGGCAGCGCGGGGGCGTCCACCAGCCGGTAGTGGTCGCCGGTGAAGCTGTACGTCTCGCCCGGCGGCGTCCGCCACAGCCCGGTGACGATCTCCAGCTGCTCGGCCAGCCGGTCGAAGCGTTCGCCGACGGCGGGGAACGGGATGCCGTAGGAGGTGTGCTCCCGCTCGTACCAGCCGGCGCCGATGCCGAGTTCGACGCGACCGCCGCTCATCTGGTCCACCTGGGCCACCATCACGGCCAGCGGGCCGGGTGGTCGGAAGGTGGCGGAGGTGACCAGGGTGCCGAGCCGGATCCGGCTGGTCTCGCGGGCCAGCGCGGCCAGCGTGAGCCAGGCGTCGGTCGGGCCGGGCAGGGCCGGTTCGTCGCCCATCGCCTGGTAGTGGTCGGCGCGGAGGAAGCCCTCGAAGCCGCCGTCCTCGGCCAGCCGGGCGAAGCGGAGCTGGTCGTCGTAGCTGGCGCCCCGGTGCGGCTCGGTGAAGACGGTGACCCGCATGCTCATCGTCCTTCCGCGCCGGCTGTCGCCGGCAGGTCCCGCTCCATGAGGAGTTCGTGCAGGTCGGCGCTGACCCGGGCGACGTCGGCCAGGTGCGCGTTGCGGCCCAGGGTGCGCGGTCGCGGGATGTTCACGTCGACCACCTTGCGGATCCGGCCGGGGCGGGGGCTGAGGACGACCACCCGGTCGGCCAGCAGTACCGCCTCGTCGATCGAGTGGGTGACGAACACGATGGTGGCCCCGGAGGTCATGTGCACGCGTTGCAGCTCGCCGGAGAGCTCCTCGCGGGTCAGCGCGTCGAGCGCGGAGAACGGCTCGTCCATCAGCATCACCCGGGGCTCGCCGATCAGCGAACGGCACAGCGACACCCGCTGCTGCATGCCGCCGGAGAGTTCGTGCGGCAGCCGCTTCTCGAAGCCGGCCAGCCCGGCGAGGTCCAGCAGCTCCCGGGCCCGGTCGCGGTGCTTGGCCCGCTTCCAGCCGAAGATCTCCACGGGGAGCAGGACGTTGTCCAGGACCGTGCGCCAGGGGAGCAGGGCCGGTCGCTGGAAGAGCATCGCGATGTCCGGACGCGGCTTGGTGATCGGCGTACCGGCCACGGTGATGCTGCCGTCGCTGACCGGGAGCAGGCCGGCGATCAGGCGCAGCAGCGTGGACTTGCCGCAACCGGAGCGGCCGAGTACGGCGACGAACTCGCCGGCGGCGACGTCGAGGTCGATGCCGCGCAGCGCCTCGACGCGGCCGCTGCGGCCGTCGAAGGTGCGGGACACCCCGGAAAGCTGGATCATCTCCGGCGGCCTCCCTGAGTGGGCGATCAGCAGTCGCGGCCCAGGGTAACCGGCTCGTGTGGACTGCACGTCGTCCGGGGTGGACGCGAGGATTTTTGCGTAACGAAACCCATACGCCTGGCATTGTCGGGGTCGGTTTCTCGTACGCTGTCCCCCGCTAAGAGTCCCCTCACGACGGTTGGTATCGGCCCAACCCCTCGGCCGGCCAACCTAGACAACCCCTCCGGTGGCGGCGCGCCGCTCCGGTCGGAAAGGACATGGTGCACTGATGAGAAGGCTGACCCGTACGGTCGCTGCCGCTGCGCTGGCCACCGCCCTTGCCCTGGTCTCCGGGTGCAGCGGCGACTCGGACTCCGGCGCCGACGCCAAGAGCGGCAACGGCACGGCGTTGGAGAAGGTGACCTACCTCACCTCGTTCGGCAACTTCGGCCGTGACTCCTACGCCTGGGTCGCAAAGGAGAAGGGCTTCTTCAAGGAGGCCGGGTTCGACGTAGACATCAAGCCCGGTCAGGGCACTGGCGCGGTGATCCAGCAGATCGTCGGCGGCCAGGCCCAGTTCGGCCCGATCGACCTCACCGGCGGTCTGCTCCAGGTCGGCAACGGCCAGGCCAAGGACTTCGTCGCGGTCGCGGCGATCCAGCAGCGCACCATGGCCGCCATCGCCACCGTCGAGGGCAAGGGCATCGCGTCCCCCAAGGACCTGGAGGGCAAGAAGCTCGCCGACACCCCCACCTCCGTCGTGCGCAACCTCTTCCCGACGTACGCCCGGCTGGCCGGCGTGGACGCGAGCAAGGTGACCTGGGTCAACGGCCAGGCCCAGGACCTCATGGGCATGCTCGGCTCCGGCACGGTGGACGGCATCGGCCAGTTCGTCGTCGGCCAGCCCACCATCGAGACGGTGACCAAGCAGAAGGCCGTCATGCTGCCCTACAGCAACGTGATGCAGGACCTCTACGGCAACGTGCTGATCACCTCCGCCAAGATTGCCAAGGAGAAGCCGGAGATGGTCAAGCGGTTCACCGCGGCCCTGATGAAGGGCCTGGACTACGCGCTGACCAACCCGCAGGAGGCCGGTGAGCTGCTCAAGAAGAACGTCGACGCCGCGAACCCCGCCGCGGCCGCCGCCGAGCTCCAGCTCATGGCCGGCTACGTGCGCTCCAACAACTCCGGCACCCAGCTCGGCACCCTGGACAGCGGCCGGGTCGCCAAGAGCATCGCGATCCTGCAGGGCGCCGGTTCGCTCAAGCAGAACATCACCCCCGATCAGATCATCGACTTCAGCCTCGCGCCGAAGGCCTGACGGCCGCCGTTACGGCACGGGGGTGCGGTCCACCGGGGCGACCCGGCGGCCGCACCCCCGTCGCGTGCCGGCCCGGCCGGCAGGAGAGGAGAACCCGTGACGGAGACGACCGCTAGCCGGTCCGGCCACGTCGGGAAGAGGCCCGCAGCCACCGGCGCAGCCCCGCGCCGGTCCGCCGTACGCCCGGCGGCCGTCGGGCTGCCGCTGCTCGGCGCCGTGATCACGCTGGCCGCCTGGTGGCTGGTCACGTCCGGCCTGCAACTCGTGCACCCGGTGTCGCTGCCCCCGCCGCAGGCGGTCTGGCAGGCACTGGTCGCGGGCAGCGACGTGCTGCTGCCGTCGCTGGGCGTGACCACCACGATGACCGTGGTCGGCTTCCTGCTGTCGGCGGTGGCCGGGGTGCTGATCGGGATGGCCCTGGCCGCGTCCCGGCGGGTCGAGCGGATGTTCGCGCCGCTGCTGGTCGCGGTCAACGCGGTGCCGAAGATCGCCCTGGGCCCGCTGCTGGTGGTCTCGGTCGGCTGGGGCTCGAAGCCGATCCTGACCATGGTGTTCCTGCTCTGCTTCTTCCCGATCGTGCTCTCCACGGCGACCGGCCTCACCACCACCCCGAACGACCTGGCCGAGCTGGCCCGGTCGCTGAACGCCTCGTGGTGGCAGGCGTTCCGCAAGGTGCGCTTCCCCGCCGCGCTGCCGCAGATCTTCGTCGGGCTCAAGGTGGCGATGCCGCTGGCCGCGATCGGCGCGGTGATCGGCGAGTTCTATTCGGACAAGGCGGGGCTGGGCTACCAGATCCTGCAGTACAACGGCATCGGGGACACCGCGACCGCCTGGGCGGCGATCGTGCTGATCGCGCTGATGAGCATCCTGCTCTACAGCGCGTTGTCCCTGGTCGAGCGGCTCGCCCTGCCGTGGGTGCGCGCCACCACCTCGGCCCGCTGACCCGTTCGGCCAACCGCCGGTGTGGCCCGCCGTTCTCCGGCGGGCCACACCTACCGGTCAGCTCGCGAGGCGCCAGCGTCCGTTGCGCGCGACCAGGGTGGTGAGGGCCTGCGGCATCAGGCCGGAGTGGTTGTCCGGCGTCATCCGGATCGGCCCGGAGAGGCCGTCCAGCTGGGTCGTCTCCAGCACGTCCCGGATGCCGTCGCGGTCGACCTCACCGGGCTCGCCGCCCGAGCGCAGCTCGGCGTCGGCGATGAGCTGCACCGCGTCGGCGGCGAACGACGAGGAGCCGTTGTAGCTGCCGAAGCGGGCGGTGTAGTCCTGGAACCACTGCCGGCGGGCCGCCTTCGCCGGGGTCGTGGCGATCACGTCGTCGATCACCATGGTCTGGGTGAAGACCAGCGTGGCGCGTTCGGTGGCCCGGGACGCGGCACCGAGGAAGAGGTCGCCGGCCGCCGCCGCGTCGAAGAAGAGGTCGCCCTCGAACTTGGCCTGCTGCGCGGCGGTGGCGGCCAGTGTCGCCTGCTCCGCCGGGGTCCAGACGACCAGCGCGTCCGGCTTCTTCGCGATCAGGTCCTTGACCTGCTGGCCGACCTCGGTGTCGGTGGTGCGTACGGCCTCCTCGCGCAGCAGCTTGACGCCGGCCTTCGCGAACTCGGCGCGCAGCGCGGTCGACCCCTCGCGGCCGTAGGCGTCGTCGCTGTGCAGCACGCCCGCCTTGCGTACGCCCTTGCGGCGCATCTCGCCGGCGAGGGCGGCGGCGCTGTCGGCCGCGTTCGGCGAGAGCTTGAACACGTACCGCCGTTCGGCGACCGGGGTGGACACGGCGCTGGACGCGGCGAGCGCAATGGTGGGAATTCGCTTCTCGTTGATGGTGCGTACGGCACCGACGGCGCATTCGTTGCAGCCGCCCATGATGATGGCGCTGACTTGGGAATCAGCGCTGAAGTCACCGATGTTGCGCAGCGACTCGCTCGCGTCCGACCGGTTGTCCTTCACCCTCAGCTCGACCTTCCGGCCGTTCAGCGCACCGGAGGAGTTCAGCTGCTCGACCTTCAGTTCCAGCGCCCGCTGGTACGCCTTGCCGACGGGCGCGGCGGCGCCGGAGAGTTCGAGGTCCGCGGCGATGACGATGGGACTGGTGTCCTGCTCGTCCGCCCCGAACTGGCAGCCGGTGAGCGTGGTGGCCAGCACGGCCGATGCGAGCGCCGCGGCGGTCGCGGAGCGGATGGGGCTCAACTCAGTCCTCCAGATGCGGCCCGGGCGATACCCGGTCACCGCCGGGTTGTCCGTCCTCAGTAGAGGAACGGGATCGGTCTGCCGTACGGTGTGCGCGAAGCCTGCAAAACCTTGCCAACGCCGGGCCCTGCGGTCAAGCGGAGCGTCTGAAGCGTTTCGGGACGCGTATCCCACATGGTGGGGCAACGGGAAGTTTGCAAACGCTTACTAATACGACACGGATGACCACTCTGGAGTTACATGCCCTGTTCACGGGCATGGAGAATTGAAGGTATTAGTTGACCGGATCACGGGATGCGTGCCCTCCGACCGTTTCCTACCCCGCTGCGACTTCCCAAACAGGATCACTTCTGATGAAATCGCGGCCGTGCCGCGTGTGGCGCAGTCCGCTGCACCGGGCGCGAGTCGGCGGGGCAGGCGTGGAAGAAACGACGGAGGCGATGTCGTGAGCACCGGACCGACGACCCTGCCCGCGAGTGGCGACACCGATCAGCCGAAGCGGCGTCGGCTGCCCCGGCTCCGCGACGTGCGGATCCGCTCCAAGCTCGCGCTGATCCTGGTCGTGCCGGTCGCCGCGGTGCTCGCGCTGGCGACGGTCCGACTCGTCGCCGTCGGCGAGAACACCTTCGACGCCAACCAGGCCCGGGCGCTGACCGCGCTCTCCATCGACGTCTCCGCCCTGACGCAGGACCTGCACGCCGAGCGGATGGCCGCCGCTGCCTTCCTGTCGACCCCGCAGCAGAAGGCCGACGCCTACAACCTGCGGGTCCGCAGCACCGACGAGCGGGTCGCGGCGTACCGGGCCGAGCGCGGTCGGATCGGTGACCTGCCGTCCGCCGTACGCGAGCGGCTGGCGACCATCGACGAGCACCTGGAGACGCTCGCCGCCACCCGGCAGGAGGTGCTGGACCGTCAGCAGATGGCGGTCGCCGAGGCGGCCCTGCGCTACGGCGTCATCATCACCGACCTGGTCGCGTACGGCGACGGGCTGGCCCAGCTGCCCGGCGACGAGCGGCTCGCGGACGCCCGGCGCGCGGTCGCCGCGTTCGCCCGCGCCAAGGCGGCCGTCGCCGAGGAGCAGTCGGTCGCCTTCACCGCCCTCGTCGGCGGCCGGCTCGACGAGGAGCAGTTCTCCTCCTTCGTCGCCACGCTGACCAGCCAGCAGGAGGCGCTGGGCGCCTTCACCCTCGCCGCCGACCCGACCCAGCGGGCCCTGGTCGAGAGCACGGTCTCCGGCGACGCGGTCACCCTCGCCGACCGGGTGGCCGCCGACATCACCCGCTCGGTCGGGCAGCCCTCCCTGGTGACCGCCCAGGACGCCACCGCCGCCATCGGCGCCGTCAACGACCTGATGCGGTGGGCCGAGATCCGGCTCCAGGACCGGCTGCTCAGCCAGGCCGACCAGGCCCGCTCGGACGTCATCCGGCAGGCCGTCATCGAGACGGCGCTGGTGCTGCTCACCCTCATCGTCGCCGTGACCCTCGCCGTGGTGCTGGCCCGCTCGCTCAACCACTCGCTGCGCCGGCTGCGGGAGGGCGCCCTCTCGGTGGCGAACCACGACCTGCCGGACGCGGTCAAGCGGCTGCAGAACGTCGGCAACGTCGGCGACGGCGGCGTCGAGGAGATCGTCCGGGAGGTACGCGACCCGATCCAGCTCAACAACCGCGACGAGGTGGGCCAGGTGGCGCTCGCCTTCAACGTCGTGCACCGCGAGGCGGTCCGGGTGGCGGCCGAGCAGGCCGCGCTGCGTACCAGCGTCTCGGCGATGTTCCTCAACCTCGCCCGGCGCAGTCAGACCCTGGTCGACCGCATGATCGGTGAGCTCGACGCGATCGAGCGCGGCGAGGAGGACCCGAAGCGGCTCGCGCAGCTCTTCGAGCTGGACCACCTGGCCACCCGGATGCGCCGCAACGACGAGAACCTGCTCGTCCTGGCCGGCGCCGACTCCGCCGTGCCGCGCCGCGACGACGCCCTGCTGGTGGACGTGCTGCGGGCCGCGCAGTCCGAGGTGGAGCTCTACAACCGCATCGAGTTCGGCACCGTCGACACCGACATCTCGGTCGCCGCGCACGCCGTCAACGACGTGGTCCGCCTCGTCGCCGAGCTACTCGACAACGCCACCCGCTTCTCGCCGCCGACCACCACCGTGGTCGCCGACGGCCGCCGGATCCGCGACTACGTCCTCATCCAGGTCGAGGACCGGGGTCTGGGCCTGACCGACGACCAGCTCGACTCGCTCAACCGGCGACTGGCCGCCCCGCCGAGCGTCGACGTCGCGGCGTTCCGGCTCATGGGCCTGGCCGTGGTCAGCCGGCTGGCCTCCCGCTACGGCATCCGGGTGGAGCTGCGTCGCAACGTGGAGGGCGGCACCGTCGCCCAGGTGACGCTGCCCGCCGCGACGGTCGTGCTGCCGCCCGTGCACAGCCGGGACCAGCAGATCACCCGGCCCCGGCAGCCGCTCGCGGTCGAGCAGAACCCGCTCACCCCGGCCGGCCTCGCCGAGCCGGCCGGCGCCGGGCGTACCGCCTCGGCCACCCTGACCGACCAGTGGCGCTCCGCCGCCCCGGCGCCGTGGCAGGCCCCGGAGCAGGCGCGGGACACCACGGCCCCGGTGCAGGCAGGTGGCCTGCCGACGACACCGCCGCCCGCCCCGCCGGCGCCCCCGGCCCGACCGGCCTTCGGCGGCGTCTCGGTCGGCACGCCGACCGTCGCGTACCCCACGGTCGAGGCGCTGCCCAAGCGCGTCCCCGGCGGGGAGGCCGCGGCCCCGGGTACGCCCGGGCTGCCGGTGGGCCCGATCGCCGGCTCGCCGGCCACCGCCGGGCTGTCGGCGGGCCTCGCCGGCTCCGACCAGGGCACCGGCCGTGGCCTCGGGGCCAACCTGGCCGCCACGGCCCCGCTCGCCCCCGCCCCGGCCGCGCCGATCACCCCGCGCCCCGAGCTGCCGGCCGAGGCGCCGATCTTCCGCGAGATGGAGGCGGTGTGGTTCCGGTCGCACGGTAACGACGCCACGGCCATCTTCACCCGCCCGGACTTCAGCCAGTCGCCCGCCGCGCAGCAGGCCGCCGGAGCGCCGAGCGCCGCCGCGCCGAGCGCCGCCGCGCCGGCAGCCGCCCAGCCGGCGCCGGCGCCCCGCGCGCCGCGGCTGCCCACGCGTACGCCGGGCAGCACCGACACCACCGCACCGACCGCGCAGCCGGCACCGCCGTCGTACACCCCGCCGGCCGCGGCGCGGCCCACCACGCCGGACACACCCCCCGCAGCGCCTCCCGCGGCACCCCCCACCCCGCCTGCGGCGCCGGTCGCGGACCCGCCGCCGGCGGCGCCCGCGACCGACACGGACGCCTGGCGGACGGCGGCAGACGAGGGCTGGTCCCGGGCCAGCCGGGCGGCGGCCCCCGCCACCGCCGGCACCACCCGCTCGGGGCTGCCCAAGCGGCAGCCGCAGGCACAGCTCGTGCCGGGCGGGATCGAGCCCCGGGGCGGCCGCGACCGCAGCCGGCGTACCCCGGACGAAGTTCGGGGCCTGTTGTCGGCCTACCACCGCGGCGTGCAGCGCGGCCGGGCGGCCGGCACGGACCAGAACAGCACCTCGACCAAGGAGACGAGTCGATGAACAGGCCAGCGGCCATGCAGGACATGAGTTGGTTGCTCACCAACTTCGCCGACAGCGTGGCGGGAATCGCCCACGTGGTGGCGGTGTCCGCCGACGGGCTGCTGCTCGCCTCCTCGCGGGACCTGCCCGCGGACCGGGCGGACCAGCTCGCCGCGATCACCTCGGGCGTGGTCAGCCTGACCGAGGGCGCCGCCCGGATGTTCAGCGCCGGCGGCGTGCTCCAGACGGTCATCGAGATGGACAGCGGCTACCTGTTCCTGATGTCGATCAGCGACGGCTCGTCGATGGCCGTGCTGGCGGCCCGCAGCTGCGACGTCGGTCAGGTGGGCTACGAGATGGCGCTGCTGGTCGAGCGGGTCGGTGCGGCGCTGGTGCCGCTGCCCCGGGACGCGGTGCGGTCCTAGCGGGACGCGACGTGCGGGCCGTACGTCGCCAGGAACGAGAAGACCCGGTGCCCGACCAGGGGCCCGGCCGGGAGAGGAGGTGATCGTCGATGGACCAACGGCGCGTGGACCCACGTGGTGCGCTGGTACGGCCGTACGCGGTCACCCGCGGCCGGACCGAGGCCCGGATGGACATCGCCCTGGAGGCGGTTCTGACGGCCAGCGCGACCCAGGCCGCGGAGGCCCGCTTCGCCGGGCACGACAAGCACCGCATCGCCACCGTCTGCGAGGGCCGGGCACAGTCGCTGGCCGAGATCTCCGCGTACACCCGGATGCCGCTGGGCGTCACCCGGGTGCTGGTCGCCGACATGGTGGCCGAGAGCCTGCTGACGCTACACACTGCCGCTCCCGCCGAGGGGTTCGAGGAGCGGATGGAAATCCTTGGAAGGGTGCTAAGTGGACTTCGCAGGCTATGACCCCGCCGGGGCCCGCCGAAACCGGGGAATCATCTCCGCGAAGATCGTGGTCGCGGGCGGCTTCGGCGTGGGCAAGACGACGCTGGTCGGCGCGATCTCGGAGATCACCCCGCTGAGAACCGAGGCGGTGATGACCGCGGCCGGCGTCGGCATCGACGACCCGTCCAAGGTGCCGGGGAAGCAGACCACCACGGTCGCCATGGACTTCGGCCGGATCACCATGGCCGAGGACCTGATCCTGTACCTCTTCGGCACGCCGGGTCAGACCCGGTTCTGGTTCATGTGGGACGAGATCATCAAGGGCGCGGTGGGGGCGGCCGTGCTGGTCGACACCCGCCGGATCACCGACGCCTTCGCGCCGCTCGACTACTTCGAGAACCGCCGGCTGCCGTACGTCGTGGCGTTGAACCGTTTCGACGGCGCACCGCAGTACGAGCTGGAGGAGGTCCGCGAGGCGCTGGCCATCTCGCCGGACGTGCCGCTGGTGCTGACCGACGCCCGGCATCGGGACGCCGTCAAGCAGGTGCTCGTGACCGTCGTGGAGCACGCCATGCTCCGCCTGGAGGCCGAGCACGGCCGGGGCTACCCGGCGCCGGTCGGCTGAACGGGACGGCCACCGTCTCCGGGTCGCGTCAGTCGACCCGGAGGCGGTAGCCGCGCTTGACGACCGTCTGCACCACCCGGGGCGCGCGCAACCCGGCGCGCAGCCGGGCCACCGCCATCTCCACGGCGTGCTCGTCCGCGCCGCGCGGCAGCGTGCGCAGCAGGGCCGTCCGGGACAGCACCCGACCCGGCGAGCCGCACAGCGCCCGCAGCACCGCCATCGGCGCCGGCGCGAGCGGGCGCAGCTCCCCGTCGACCACGGCGGCGTGCCCGCGCAGCGTGAGCAGGTGACCGGCCGCCTTCAGGGTGACCGTACGGCGCGGCAGCTCGTCGACGATGGTCCGGACCAGGGCGCCCAGGCGGGCCCTGGCCGGCGCGCTGACCGGCACCCCGCGCCGCAGCAGCGGCTCGGCGGTGACCGCGCCCACGCAGCTGGCGAGCACGTCGCCCCGGAACGCGTCGAGCACGGCGTCGCAGCGGTCCCCGGCGGCACGTAGCAGCGCCTCGGCAGCCGGGGCCGAGGTGAAGGTGACCGCGTCGACGAGCCGGCCGGCGACCAGGTCGATCAGGCGGTGCAGCGGGGCCGGGTCGGTCGGCGGCGCCCACCGGTAGACGGGCACCTCGATCACGGTCGCCCCGGCCTCCTCCAGCGCCAGCGTGCACTCCGGCTGCCGCTCGCCGTGCAGCTGCATGGCGACCACCTGCCCGGCCACCCCGCGCCGGCACAGGTGCTCGACCACCTCGTCGCAGCTCTCCGAGTCGGGCGACCACTGGTCGTGCAGGCCGGCGGCCCGGATGGCCCCGCGTGCCTTGGGACCCCTGGCCACCACGTACGCGTCGGCGAGCACGCCGCGCAGCGGCTCGGCCAGCCCCCAGCCCTCGGCCGCCTCCAGCCAGCCGCGCATCCCGATGCCGGTGTTGGCCATGAGGACGTCCGGCGGCCGGTCCAGGCAGGCCCGGGTGGCCTCACGCAGGTCGGTGTCGTCGGCCAGCGGCACGATCCGCAGGGCCGGGGCGATCACCACCCGGGCGCCCCGCCGTTGCAGCAGCGCGGCGAGTTCGTCCCGTCGCCGGTCGGCGGTCACCCCGATGGTGAAGCCGGCCAGTTCGTCGCGCATTCACCCCTCCCGTCGCAGCCGCACCTCGACCAGGCCGTCCCGGCAGCGCACGTCGTGCCGGGGCACGGCGACGCCGGGCAGGTCGAGGCACGCGCCGGTACGCAGGTCGTACACCTGCTTGTGCAGCGGCGACGCGACCGTCGGCACCCCGCCCCGGCTGCCGACGATCCCGCGTGACAGCACGTACGCGCCGGCGACGGGGTCGAGGTTGTCGATGGCGTAGAGCCCGTCGGCGGTGCGGAACAGGGCAACCTGCACGCCGTCGACGAGCGCGGCGACGCCCCGCTCCGGCTCCAGCCGGTCGAGCGGGCAGACCGGCGCCCAGGTGCACGTCGTCGTCATCGTGATGGTCATCGCCGTACCTCCAGCAGTCCGGGCGTCGTGGTGGTCATCGCCGTAGCTCCGGCATGCCGAGCGCGACCGGTTGCCGGACCCCGTCGGCCGGCGTACGGCCCGCCGGGACGGGTTGGCCCCGCTCCAGCGCGAACGTGATGGACGGGTCGGGCACGTCGGGGGCGTTGACGAAGGAGGCGAACCGGCGCAGTCGTACGGGGTCCTCCAGCACGTCGCGCCACTCGTCGGAGTACGACTCGACGTGCCGGGCCATCGCGGCGTCGAGTTCGGCGCAGAGGCCGAGCGAGTCGTCCACGACGACGGCGCGCAGGTGCTCCAGCCCGCCCTCCATCGCCTCGATCCAGGCGGCGGTGCGTTGCAGCCGGTCGGCGGTGCGGACGTAGTACATCAGGAACCTGTCGATCAGCCGGACCAGCGCCTCGGTGGACAGGTCGGTGGCGAAGAGGTCGGCGTGCCGGGGCCGGAAGCCGCCGTTGCCGCCGACGTAGAGGTTCCAGCCGGTCTCGGTGGCGATGACGCCGAAGTCCTTGCTGCGCGCCTCGGCGCACTCGCGGGCGCAGCCCGACACCGCCGACTTGATCTTGTGTGGGGCGCGCAGCCCCCGGTAGCGCAGCTCCAGGGCGACGGCCAGCCCGACCGAGTCCTGCACCCCGTAGCGGCACCACGTCTCGCCGACGCAGGACTTCACCGTGCGCAGCGCCTTGCCGTACGCGTGGCCGGACTCGAAGCCGGCGTCGACCAGCCGGCGCCAGATCTGCGGAAGCTGCTCGACCCGGGCCCCGAACAGGTCGATCCGCTGCCCGCCCGTGATCTTCGTGTAGAGCCCGAAGTCGCGGGCCACCTCGCCGATCACGATGAGCTTCTCCGGGGTGATCTCTCCGCCCGGGATCCGGGGCACCACCGAGTAGCTGCCGTCGCGTTGCAGGTTGGCCAGGAAGTGGTCGTTGGTGTCCTGCAACGACGCCTGCTCGCCGTCCAGCACGTGCCCGGTGCCCAGCGAGGCGAGGATCGAGGCGACCACCGGTTTGCAGATGTCGCAGCCGCGACCCCGGCCGTGCTCGGCGACGAGCTGCGAGAAGGTACGGATGCCGCGCACCCGCACGATGTCGAACAGCTCCTGCCGGCTGGCGTCGAAGTGCTCGCAGAGCGCGCTGGACTGCCGCACCCCGGCGGCGTCGAGGAGCTGCTTGAGCATCGGCACGCAGGAGCCGCAGCTCGTACCCGCCCGGGTGCACGCCTTCAGCGTCGGCACGTCCGCGCAGCCACCGGTGATCGCGTCGTCGATGTCGGCACGGGTCACCGCGTTGCAGGAGCAGACCTGGGCGGCGGCGGGCAGTGCCGCCGCGTCCGCGCCCGGCGCGCCGGCGGGGGCCAGCAGCGCCAGCGGGGGAGCGGGCAGCGGGCCGCCGACGCTGGCCCGTAGCGTCGGGTACGCGCTCGCGTCGCCGACCAGCACCCCGCCGAGCAGGGTCTGCGCGTCGTCGGAGAGGACCAGCTTGGCGTAGACCCGGGTGGCCGGGTCGGTGAACGTCACGTCGAGGCAGCCCGGCGTGGTGCCGTGCGCGTCGCCGAACGAGGCCACGTCCACGCCGAGCAGCTTCAGCTTCGCGGCGGTGTCCGCCCCGGGGAAGGTGGCCGCCCCGTCGACCAGCCGGTCGGCGACCACCTCGGCCATCGCGTACCCGGGGGCGACCAGGCCGTGGCAGACGCCGTCGACGGCGGCGCATTCGCCGACCGCCCAGATCCGCCCGTCGGCGCTGCGGCAGGCGTCGTCGACCAGCACCCCGCCGCGCGGGCCCAGGGCGAGACCGGCCGCCCGGGCCAGCTCGTCGCGGGGCCGGATGCCGGCGGCGACCACCACCAGGTCGGCGTCGACCACGGTCCCGTCGGCCAGCTCCAGCCCGGCGACCGCGCCGTCGGGCCCGGGTCGCAGCGCGGTGGTGGCGACGCCCAGGTGGGTCGCCACGCCCAGCTCGTCGACGTAGCGGCGGAGCATCGCGCCGCCGGCCGTGTCGACCTGAACGGGCATCAGCCGGGGCGCGAACTCCACCACGCTGGCGTCGAGCCCGAGCAGCCGCAGCGCGTTCGCCGCCTCCAGCCCGAGCAGCCCGCCGCCGATGACCGCACCGGTGCGCCGGCCCCGCGCGTACGCCCGGATCGCCGCCAGGTCGTCCAGCGTGCGGTAGACGAAGACCCCGGGCAGGGACGCGCCGTCCACCGGCGGTACGAACGCGGACGAGCCGGTGGCCAGCACCAGGGCGTCGTACGGGTGCTCGCCGGCCGCCGTGCGTACCAGCCGCCGCTCCCGGTCGATCTGCGTGGCCGGCTCGCCCAGGCGCAGTTCCACCCCGTCGTCGGGGGTGTGCAGGTTCAGCTCCTCGGCGCCGACCCCGTCGAAGAAGGCCGAGAGCCGCACCCGGTCGTACGCCGGGCGGTTCTCCTCGGCGAGCACGGTGACCCGCCACCGCCCCCGCGGGTCGCGGGCGCGCAGCGCGTCGACGAAGCGCTGCCCGACCATCCCGTTGCCGACGACCACCAACCGGCCACCGTTCATGACGGCACTCCGCTCCGCTGCGTGCCGTCATGAGGCACCGCCGCACCGAGCCTGCCGATTCGCTCGCTCCGCTCGCTCATCGCGCCACCTCCACCGATTCCACCTCGGACAACCAGTCGACGATTCCGGCGACGGCGTCCCGGCAGCCGCCGCATCCCGTACCGGCCCGGGTCGCGGCGACCACGGCGTCGACCGTCCGGGCCCCGGAACGCCAGCAGCCCACCAGCGCTCCCTTGCTGACGTCGTTGCACCGGCAGACGGTCGCCGCGTCCGGCATCAGCGCCGGGGTGGCGGCCGGCGCTGCTGTCGCCGCGCCGAACGACCGGCCGAGCAGCAGGGAACGCCGGTCGGCCGGCACCGGCTGGCCCCGGTCGAAGAGCTGGATGACCGTGCCGACCGCCGGGTTGTCGCCGAGCAGGATCGCGGCGGTCAGCCGCTCGTCGCGGATGCGCAGCCGGGCGTACGTGCCCCGGGCCGGGTCGGCGAAGGTCAGCTCCTCGCCGGTCCCGCCGTCGCCCGGGTCGCCCATGGCGGCGAGGTCGATGCCGGCCGCCTTGAGCCGGGTCACCGCCGGCCGGGGCCGGTAGCGGGCCCCCGGGTCCTCTCCGGTGAGCAGCTGCGCCACCACCCGGGCCTGCGCCCAGGCCGGGGCGACCAGCCCGGTGAGGGCACCGTCGTGCTGGGCGCAGTCGCCGATCGCCGAGATCCGTGGGTCGCTGGTGCGCAGCCGGTCGTCGACCAGCACTCCCCGCTCGACGGCCAGCCCCGCCGAGGCGGCGAGGGCGGTGTCGGGGCGTACCCCGCAGGAGAGGACCAGCAGGTCGGCGGCGAGCGAGCGGCCGTCGGCCAGGTCCAGGCGTACCCCGTCGGCGTCCGCGACCACCTTCGTGGCCGACACGGCCAGGTGGGTGGTCACCCCGAGGCCCGCGAGGGTGTCGGCCAGCACGGCCGCGCCGGCCGGGTCGAGCTGCCGTTCCATCAGGTGCGGCACCGGGTGCACCACCCCGACGGCCAGGCCGCGGGCGGCGAGCCCGCGGGCCGCCTCCAGCCCGAGCAGCCCGCCGCCGAGCACCAGGGCGCTGCGCGCGCCGTCGGCCACGGCGAGGATCCGCCGGCAGTCGTCGAGGGTGCGGAACGGCACCACCCGCTCCGGCAGCCCGGGCCCGGCCAGCCCCGGCAGCGGGGGCACGACGGCCCGGCTGCCGGTGGCGAGCACCAGATGGTCGTACGCGACGCGGTCGCCGTCGTCGGTGTGGACGGTCGCGGTGGCGCGGTCGACGGCGGTGACGGCCATCCCGCTGCGCAGGTCGACGCCCTGCCCGGCGGCCTCGGCCAGCTCCACGTCCGCCTCGCCGATCCGGCCCGCCAGCAGCGTGGAGAGCATGATCCGGTTGTACGCCCGGTGCGGCTCCGCGCCGAGCACGGTGACCTTGCGGTCCCCGCCCCGGGCGTGCAGCTCGCCGGCCAACCGGGAGCCCGCCATCCCGTTGCCGACGATCACGATCCGCTCGGTCATGGCCGCGTCACCGGGCTCTGCGGGACGATTCGCTCGCTCATGGTTCGTCCACCCTCTCCAGCCGGACGGCGCAGATCTTGAACTCCGGCATCCCGGAGACCGGGTCGACGGCGTCGTTGGTGACCGAGTTGGCCCGCGCGGCACCACCCCAGTGGAACGGCGCGAAGACGGTGTCCGGCCGGATGGCGGTGCTGAGCCGGGCCGGCGCGCGGAGTTCGCCCCGGCGGGAGACCACCCGTACCGGCTCGCCGTCGCCGATGCCGAGCCGTCCGGCAAGGTCGGGGTGCAGCTCGACGAAGGCGTCCGGGGCGGCCCGGCGTAGGGCGGCGACCCGGCGGGTCTGGGTGCCCGACTGGTACTGCGCGAGCACCCGGCCGGTGGTGAGGTGCAGCGGATACTCGGCGCACACCTCCTCGGCCGCCGGCCGGTGCTCGACGGCGTGGAAGCGGGCCCGCCCGTCCGGGGTGGCGAAGCGGTCGGCGAAGAGCCGGGGGGTGTCCGGGGCGCCCTCGGCCGGGCAGGGCCAGAAGACGCCGTCGTGCGCGTCGATCCGCTCCCAGCTCACCCCGGCGTAGTCGGCGGTCCCGCCGGCCGAGGCCCGCCGCAGCTCCGCGAACACGACCCGCGGGTCGCTGGCGTCCGCGTCGCCGGCACCACCCCGGAGGCGGGCGGTGAGGTCGGCGAGGATCTCCAGGTCCGTACGGACCCCCGGCGGCGGCGTACGCAGAGCGCGGCGGCGCAGCACCCGGCCCTCCAGGTTGGTCATCGTGCCGTCCTCCTCGGCCCACTGGGCGGTGGGCAGCACGACGTCGGCCAGCGCGGCCGTCTCGGAGAGCAGGAAGTCGGCGACCACCAGCAGGTCGACCGCGCGCAGCCGGCGTTCGATCCGGGCCGCCCGGGGCGCGGAGACCACCGGGTTGGAGCCGAAGACCAGCAGCGCCTTCGGCCCGGTGGGCGTGCCCAGCGACTCCAGCAGCTCGTACGCCGGCACGCCCGGCCCGGGCAGTTCCTCGGCCGGCACCCCCCAGACCCCGGCGACGTGTTCCCGGGCGACCGGGTCGTCGATCCTGCGGTAGCCGGGGAGCTGGTCGGCCTTCTGTCCGTGCTCCCGGCCGCCCTGCCCGTTGCCCTGCCCGGTGAGGCAGCCGTAGCCGGAGCCGGGGCGGCCGGGCAGCCCGAGGGCGAGTGCCAGGTTGACGAAGCCGGTGACCGTGTCGACGCCCTTGGCGTGCTGCTCGGCGCCGCGCGCGGTCAGGATGATCACGCGTCCGGCGGTGCCGAGGGCCCGGGCGGTCGCCTCCAGGTCGGCCACCGGCACCCCGGAGAGCGCCTCGGCGCGGGCCGGCCACCAGCCGGCCACGGTGCGGCGGACCGCCTCGAAGCCGGTGGTGCGCTCGGCCACGTACTCCCTGTCGATCCAGCCCTCGGTGAGCGCGATGTGCAGCAGCGCGCTCGCCACCGCCAGGTCGGTGCCCGGCAGGGGTTGCAGGTGCAGGTCGGCCAGCCGGGCGGTGGCGGTGACCCGGGGGTCGACCACGATCAGCCGGCCGCCGCGTTCGCGCTGCTCGGTGAGCCAGCGCACCAGCGGGGGCATGGTCTCCGCCGGGTTCGCGCCGACGAGCAGCAGCGTGTCGGCCCGGCCCAGGTCGGCCAGCGGGAACGGCAGGCCCCGGTCGATGCCGAAGGCGCGGTTGCCGGCCGCCGCCGCCGAGGACATGCAGAACCGTCCGTTGTAGTCGATGTGCCTGGTGCGCAGCGCCACCCGGGCGAACCTGCCCAGCGCGTACGCCTTCTCGTTGGTGAGCCCGCCGCCGCCGAAGACGGCGACCGCGTCGCGGCCGTGTCCCTCCTGGACGGCGCGCAGGCCGGTGACGATCCGGTCGAGGGCGGCGGCCCAGCTTGCCGGGCGCAGTTCGTCGCCGACCGGGTCGCGCAGCAGCGGGGTGGTCAGCCGTTCGGGGTGGTCGAGCAGTTCGGCGGCGGTCCAGCCCTTCTGGCAGAGGCCGCCCCGGTTGGTGGGGAACTGCCGGGGGAGCACCGCCACCCGGCCGGCCTCCTCGCGCAGCGTCATCCCGCACTGGAGGGCGCAGTACGGGCAGTGCGTCGCCACCTCCCGGGGCGTCCGCCCCGGTCCGGTCGCCGCGTGTGCACCGTCTGTCATGTCGGCAAAGCGTGCCGGGGGGCGATTTCCGGTCCGGGTCCCGTTCGTTTCGGTCCTGTCAAGAGCCGCTCACACCGCACGGGGGCGGCGGACCGGCTCGCGGGGGTCTACAATTTGGGAAAGCAGTCTTATATTTCGGGAGACGCGATGGACGTGGCCGAGGTCTTCGACGCGGTGGCCGGCAGCTACGACGAGGCCCGCCGGCGCCTGGTGCCCTGCTTCGACGCCTTCTACGGCACCGCCGTCGAGGTGGCCGCTCCGCCGCTGCGCGCCGCGTTCGCCGCGGGGCGTACCCCCGAGGTGCTGGACCTGGGCGCGGGCACCGGGCTGCTGTCGCTGCTGCTCGCCGCGGCGGTGCCGGGGGTCCGGCTGACCCTGGTCGACGCCGCGCCGGCCATGCTCGCCGTCGCCGCCGACCACCTACGCGCCCGTGGGGTGGCCCATCGGACGGTCCTGGCCGACCTGGCCGACCCGCTGCCGGCCGGCCGCTACGACGCGATCGTCAGCGCGCTGGCCGTGCACCACCTCGACGACGCCGGCAAGCGCGCGCTCTACCGCCGGGTGCCGGCGGCGCTGGCGCCCGGCGGCGTCTTCGTCAACGCCGAGCAGGTCGCCGGCCCCACGGCCGCGCTGGACCGGCGCTACCACGAGGTCTGGCTGGGGCAGGTCGCCGCCCTGGGCTCCGACGCCGAGGAGATCGCCGCCGCCGAGGGCCGGATGGCGTACGACCGGCCGGCCCCGGTCGCCGCGCAGTGCCGCTGGCTGGCCGAGGCGGGCCTGGTGGACGTCGACTGCTTCTTCAAGCAGTGGCGGTTTGCCGTGTTCGGCGGCCGGCGCGAATAGCAGGGCGCGGCGGGATGACTGCTGGTCATACCGCTGGGTAGTCTGCTCGGCATGACTGCCAAGGTGACCCTGTCGTTCTCGGACGAGACGATCGAGGAGGCCCGGCGGTTCGCAAAACGCGAAGGGCTCTCCCTCTCGGCGTGGATGGACCAGGCGGCCCGCGAGAAGGCGCTGCGCGAGGTCTTCACCGCGCACGCCGCCGCCGTCGGCCGGGCCGGTCTCGACCTCGAAGCCGCCGCCCTCGCCGACGCCCGCGAGGTGGGCATGGTCGACGACGTGCTCTTCGGCGGGCGCCCGCGTGCTGCGTAGGGGCGAGGTCTGGCGCATCGACGGCGCCCGGGAACGGCTCGGGCTGGTAATCAGCTCCGACGTCTACAACTCCACCGACGTGCCGATCGTGATCGTGGCCGAGGTGGTCGAGGAGGCGCTGCTGCGCGACTCGCCCCTGGCGGTGCGGATGGGCGCGTACGTGGTGATGCCCGACCGGCTCTCCTCGCCGATGAAGAAGTGGTTCACGGAGTGCGTGGACGTCGCCGACACCGAGACCATGCTCCGGGTCGGTCGGGCGCTGCGCATCCTCCAGGAGCTCTGACATCTCACGGGCCGCATCCGTCCGAGGTGCGGTCTCCGTTTCCGGCCCGACCCGCGACGGGCACGGTCGGGTAACCCCCGCTTCCTAGCGTTCCTCCAGGTCACACCGACGAGGAGGAGTCGCCGTGAGCACACTGGCCCCCACCGCACCCCTGGCCGAGGCCGTCCCGCCGGCCGCCGGCCGCCGGCGCCGCATCGACGACTGGCGGCCGGAGGACCCGGACTTCTGGCGTACGACCGGGGCGCCGATCGCCCGCCGCAACCTCTGGGTCTCGATCTTCGCCGAGCACGTCGGCTTCTCCGTGTGGAGCCTCTGGTCCGTCACGGTGCTCTTCCTCGGCCCGGAGTACGGCATCGACCCGGCGGGCAAGTTCCTGCTCACCGCCGTGCCGGCCGCCCTCGGGGCGGCACTGCGGCTGCCCTACACGCTGGCCGTGGCGCGCTTCGGCGGGCGGACCTGGACGATCGTCAGCGCACTGCTGCTGCTCGTCCCGGCCGTGCCGATGACGATGTTGCTGGAGCCCGGCGTCTCCTACTCCACCCTGATGGTGCTGGCCTGCCTGACCGGCGTGGGCGGGGGCAACTTCGCCTCCTCGATGGCGAACATCAACCTCTTCTACCCGTCTCGGCTCAAGGGCCGGGCGCTCGGGCTCAACGCCGGCGGCGGCAACCTCGGCGTGCCGGCGGTGCAACTGGTCGGCCTGGCGGTGCTGGCTACGGCGGGCGCCGCGTACCCGCGCCTGGTGCCGGCGGTCTACCTGCCGCTGATCGTGCTGGCCGCGCTCGCCGCGGCGCGCTGGCTGGACGACGTCCCGGGGGCGCGCAACGAGCCCGGCGCGCTGCGCGAGGCCGCCCGCGATCCGCACACCTGGATCATGTCGCTGCTCTACGTCGGCACCTTCGGCTCCTTCATCGGCTTCGGCTTCGCCTTCGGCCAGGTGCTCCAGCTCCAGTTCGCCGAGCGCTTCCCGACCCCGGCCGACGCCGTCTGGCTGACCTTTCTCGGCCCGCTGATCGGCTCGCTGGTCCGGCCGGTCGGCGGGCACCTCGCCGACCGCCTCGGCGGGGCCCGGGTGACCTTCTGGAACTTCGTCGCGATGGCGGCCGGCGCCTCGCTGGTGCTGTACGCCGCCCGCGAGCGGTCGTTGGGGCTCTACCTGCTCGGCTTCCTGTCGCTCTTCGTCTTCTCCGGCGTCGGCAACGGCTCGACGTACAAGATGATCCCGGCGATCTTCCGGGCCCGCGCGACGGCCGACGTGGCGGCCGGTCGGCGGGAGGCGGCCCCGGCGCAGCGCTGGGCCGTGCGGATGACCGGCTCGCTCATCGGTGTCGCCGGGGCGGTCGGGGCCTCCGGCGGGGTGCTGGTGAACGTCGCCTTCCGGCAGTCGTTCCTGACCCGGGGCAGCGCGGACGCGGCGTACGTCGCCTTCATCGCCGCGTACGCGGTCTGCCTCGCGGTGACGTGGCTGGTCTATCTGCGGCCGGGAGCCAGCCGGCCGGTGGGGGTGTGAGCCCCGCCGGGTATCCTCTGAGGGCCAGGCGGGGGCGGTACCCCGTTTTGACCTGCCGACGGGGCGGCGGGTATCGTTGCCTGCTGTTGTACGACATCCAGAGGCGTGCCGCCTGAGGTACGCTTGGTCGTTCGTGCGCGCCCGGTAACCTCGGCGCGCGACCCCAGACCGACGACGAGACAAGGTATACCTGTGCGTACGTACAGCCCGAAGCCGGGTGAGATCGAGCGTCAGTGGCACGTCATCGACGCCTCTGATGTCGTGCTGGGCCGCCTGGCCACCCACGCCGCCACGCTGCTGCGCGGCAAGCACAAGCCGACTTTCGCGCCGCACGTCGACACGGGCGACTTCGTCGTCATCGTGAACGCGGGCAAGGTCGCGCTGACCGGCAACAAGCGCCACACCAAGGTCGCCTACCGCCACTCCGGCTACCCGGGTGGTCTGAAGCAGGTCGGCTACGACGAGCTGCTGACCAAGCGTCCCGAGCGGGCCATCGAGCTGGCCGTCAAGGGCATGCTCCCGCACAACAAGCTCGGCCGTCAGCTCATCAAGAAGCTGAAGGTCTACGCCGGTGCCGAGCACCCGCACGGCGCGCAGCAGCCGGTGCCGTTTGAGATCAAGCAGATCGCGCAGTGAGCGCGGGCGAAGGAAACAGCATGACCGACATCACCGAGACCGAGGTCGCCCCCGAGGCCACCGAGGCGCCGGCGCCCGTCGCCCGCGCGCCGCGTGGTGACCGCCCGATCCAGACCGTGGGTCGGCGCAAGGAGGCCATCGTCCGGGTGCGCATCGTCCCCGGCAGCGGCAAGATCACCTGCAACGGCCGTGACCTCGAGGCCTACTTCCCGAGCAAGGTGCACCAGCAGCTCATCAAGGACCCGCTGGTCACCGCCGAGAAGCCGGAGGCGTTCGACGTCATCGCCAACCTGCGTGGCGGCGGCACCACCGGTCAGGCTGGCGCGCTGCGGCTCGCCATCGCCCGGGCCCTGATCGTCAACGAGCCGGACGACCGCCCGGCGCTGAAGAAGGCCGGCTTCCTCACCCGGGACGCCCGGGTCAAGGAAAGCAAGAAGTACGGCCTCAAGAAGGCCCGCAAGGCTCCCCAGTACTCGAAGCGCTGATCAACAGCTGCGCGTTGTACTTCTGACGAACGGCCGGGTTCACCTCCCCTGGATGGGAGGTGGCCCGGCCGTTCGCCTTTCCTGGACCGTTTCATCGGAGGTTGGCGGGTATGGGCCGGTTGTTCGGCACGGACGGCGTACGCGGGCGGGCGAACGCGGATCTCACGCCTGAGTTGGCGCTGGCGGTGGCGGTCGCCGCCGCGCACACGCTCGCCGAGTCGGACCGGAGCCATCCCCCGCTGGCCGTGGTCGGGCGCGACACCCGGGCCAGCGGCGAGATGCTGGAGGCCGCCGTGGTCGCCGGGCTCACCAGCGCTGGCGCCAACGTGGTCCGGGTGGGTGTGCTGCCCACCCCGGCCGTGGCATTCCTCACCGCCGAGGCCAAGGCCGACCTGGGCGTGATGCTCTCCGCCTCGCACAACCCGATGCCCGACAACGGGATCAAGCTCTTCGCCGCCGGCGGGCACAAGCTGCCGGACGAGATCGAGATGCGGATCGAGGCGGCCGTCGAGGCGAACGCCACCACCGCCTGGAAGCGGCCGGTCGGCGCCGGCGTCGGCCGGGTGCACGACCTGCTCGACGGCGCCGACCACTACGTGCAGCACCTGATCGGCACCCTGCCGCACCGCCTCGACGGCCTCAAGGTCGTGGTCGACTGCGCCAACGGCGCGGCGGCCGAGGTGGCGCCGGTGGTGTACCGGGAGGCCGGTGCCGAGGTCGTCGCCATCTACGCCGAGCCCGACGGCCTCAACATCAACGACGAGTGCGGCTCCAACCACATCGAGGCCCTGCGGGCCGTCGTGGTCGAGCACGGCGCGCACCTGGGCATCGCCCACGACGGCGACGCCGACCGCTGCGTCGCGGTGACCGCCGACGGCGACGAGGTCGACGGCGACCAGGTGATGGCGATCCTCGCGCTCGCCATGCGGGAGGCCGGCACGCTCACCGACGACACCCTCGTCGCCACCGTGATGAGCAACCTCGGCCTGCGGCTGGCCATGTCCGCGCAGGGCATCCGACTCCTGGAGACCAAGGTCGGCGACCGGTACGTGCTGGAGGAGCTGCGCGCGTCCGGCCTGGCGCTGGGCGGCGAGCAGAGCGGGCACATCGTCATGCCGGCGTACGCCACCACCGGCGACGGCGTGCTGACCGGGCTGCACCTGATGTCCCGGCTCGCCGCCACCGGCAAGTCCCTCGCGGAGTTGGCCGCCGTGGTCACCAAGCTGCCGCAGGTGCTGATCAACGTGCCGGTCGGCGACCGTACGGTCGGCGCCGCCGCGCCCGCCGTCCGGGCCGAGGTCGAGCGGGCCGAGGCGGAGCTGGGGGAGAGCGGGCGGGTGCTGCTGCGTCCCTCCGGCACCGAGCCGCTGGTCCGGGTCATGGTCGAGGCGGCCACCGAGCGCGCCGCCCGCGAGACGGCCGAGCGCATCGCCGAGCAGGTCCGCACCGCCAGCCCGACCGCCTGACTTCTCCCGGCTGCCCGGGTCTGCCGCTGGCGGGCCCGGGCAGCCGTCCGTCGACGCCCGGAAGCGGTTCTACAGGCGCAGGCCGGCGGCGCGCCGGAAGGTGGCCGCCGGGTCCTCGCCGTCGGTGAGGTCCACGTCCTCCACGATCCGCCCGTCGCCGAGGCGGACGAGCCGGTCGCACCGGGCGGCCACCGCCCGCTCGTGCGTGGCGAGCAGGATCGTCATGCCGTGCCGGTCGCGTAGATCCAGCAGCAGGTCGAGGATCTGCCCCCCGGTGGCCGAGTCGAGGTTGCCGGTCGGTTCGTCGGCGAGCAGCAGCCCGGGGGCGCCCATCAGCGCCCGGGCGATCGCGACCCGCTGCTGCTGGCCGCCGGAGAGTTGAGCCGGCAGGGCCCGCTCGCGCCCGGCCAGGCCCACCGCGTCGAGCAACTCCCGGGCCCGGGCGGCGTGGTCGGCCCGCCCGCGCCGGGGCAGCACCGGCACGGTCACGTTGTCCAGCACGGTGAGGGCGGGCAGCAGGTGGTAGCGCTGGAAGACGAAGCCGACCCGCTGCCGGTACCGCGTGAGGGCGGCGCGGCCGAGCGCGGTGATCTCCCGCTCGTCCACGGTGATCGTGCCGGCGTCCACCTGCTCGATCGCGCCGATCATGTGCAGCAGCGTCGACTTGCCGGAGCCGCTGGGCCCGGTCAACGCCACCACCGTCCCCGCCGGGATCTCCAGGGACACGTCGTCGACCGCCGTCACCTGCTGCGGGCCGGCCCCGAAGCGCCGGACCAACCCGGCGACCCGGACCGTGCTGCCCGTCGTCGTTTCCATCGTCACTCCTCCGCGAGCAGTCGGGCGGTCGGCAGCCGGCGCAGCAGCGCGGCCGGGACCAGGGCGGCCACCGAGGTGACCAGGACACCGGCCGCCGCCACCAGCGCGGCGACCGTGACCAGGGCGCCGGGCAGGGCGCCGACCAGCCAGGCCGTCCCGGCCAACCCGAGGCCGGCGCCGGTGACCGCGCCGAGCACTCCGAGGGCCAGGCCCTCGTAACCGATCAGCCGGCCCAGCGCGGCGTCGCTCCAGCCGATCGCGCGCAGGGTCGCCAGTTCGGCGGCCCGGTCCCGGATGTTGAGGTAGAGCACGTCGGCGACCGCGGCGGCACCGAGCAGCACCGTCGCCACGGCGGCCATGGTGTCCGCGCCCCGCACGCTCAGCGACACCGTGTCGCCGAGCAGGCTGCCGACGATGGCGCCGCGGAACGCGTACCCGGCGGCGGCGACCAGGGTCAGCGCGGCCACCCCGATGGCCAGCGCGCCGGCCCCGAGCAGGGTGCGGCCGGGCGTGCGGGCCAGGTTGGCCAGGGCCAGGCCGGCCAGGGTGCGCGGCCGGCGTACCCAACGGGCCGTCGCCACCGCCGGGCGCAGCGCGGCGGCCGGGTGGGCGCGCGTGGCCCGCAGGGCCGGCGCCAGGCCCGCCACCAGCGCCAGCAGCAGCGCCACCGGTACGGCCAGCAGCGCCCGCCGCCACCCCACGTCGATGTCGAGCGCGACCCCGAGCGGGACCGCCAGCGCCAGCGCGAGCAGCCCGGCGGCCAGCCCGAGGGCGGCCACCTCGCCGAGGATCAGCGCGCCGATCCGCCGGGCCGGCCAGCCCAGGCAGGCGAGCACGGCGAGTTCGGAGCGTCGGTCCCGGACGGCGGCGGCGACCGCGTTGCCGAGGAAGAGCGCGCAGACCACCAGCACCAGTACGAAGAGCGCGACGCTCTTGCGGTCCACCGCCTTGGTGATCACCGAGGCGACCCCGAGCGCCGACCACTCCTCGGTCAGCCGCAGCGCCGGCCGGCCGAACGACCCGGCGGGCAGCTCCACGGCCTGCGGGGCTGGGGACGAGCCGAGCGTGATGTCGACGTCGAGCCCGGTGGCCTGGGCGATCCGCTCGGCGACCAGCCGGACCTGTTCGGCGGCGCGGTCGCTGTAGCCGCCCACGTCGGCGACCCGGACCCGGATCGCGCTGATCGGGGCGGTGAGCTGCGGGCTGCCGCCGCCGGCCAGCAGCTTCGGCACGCTGGCCAGGCTGGTCAGCAGCAGCGGCGGGGCGGAGAGGTGGCCGGCCGGGTTGCCGCCCGGCTCCAGCGGCCGGCCGGCCAGGGCGTCCCGACTGCGGGCGTCGGCGCCCTGCGCCGACGGCGGCTCGTACGTCTCCAGCGGCACCCGCCCGAGGTCGCTGAAGCCGGTCAGCTTCGCCGGATCGAAGACCCCCACGGCCCGCCAGCTCCGGTACAGGGTGCCGGGCACGGCCTTCTTCAGCGGAAGCCTGCGCAGCGACCGTGCTCCGGTGTCCTCGGCCAGCCAGGGACGCGGGTAGGGGTTGAACGTGGCCTGGTCGCCGTAGATCGCCGGATCGGCCGCTGGGAGGGCGCCGACCCGCAGCGTGCCGTCGGGCAGCCGGTCGTACCGGGTCGGCCCGGCCTGCACCATCGTCTGGAGCTGGCCGAAGCAGCAGCCGTCCGGGGAGAGACCCGTGGCGAGCCGGGTACGCCAGCCGGTGGCGACGTCCTGGCGGGCGTCGCCGGCGGGAAGCGCGGGACCACGCCCCAGGACCCGTTCCAGCTCGGCGAGTCCGACCCCGGCCGGGCGGGCTGCGGGCAGCCGGGTGAAGCTGGCGCGCAGCTCCTCGTCGACGAAGGGGCTGCTGGTGGCGAGCACCGGCACGGTGTGCATCTCCGCCCCGCCCGTCCGCCTGACGGCGACGGTGTCGTCCTGGCCCAGCGCGCGCCCGTCGACCAGCGCGCCGCCGAGGCCCACGAGGCGGTCCTCGGCGGCCGGGTCAACGGCGGCGAGCAGGAGCGGCACCGTCAAATGGACCGCGATCCGCAGCCGGTCCGAGGTGGACGGGGTGCCCGACCACTCGTCGGCGAGGACGCCCCCGCCGGCCTCGAACCGGCCGTCCGGGAGCATCCGTACGGCCAACAGCGACCACTCCTCGCGCTCGGAGTACGCGCCCGGGCTGCCCAGGGTGGAGCGGGGGTCGCAGACGGCCTGGGTACGGCCGTCGGGCAGTACCTCGCGGGGCGCGGCCCACCCGCACGCGGCCCACGGATAGCTTCGCCCGTCGGTGTACGGGGTGGAGTCGCTGGACTGGGCAACGTCGGTGCGGGGGTAGATCAACGGGTGGGTGGTGACGTACACGAAGCGGGGCCGGCCCGGCGCGCCGGACAGCCCGCGCTCGGCGACGAACCGGGGATCGACGCGGATGACCTGCCGGTCGAGCGAGCGGTCGACGGCGTCGGTCAGGTCCAGCGGGGTCGGCACCGGGACGGTGGAGTGTCCGAGCATCGCGATGGGGGCGGCGACGTCCACCCCGGTGACCGCCTTCACCTGCTCGTACTGCGTGGTGGTGATGCCGCCGAAGAGGCCGGAGAGGTAGTTGGGCTGGACGAGCCGGCGTTCGGCCTCCAGCGGGGTGCGGGTGCCCTGCGGGCGGACCAGGATGTCGTAGGCGGCTTCGGTGTTCCGCTCGACGGCGCCCGTGACGTCGAGGCGGGAGGTGGTGGTGGCGCCGGTCAGCACGACGAAACCGGTGGTCGCCACCAGTACGCCGAGCAGCAGCGCCACCGACCGTCCCGCACGGCCGCGAAGCTGTCTCCAGATGATGTTGAGCATGTCGCGCCTCCCCGTGTGCTGAGCACACTGTGCGCGATACATTGTGACAATGCAAGGCTCGGCGGCGGTCAGCCCCGGGTCGGATCGGAGCAGACGGTGGCGATACAGCACGCGGTCCTGGCCCTGCTCGCCGGCGGCCCCAGCTACGGCTACGAGCTGAAGGGCGCCTTCGAGGAGGCGGTCGGCCCGCAGTGGGGGCCGCTCAACATCGGGCACCTCTACCAGATCCTCGACCGGCTCTCCCGCGACGGTCTGGTGGTGGCCGAGCGGCATCCCCAGCCGGTCAAGCCCGACCGGGTGGTCTACGAGATCACCCCGGAGGGCCAGGCCGAGCTGGCGCGCTGGCTCGGCGAGCCCAGCCCGCGCAGCGGCGGGTTCCGGGACGACTTCTTCCTCAAGGTGACCGCCGCGGCCCGCTCCGGCGAGCCGGCCACGGTGCGGACGGTGCTCGGCAACCAGCGCGGTCACCTGATGCGGGAGCTGCGCAACCTCGACGGGCTGCGCCGCGCGGCCGACGATCCGGTGGTCGGCCTGCTGCTCTCGGCGGCGGCCCGACACGTCGAGGCCGACCTGGCCTTCGTCGACGACGCCGAGGCGGTGCTGCTCGCGGACGGCGCAGCGGCGCTCGCCCGGCTCCGGACGCCCCGCTCCGAGGACGCGCCGTCGCAGCGCCGGGACGGCCCGACCCGGGCGGCCGGCTGACGGTCAGGCGTACGCGGCGGTCAGCCGGTTGCCAGGCGACGCAGTCGGTCGACCGCCTCGGCCAGCACCTCGGGGCGCTTGCAGAAGGCGAAGCGGACGAGGTGCCGGCCCGCCTCCGCGTCGTCGTAGAAGACCTGGGTCGGCACAGCGACCACGCCGCACCGCTCGGGCAGCGACCGGCAGAACTCCACCCCGTCCCGGCCGCCGAGCCCGGTGACGTCGGCGGTGACGAAGTAGGTGCCCTCCGGCGCGAGCACCTCGAACCCGGCGTCGGTCAGCCCGCCGACGAGCTGGTCGCGGCGGGCCCGCATGCCGTCGCGGAAGTCGGTGAAGTAGCCGTCCGGCAGGGCGAGGGCCACCGCGACCGCCGGCTGGAGCGGCGCGGCGTTGACGAAGGTGAGGAACTGCTTCACCCGCAGCACCGCCGACACCAGGGCCGCCGGCCCGCTCGCCCAGCCGACCTTCCAACCGGTGCAGGAGAACGTCTTGCCGGCCGACGAGATGCGCAGCGTGCGCTCGCGCATCCCGGGCAGCGTGGCCAGCGGCACGTGCGGGGTGGCCGCGTCGGTGAAGACGAGGTGCTCGTAGACCTCGTCGGTCACCGCGTACGCGTCGTGCTCCTGGCACAGCTCGGCGATCAGCGCCAGCTCGTCAGGGGTGAACACCTTGCCGGTCGGGTTGTGCGGCGAGTTCAGCAGCACGAGCCGGGTACGCGGGCCGAACGCGGCGCGCAGGGCGGCCGGGTCGAAGGCGTACCGGCCGTCGGCGGCGGGACGCAGCGTGACCGGGCGCCGGGCCGCGCCGGCCAGGGCGATCGAGGCGGCGTACGAGTCGTAGTAGGGCTCGAAGCAGACCACCTCGTCGCCCGGCTCGCAGAGCCCGAGGATGGCGGCGGCGATCGCCTCGGTGGCGCCCGCCGTCACCACGATCTCGCCGTCCGGGTCGTACTCCAGCCCCCAGAACCGGCGCTGGTGCGCCGCCACCGCCGCGCGCAACGCCGGGATGCCGGGGCCCGGCGGGTACTGGTTCTGCCCGGTGCGCAGCGCCTGCGCGGCGGCGGCGAGCATCTCCGGCGGCCCGTCGGTGTCGGGGAAGCCCTGCCCGAGGTTGACGGCGCCGGTGCGGACGGCGAGGGCGGACATCTCGGCGAAGATGGTCGTCCCGAAGGGGCGCATCCGGGCCACCAGCGGATCCACGTCGGCGGTCGTCACGCCCGCCAGCCTACGGACTCCCGGCGTGGCTTCAACCCCCTGCCGGGGCCGCCGCCACGCCCGAAACCGGGTCCGACGTCCCCTCCGGCCGGCGGAAGTATGTCACCGAACGTGTCGGTTCCCCTCCGATCGCTCAAGTTAGCTGATCGTTTGGCCGGCTTTCGCGCACGCGCGATGAGCGGAACTAGGTTAGGCTGCGGGTCATGTGTGGAATCGTGGGTTACGCCGGCGCGCGCCCGGCGCTCGGCATCGTGCTCGACGGACTGCGGCGGCTCGAGTACCGCGGCTACGACTCGGCCGGCGTCGCCATCGTCTGCGACGGCGCACTGCTGACCGAGAAGAAGGCCGGCAAGCTGGCCAACCTGGAGAAGGTGCTCTCCGAGCGGGCCGCCGAGGACCCCACGTCCTGCGCGGCCAGCCCGATCGGCATCGGGGACGGCACGACCGGCATCGGGCACACCCGCTGGGCCACCCACGGCGGCCCGACCGACCGCAACGCCCACCCGCACCTGGCCCCCGACGGCCGCGTCGCCGTGATCCACAACGGCATCATCGAGAACTTCGCGAAGCTGCGCGCCGAGCTGGAGGCCGACGGCGTCCAGTTCACCAGCGACACCGACACCGAGTGCGCGGCGCACCTGCTCTCCGCCGCGCTCGCCGACCTGCGCGCCGCCGGCCACCCCGACGGGCCGCAGCTGCTCGCCGCCGGCATGCGGGTGGTCTGCCAGCGGCTGGAGGGCGCGTTCACGCTGCTCGCCGTCGACGCCGCGGTGCCCGGCGCGGTGGTCGGCGCCCGCCGCAACTCCCCGCTCGTCGTCGGGCGCGGCGACGGGGAGAACTACCTGGCCAGCGACGTGGCCGCGTTCATCGAGCACACCCGGGAGGCGGTGGAGCTCGGCCAGGACCAGATCGTCCTCATCACCGGCGACACCATCGAGATCACCGACTTCGCCGGGCAGCCCGCCAGCGGCAAGGACTTCCACATCGACTGGGACTCCTCCGCCGCCGAGAAGGGTGGCTACGACTGGTTCATGCTCAAGGAGATCGAGGAGCAGCCGCAGGCCATCGCCGACACGCTGCTCGGCCGGCTCACCGACTCCGGCGAGATCATGCTCGACGAGGTCCGCCTCAGCGACCAGGATCTGCGCGACGTCGACAAGATCTTCATCGTCGCCTGCGGCACCGCGTACCACTCCGGCCTGGTCGCCAAGTACGCCATCGAGCACTGGACCCGGATCCCGTGCGAGGTGGAACTGGCCAGCGAGTTCCGCTACCGCGACCCGGTCCTCGACCGGTCCACGCTGATCGTGGTGATCTCGCAGTCCGGCGAGACGATGGACACCCTGATGGCGCTGCGGCACGCCAAGGAGCAGAAGGCCCGGGTGCTGGCCATCTGCAACACCAACGGCTCCACCATCCCCCGCGAGTCCGACGCGGTCCTCTACACCCACGGCGGGCCGGAGATCGCCGTCGCCTCCACCAAGGCGTTCCTCACCCAGCTCGTCGCCTGCTACCTGATCGGCCTGCACCTGGCCCAGGTGCGCGGCATCAAGTTCGCCGACGAGGTGGCCGCCGTGGTGGCCCAGCTCCAGGAGATGCCGGGCAAGCTGCGCGAGCTGCTGGAGCGGATCGAGCCCGTCCGCGAGCTGGCCCGCGACCTGAAGGCCGAGCCGACCGTGCTCTTCATCGGCCGGCACGTCGGCTACCCGGTGGCCCTGGAGGGCGCGCTCAAGCTCAAGGAGCTGGCGTACATGCACGCCGAGGGCTTCGCCGCCGGCGAGCTGAAGCACGGCCCGATCGCGCTGATCGACAAGGGCACCCCGGTCATCTGCATCGTGCCGTCCCCGGTCGGCCGCGGGATGCTGCACGACAAGGTCGTCTCCAACATCCAGGAGGTACGGGCGCGCGGCGCCCGGACGATCGTGATCGCGGAGGAGGGCGACGAGGCGGTCGTCCGCTACGCCGACCACCTGATCTACGTGCCGCGTACGCCGACGCTGCTCGCGCCGCTGGTCACGACCGTGCCGTTGCAGGTCATGGCGGCCGAGATCGCCGCCGCCCGGGGGCACGACGTGGACCAGCCCCGCAACCTGGCCAAGTCGGTGACGGTCGAGTAGCCCGCGCCGCCGCGCCACGGGCTCCCGTCCACCCGCCGGTGGGCGGGGGCCCGCCGCGTGCGGGGTCACCGGCCGAGCACCACCCGGGCCATCCCGTCGAGGGCCGGGTTGCCCGCCTCCCAGTAGCCGGTGTGCCCGTGCCGGCCGCTGGGGAACGTACGCCCGCCGAAGCCCGGGTGGGACGGATCCTGCCCGAACCACAGCTCCCGCTCCGGCGCGCCGAGCAGTGCCCCGATCGCCGGGCCGACCGGCGACGCGCCCAGCAGGGCCCGGCGGGCCAACTCGTCCGGGGACCGGGCCCACCGGATCACGTCGTCCGGCGCGGTGCTCGCCCAGACCTGCCCGGGTGGCAGGCCCAGCTCGCCCGCGTGCGCGACGCCCACCCCGGGCGAGCCGACGAAGACCAGCGCGTCGGCGGCCAGCCCATGGTCGCGGGCGGCCGTGCCGACCACCAGCGAGCCGTAGCTGTGCCCGAGCACGGTCTGCCGGCCCGGTGGGTCGTCGTGGGTCGCCCGCAGCCCCTCCTGGAAGCGGTGCAGCGCCGGGCCGGCGTCCCGGGCCTGGCCCGGCCAGGCCGCCTCGTGCAGGAAGTCGGGTGCGTCGTAGTCCAGCCAGAGCACGGCGGCGGCCTCCTGCCCGGAGTCGAGCGCGCCGCAGCGGGACAGCACCCGGGCCGCCCGACCCAGCTCGCCGGGCACGTCGTGCAGGCCGGCGGTCATCCCCGGCACGTAGGTCAGCACCCGGGCCGACCGGTCCGGGTTTCCCAGCGCCACCACCGCCCGCCCCTCACCGGCCGTGCCCAGCCCCAGCAGGTAGGCCCGGGGCTGCTCGTCGCCGGCCAGGCGGGCGGCCAGCGCGTCCAGCCCCGCCAGGGACTTCCCGACGCGCGCCAGCCCGGCCAGCTCGACCGGCCCGCGCGGCACCCGCTCCAGCAGCCGTCGCCGCGCGGCCAGCAACTCCTCCCGGCGCGCCCCGAGGAGCAACCGGTTGGCCTGGTCCCGGGCGGCCACCGGCACCCCGTCGAGGCGGCCGACCAGCCCCGGCTCGTACGCGACCAGCCACCGGCGCTGCGCCGGGGTGAGCCCCGCCCACCACGCCCGAACCGTGGCCGGGTCGGCGCCGGGTGCCGGGCGACCGGGCGGCGGCACGTCGGCCCATGCCACGCGGGCGCCGTCGGCCAGCGCGCCCAGCCGGGCCGCGGCCTCCCGGTCGGCCGCACCGGCCAGTTCCAGCGCCGCCCGGATCGCCGCCCCCGCCCCGGCCGGGCCCGTCCCGGATCCGCCCGCTCCGCCCGAGCCGGACCCACCGGATACGCCTGCACCGGTTCCGCCCGCGCTGGACCCGCCCGCGCCGGCTGCGCCCGTGTCGGTCCGGCCCGTCCCGGGACGGGCGGTCGCCGGGGCGCGGGCGGGGCCGGCGGTGACCCGGCCCTGACGGTCCACCAGCAGCCCGGCCGCCTCGGCGTGGGCCACGGCGGCGGCGAGCCGGGCCTTGGCGACGCCCAGCCGGGCGGCGAACTCCGCCAACACCTGGTCGGCCTCGATCAGGGCGGGGCGGACGGCCGTCAGCTCACCGCGCAGCGCCGCCAGCCGGGCGTCGGCGGCGTCGGCCGCCCCACCCGACCAGCCGCCCCGCAGCACCGCCGCGCCAGCGGCCAGCTCGCCGGCCCGGTGGGCCACCGGCTCGGTCAGCCCCCGCCAGGCGGCCCCGGCGGCCCGCCACGCGTCGGGATCGGCCGCCCACAGCTGCCGGTAGGAGACGTCCGCCGCCCGGTGGCCGACGACCGCCGCCCGGTCGGCGGGGTGCGCCGGGCGCGTCGGAGGCGTCGGGGGTGCCGGAGGGTCCGGGCGCGCCGGGTGCGCCGGGTGCCCGGCCCGGGCCGCCGGAGCCGATGCCCGGGCCGCCGGACCCGACGCCGGGGGTGCCGGGGCGGTCACCGGGACAGCGCGGTGAGCCGGCCGGCCGCCCGGTCGTCCACCGTCTCGTACGCCTCGGCGGCCGCCCGGACCGCCCTGGCCGTGTGGGCCGCCCGGGCGCCGAGTCCGCCGAGCCAGGCGTGCACGGCCGACTCCAGCCCGGTCAACGCCGCCCCGGCCGACCACTCCGGGGCCGGCACCACCAGCCCGGACGCCCCGGCCAGCCCGTGCCCCAGCCGGTACGCGTCGTCGTCGAGCCCGTGCGCGGCCCGGCGCAGCACGCCGGGTCGTACGGTCAACGGCCCCTCGGTCATCCTCGGCCCCCCGCCTCGCGAGAACATCGATGGCTGCGACGCTAGGCGCCGTCCACACCCCGGCGCGTGCCCTGTGGACGACGGTCCCCGCGGCCCACGGCCGGTCGTCCACAGGCGTTGCCGCGCGCGCAACCGGCGGCTAATGTGCGCCCGCCCGCGCCGGTAGGGTGAGCGGGTGATCGTCGCTGTCGGCATCGACGTCGTCCTCGTCGAGCGGTTCGCCAAGGCACTGGCACGCACACCGCTGCTCGCCGACCGGCTCTTCACGGAGGCCGAGCGCCGCACGCGCTCGGGCAACCCGCGCTCGCCCGAGTCCCTGGCGGCCCGCTTCGCCGCCAAGGAGGCGGTCGCCAAGGCGCTCGGCGCACCGGCAGGCCTGAGCTGGCACGACTGCGAGATCGTGCCGGACCCGGACGGCCGGCCCTGGCTGACCGTCTCCGGCACGGTCGCGGCGGCGGCCACCGAACGCGGGGTCAACCGCTGGCATCTCTCGTTGTCGCACGACGGCGGGATCGCCTCGGCGATGGTGGTCGCGGAACGGTGATCGGGGCGGGCCGGTTCGCGGCACGCCGGTAGTCGGACGGGACGGGGCGGCATGAGACAGGTGTGGCGGGTCGCGGACGTACGCACGGCGGAGGCGGGCCTGATGGCCACGCTCCCCGCCGGGACGCTGATGAAGCGGGCGGCCGCCGGGCTGGCCCGCCGCTGCGCCCTGTTGCTCGCCGAGCGGGGCGGCGTCTACGCCGCGCGGGTGCTGCTGCTGGTCGGCTCCGGCGACAACGGCGGCGACGCGCTCTACGCCGGCGCGCACCTGGCCCGGCGGGGCGCGGCCGTGTCGGCGCTGCTGCTGACCCCCGGCCGGGCGCACGCGGAGGGGCTGGCCGCGCTGCGGGCCGCGGGCGGGCGGACCGTCGACCGGCCGCCGGGGACCGTCGACCTGGTGCTGGACGGCATCGTCGGCATCGGCGGGCGCGGCGGGCTGCGCGACACCGCCGACCAGCTCGCCGCCAGCCTCGTGCGGCACCGCGGCCGCGACGGCGCCCCCGCCGCGGTCGTCGCCGTGGACGTGCCCAGCGGGGTGGCGGTCGACACCGGCCACGTGCCGCTGACCGCCTCCGGCCGCCCCAGCGCCGTACGGGCCGACGTGACGGTGACGTTCGGCGGGCTGAAGCCCGCGCTGGTGGTGGGCCCGGCCGCCGTACTCGCCGGCGAGGTGGAGCTGGTCGACATCGGGCTCGAGCCGTGGCTGCGGGGCAGCCCGGCGCTGGGCGTCACCGAGTGGTCGGACGTCGCCGACTGGTGGCCCCGGCTCGGCCCGGCCTCCGAGAAGTACACCCGGGGCGTGGTGGGCGTCGCGACCGGCTCGGCGACCTACCCCGGCGCGGCCGTGCTCTCGGTCGCGGGCGCGCTGGCCGGCCCGACGGGTCTGGTCCGCTACGCCGGCTCGGCACGGGCCGACGTGCTGCGCCGGCACCCGTCGGTGATCGCGACCGGTCGGGTCGCCGACGCCGGACGGGTACAGGCGTGGGTCTGCGGCTCCGGCCTGGGCACCGGCGAGGAGGCGGCCCGGGAGCTGCGGGCGGTGCTCGCCGCCCCGGTGCCGGTGGTGCTCGACGCCGACGCGCTGACCCTGCTGGTCGACGGCTCGCTCGCCGACCGGTTGCGCAGGCGGGACGCCCCGATCGTGGTCACCCCGCACGACCGGGAGTTCACCCGGCTCTGTGGGGAGGAACCGGGCGCCGACCGGGTGGGCGCGACGCTGCGGCTGGCCGCCTGGATGAACGCGGTGGTGCTGCTCAAGGGCGACCGCACGGTGATCGGCACGCCGGACGGCCGGGCGTACGTCAACCCGACCGGCACCTCCGCGCTGGCCACCGGGGGCACGGGCGACGTCCTGGCCGGGCTGCTCGGCGCGCTGCTCGCGGCCGGGCTGCCTCCGGAGCGGGCGGCGGCCGCCGCCGCGTACCTGCACGGGCTGGCGGGACGGGAGGCGGCCCGGGGCGGTCCGGTGACGGCGCCCGACGTGGCCGACGCCCTGCGCCCGGTCCTCGCCCGACTGCGCTGATCCGGCCGCACCCTCCACGTCGGCGATGCCGCGTTCCCGTGCCCAGGGGACGCGGCACCTGCCACGACCGGCTGCGACCTGCCACGACCGGCTGCGCCGGCCTCGGTCGGGGGGATCGGCGCGGAAAGTAGGCTGGGGGCATGTGGCAGGCCGAGGTGCGCGTGGACCTGGACGCGATCCGCGAGAACGTGAGCCGGCTGAGGTCCGGCACCGGCGCCGAGCTGATGGCGGTGGTGAAGGCCGACGGCTACGGCCACGGCATGGTCCCGGCCGCCCGCGCCGCCCTCGACGCCGGAGCCGACTGGCTCGGGGTCTGCACGCTGGACGAGGCGCTCACGCTGCGCCGGGCCGGGCTCGACGTGCCCGTGCTGGCCTGGCTCCTCGCGCCGGGGCTGCCGCTGCACGAGGGCGTCGCCGCCGGGGTCGACCTCGGCGTCGCCAGCCTGCCCCAGCTCGCCGAGATGGTCGAGGCGGGCCGCGCCGCCGGCCGGCCGGCCCGGCTGCACCTCAAGATCGACACCGGCCTGGCCCGGGGCGGCGCGACCGTCGCCGACTGGCCGGCCCTGCTCGACGCCGCCGCCAAGGCACAGGCCGACGGCCTGGTCGAGGTGGTCGGGGTGTGGAGCCACTTCGTGTACGCGGACTCGCCCGGCCACCCGACCATCGACCGCCAGCTCGCCGTCTTCCACGAGGGGATCGGCATGGCCGAGCAGGCCGGCCTGCGGCCGCGCTACCGGCACCTGGCCAACTCGGCCGCCACCCTCACCCGGCCCGACACCCACTTCGACCTGGTCCGCCCCGGGCTGGCCGTCTACGGTCTCTCCCCCGTGGCCGGCGAGCGCTACGGGCTGCGCCCGGCGATGACCGCCCGGGCCCGGGTGATGCTGACCAAGCGCGTCCCCGCCGGCTCCGGCGTCTCGTACGGGCACACCTACACCACCGAGCGGGAGGCGAACCTCGCGGTGGTGCCGCTCGGCTACGCCGACGGGGTGCCCCGGCACGCCTCGAACAGCGGCCCGGTGCAGCTCGGCGGCAAGCGTCGGACGATCTCGGGTCGGGTCTGCATGGACCAGTTCGTGCTCGACTGCGGCGACGACCCGGTGGCCGCCGGCGACGTCGTCACCCTCTTCGGCGACGGCGCCGACGGCGGGCCCACCGCCGACGACTGGGCCGAGGCGGCCGGCACGATCAACTACGAGATCGTCACCCGGTTCGGCGGCACCCGCGTGTCCCGCGTCTACGACGGCGAGCGCCCGTGACGTCCCGCTCCCGCATCCCGCTGCCGCGTACCGGGCACGCCAGGGCGGCCGTCGGCGCCCTGGCCGCCGTAGGGGTCGCCGCCGCCGGGCTCGCGGCCGGCGTCGCCACCGAACGTGCCCTGGTCCGCAAGCTCAAGGCCGACCCCGCCGACCCGTACGCGGGCGAGGTCTTCGGCGACCAGTGGCACGACGAGTCCTTCCGGCTGGAGATGCCCGACGGCACCGACATCCACGTCGAGGTGGTGGAGCCGACCCGGCCCGTGCCCGGCAACCCGACCGTGGTGCTGGTGCACGGCTTCTGCCTCGACATGGGCACCTTCCACTTCCAGCGCAAGCTGCTCGCCGAGCGGGGCGAGCACCGGATCGTCGCGTACGACCAGCCCGGGCACGGCCGGTCCGGGCGGCTGGAGACCGGCGAGTACGACCTCACCGCGCTCGGCCGGACGCTGCGCGAGGTGATCGACCGGACCGCCCCGGAGGGGCCGCTGGTGCTGGTCGGCCACTCGATGGGTGGGATGACCATCATGGCGTTCGCCGAGCTGTTTCCGGAGCTGTTCGGCGACCGGGTCGTGGGCACCGTACTGATGGCCACCTCGGGCGGCCTGCTCGCCGAGACCAAGCTGGTGGCGCCCGCCCTGCTCGGCCGGGTCGGCGCGCCGGTGCTGCACATGGTCGGCAACGTCACCCGCTACGGCGGCCCCGTGATCGACCGGGCGCGCCGCTCCACCACCAACGTGGCCTGGCTGCTCACCCGCAAGTACGGCTTCGGCACCCGCCACCCCAGCGCGGCCCTGGTGTCGTACGTCGAGACGATGAACTCCCGCACGTCCGCCGACACGGTGACGCGCTACCTGCGGACGCTGGCCACGCACTCCCGGTTCCCGGCGCTCGCCGCGCTGGCGGACACCCCCGTGCTGGTGGTCGTCGGCGACAAGGACATGATCACCCCCGTGACGCACTCCGAGGAGATCGTCCGGCGGCTGCCGCACGCCGAGTTCGTCAAGATCTCCGACAGTGGGCACGTGGTGATGCTGGAGCACGCCGACGAGGTCGACGCGGCGCTGGTCCGGTTCCTGGAGGCGCTGTGAGTCACGTCGTGAAGCTGCCGACGGTCGAGGACACCCACGAGTTCGGGCGGCGGCTGGCCGGGCTGCTGCGCGCCGGCGACCTGCTGCTGCTGACCGGGCCGCTCGGCGCCGGCAAGACCGCGCTGACCCGGGGCATCGGGGCCGGGCTCGGCGTGCTCGGGGACGTCACCTCGCCCACCTTCGTGATCGCCCGGGTGCACCGGCCCGACCCGGCCCGGGGCGGCACGGTGGCGCTGGTGCACGCCGACGCGTACCGGCTGGGGGACGCCGCCGACCCGCGCGCCGAGATCGACGACCTCGACCTGGACGCCTCGGTGGACGAGTCGGTGACCGTGGTGGAGTGGGGCGAGGGACTGGTCGAGCAGCTCGTCGACGCCCACCTGCGGGTACGCGTCGACCGCCGCGACGACGACACCCGGGTGGTCGAGCTGGAGCCGGTGGGCGACGACTGGGCACAGCGCCTGGCCGCCCTCGGGTGAGCGCTGTCGTACCGGCTGCCTAGAGTGCGCGGGACGGACCCGACAGGCGAAAGGTTGCCGATGCCCGACGACGCCCCCACCTTGGACCTGCTGGCGCTGCTGCCGGAGGACTGGCGTGCCGTGCTCACCCCGCACCTCGATCCGGCGCGCACGGCCGCCCTGGCCGAGTTCGTCGCGGGGGAGTACGCGACCCGCACCGTCTTCCCGCCGGTCGAGGACCTCTTCTCGGCCTACCGGCTGTGCGCGCCGGCCGACTGCCGGGTGCTGATCCTCGGGCAGGATCCCTACCACAAGGCGGGGCAGGCGCACGGGCTCAGCTTCAGCGTGCGCGAGGGCGTGAGCGTGCCGCCCTCGCTGCGCAACGTCTTCAAGGAGCTGGGCGAGGACCTCGGCGTGCCGAAGCCGCGCGGCGGCAACCTCAGCGGCTGGGCGGCGCAGGGCGTGCTGCTGCTCAACGCGGTCCTCACCGTCCGCGAGGCGACGCCCGGCTCGCACGCCAACCGGGGCTGGGAGGAGTTCACCGACGCCACCATCCGGGCGCTCGACGCGATGGACTCCCGGGTGGTCTTCCTGCTCTGGGGCGGCTACGCGCGCAAGAAGGCCGCCCTGGTCACCAACCCGCAGCACGTGGTGCTGGAGGCCGGGCACCCCAGCCCGATGAACCCGCGTGGCTTCCTCGGCAGCCGCCCGTTCAGCGCCGCCAACAAGGCGCTCGCCGACGCCGGCCTGCCCACGGTCGACTGGGAACGCTCAGCCGGCTGACGACGGGCCGGCACCCGGTCGGCTCCCGCCCTCCGTCGGCGGGTGCTGACCGCCCGGCGGGTGCTCACCGCCGCCGTCGCGGTAACGGCGCAGCAGCTCGGCGGCGCCCGGATCGGCCAACTCCAGCTCGACGAGCGGTACCACCGGGTAGCCGCGTCCGCCGTGGCGTACCTCGACGGCCTCCGGTAGCTCGTCGCACATCGTCGCCCGGAGCTCGCCGTACCGGGTCTGCCACCGGTGCTCGCCGGGCTCCTCGGGTTCGAGCCGCAGCCCACCGAACTCGCCCCAGCGCTCGTTCCACCGCTGCCCGTATGCCGCGTCCAACCAGGCGGTGAACCGGGTCGAGTCACGCCAGCGGACCGCGATCTCCAGGGCGTCGACCGGTAGGGGCGCGCCCTGGAGCAGCGCGGCCGTGCCGCCCGTGAGCACGTACGGCAGGTCGCCGAGTTTGTCCAGGAACCGGTCCAGCCCGAGGGCGTCGACCCGGTCGGCGAGCGGCTGGGCGGCCAGCTCGGCGATCTGGGCGTCCAGATGCGCGTCGAGCGGTTCCACCGCGACGGTCAGCTGGACGTCCATCGCGGCGAGCAGCCGCTCCAGCACCAGCACGCTCGGCGTGCGGTCGCCGCGTTCGATGCGCGCGACCGAGGCCTGGCTGACGCCTGCCAGCTCGGCCAGTTGTCGTTGGCTGAGCTTGCTCAACTCGCGCTGACGCCGGACGGCGCGGCCGAACAGGGAGACGAGGCGGCTGGTCGACATCCCGACATGATGAACCATGTCCTCCCGGGTGCGATACCTCTCAGGCATTTTTATGACAAGGAGGTATCACACTCGCTGGGATCGTCGGTGGGGAGTCCCTGGAAGACGACCGTCGGTGGAGCCTTCCGCGCGAGCCTGAGCCGCGCGAGCCTGAGCCGCGCGACCGGGCTCTACCCGCGCGCCCAACCCGGCCGCCAGCGGTGGTGACTTCCGGCGGCACCGGCGACGACCTGTCCGGCAGGTGCCGTCGGACAGGCCCGGAACGAGGTGTCCACCGGAATACCGTCGCCGGCAAACAAACCCTGGCGCCGGCGTATCCCAGCGTCGGCAAACCCGAGCGCCGCATGGCCGGACGCCGGCACGTCCGAGCGCCGGCACGTCCGAGGGCCGGCTGGTGCGCGTGCCGGCTGGTGCGCGTGCCGGCACACCGGGGGATGGGGAAGGGCGTCACCGGGGGTGACGAAGGGGCGGCTAGGCTGGCTCACCGTGCTGGTACTGGTGGTGGACAGCTCGACGCCTGCGGTGACCGCAGCGTTGGTGGAGGTCGCGGCGGACGGCGTGACGACCCGCGCGCACCGCTGCACGGTCGACGCCCGCGCCCACGGCGAACTGCTCGCGCCGCAGGTCGACGCCGTGCTCACCGAGGCCGGTGCCCGTCCCGCCGACCTGGGCGCGATCGTCGCCGGGCTCGGCCCCGGCCCGTTCACCGGGCTGCGGGTGGGGCTGGTCACCGCCGCCACCATCGGCCAGGTGCTGGGCGTCCCGACGTACGGCGTCTGCTCGCTGGACGCCATCGGCCACCCGGCGGCCGCCGGCGAGCCGGTGCTGGCGGCGAGCGACGCGCGCCGCCGGGAGATCTACTGGGCGGTGTACGACGGCGCGGGCCAGCGGATCGTCGGGCCGGAGGTCTCCGTGCCGGCGGTCGCCGCCGAACGCGCCCGTGGGCTGGCCGTCACGGCCGCGGTCGGTGACGGCGCGCACCGGTACGCGGACGCGCTCGGCCTGCCCGTACGGGACGAGCCCCGCTACCCGGACGCGGCCGTGCTGGCGACCCTGGCCGGCGAGCGCATCCGGGCCGGCGCCCCCTCGGAGGCGCTCACCCCGCTCTACCTGCGCCGACCGGACGCCGTGGCGGCGACCGCCCGAAAGCCGGTACTGCCATGACGGTCCGCCTGGAGCGGTTCCGGTGGTGGCACGTCGACGAGGTGCTGCCGATCGAGGCGGACCTGTTCGGCGCCGAGCAGTGGTCGGCGGCGATGTTCTGGAACGAGCTGGCCAACGGGCACTTCTACCTGGTCGCCGTCGACGACGGCGAGGTGCTCGGCTACGCCGGCCTCGCCGTGGCGCCGCCCGACGAGGCGTGGGTGCAGAACGTCGCGGTGCGCCGGGACGCCCAGCGGCGCGGCATCGGTCGGCTCCTGGTGGAGGCGCTGCTCGCCGAGGCCGCCCGGCTCGGCGCCCGCAGCACGCTGCTGGAGGTCGCGGCGGACAACGCCCCCGCCCAGAAGCTCTACGCGACGTACGGCTTCGAGCCGATCGGCGTGCGGCGCGGCTACTACCAACCGAGCAACACCGACGCGCTGGTCATGCAGCGCAGCGCAGGATGTGAGCGATGACTGACGAACCCCTGATCCTCGGCATCGAGACCTCCTGCGACGAGACCGGGGTCGGCATCGTACGCGGGCACACCCTGCTGGCCGACGCGCTCGCCTCCAGCGTCGAACAGCACGCCCGCTTCGGCGGTGTGGTGCCCGAGGTGGCCAGCCGGGCCCACCTGGAGGCCATCGTGCCGACCATGCAGCGGGCGTTGACGGAAGCGGGGGTGACCCTCGCCGACATCGACGCGATCGCGGTCACCTCGGGACCGGGGCTGGCCGGCGCGCTGCTCGTCGGGGTGGCCGCCGCGAAGGGCTACGCCATCGCCGCCGAGAAGCCGGTCTACGGCGTCAACCACCTGGCCGCGCACGTCGCCGTGGACACCCTGGAACACGGCCCGCTGCCCGAGCCGGCGATCGCCCTGCTGGTCTCCGGCGGGCACTCCTCCCTGCTGCTCGTCGACGACCTGGCCCGGGGCGTCACCCCGCTCGGCGCCACCATCGACGACGCGGCCGGCGAGGCGTTCGACAAGGTGGCCCGGCTGCTCGGGCTGCCGTTCCCCGGCGGCCCGTACATCGACCGGGAGGCCCGGGCCGGCGACCCGGCCGCCATCGGGTTTCCGCGCGGCCTGACCGCCGCCAAGGACCTCGTGGCCCACCGCTACGACTTCTCCTTCTCGGGGCTGAAGACGGCGGTGGCCCGGTGGGTCGAGGCGCGGCAGCGGGCCGGCGAGCCGGTGCCGGTCGCCGACGTCGCCGCGTCCTTCCAGGAGGCGGTCTGCGACGTGCTGGTACGCAAGGCGCTGGACGCCTGCCGGGCCAACGGCGTGGAGACGCTGGTGATCGGCGGCGGCGTGGCGGCCAACTCCCGGCTGCGGGCGATGGCCGAGCACCGCGCCGCCGCACACGGCATCCGCGTCCGGGTGCCCCGCCCCGGGCTCTGCACGGACAACGGCGCGATGGTCGCCGCCCTCGGCTCGCACCTGGTCGCCGCCGGTGTCGCGCCGAGCCGGCTGGACCTGCCCGCCGACTCCGCCATGCCGCTGACCACGGTCAGCGTGTGAACCCCGAGGATGGCTGACGTGATCGTGCGGATGTGGGAGGCGCGGGCGGAGCCGTACGGCGTCACGGACCTGATCACCTGGGTCTGCGACACCGCCCTGCCGGAGTTCGAGCACGACCCGATGCACCTGTCCAGCGAGGTGTTCTCCTCCACCGACCACCGGGTGGTGGTCATCTCCAAGTGGCGCAGCAACCCGCGCCCGCTGCCGGCGCCGCCCGCGATGCTGCTCGCCCGCCCGCCGCACTCGTGGGACTTCACCCAGGTCGACCGCTGAGGCGGGGCCGGCCGGGCGACGGCGGAAGACGCGTGAGCCACGGCACGCCGAGGCGGTAAATGGTTGGCGGGGTGACCAGCCCGCCACCTAGCGTCGGTGGGCCATGCGCTTCACACCGGCCGGGGACCCCGGCGTACCCGACATCCGCTCGGCGACCCGCTACCTCGTGTGGCTCGCCGGGCGGCACAAGGCGCTGCTCACCGTCGGCATCCTGCTGGGCGTCGTGTGGATGGTCGCCCAGGCGCTGGTGCCGGCGGCCGTCGGCCGGGCCGTCGACGGGCTCACCCGCCGCGACGAGGACGCCCTGCTCACCTGGGGACTGGTGCTGTTCGGGCTGGGCGTGCTCCAGGCGGTCGCGGGGATCCTGCGGCACCGCTGCGCGGTGCACAACTTCCTCGCCGGCGCGTACGGGACGGTGCAGTTGACCGTTGGCGCGGCGAACCGGCTCGGCGCCGCGCTGCCCCGCCGCGTCTCCGCCGGCGAGGTGGTGAGCATCGGTACGGCCGACATCAGCCAGATCGGTTCGGCCATCGACATCACCGCCCGGGGCGCCGGCGCGGTCGTGGCGATCGTGACCGTCGGGGTGATCCTGCTCGGCGCCTCCGTGCCGCTCGGGCTGGTCGTGGTGCTGGGCGTACCGCTGCTGATGGCGGTCGTCGGGCTGCTCATCCGGCCGCTGCACCGGCAGCAGCAGGCGTACCGGGACTCGGAGGGGGCGCTGACCGCGCGGGCCGGCGACATCGTCTCCGGGCTGCGGGTGCTGCGCGGCGTCGGCGGCGAACCGGTGCTCTCCAACCACTACCGGGTGCGCTCGCAGGCGCTGCGCGCCGACGGGCTGCGGGTGGCCCGCATCGAGTCGCTGCTGGAGGCGGCCCAGGTGCTGCTCCCGGGGGCCTTCCTGGTGCTGGTCACCTGGCTCGGCGCCCGGTTCGCGCTGCGCGGCGAGATCAGCGCCGGCGAACTCGTGGCGTTCTACGGCTACACCGCGTTCCTGGTCAGCCCGCTGCGGCAGCTCACCGAGGCGGTGGACAAGCTGACCCGTGGGCACGTCGCCGCCCGGCGGGTGGTGCGGCTGCTGCGGCTCACCCCGGAACTGCTCGACCCGGCGCGCCCGGCCGCCCTGCCGGACGGCCCCGGCGAGCTGGTCGACGTGGCCTCCGGCGTGACGGTACGGCCGGGCCGGCTCACCGCGCTCGCGGCCACCGCGCCCGAGGACGCGGTGGCGATCGTGGACCGCCTCGGCCGGTACGTCGACTCGGACGCGACGCTGCACGGCGTACCGCTGCGGGAGGTGGCGCTGGCGACGGTGCGCGAGCGGATCCTGGTGGCCGACAACGACGCGCACCTGTTCACCGGCCCGCTCCGCGCGGAGCTGGACCCGCACGACCGGGCCGACGACGCGACGATCGCGGCGGCGCTGGCGGCGGCGAGCGCGACCGACATCGTCGAGGCGCTGCCGGCGGGGCTGGACAGCCTGGTCGCCGAGCGCGGCCGGGAGTTCTCCGGCGGCCAGCAGCAGCGGCTGCGGCTGGCCCGGGCCCTGGTCGCCGACCCGGAGACCCTGCTGCTGGTGGAGCCGACGAGCGCCGTGGACGCGCACACCGAGGCCCGGATCGCCGACCGGCTCGGCGCCGCCCGGGCGGGCCGGACCACCCTGGTCTGCACCACCAGCCCGCTCGTGCTGCACCGTGCCGACCACGTGATCTTCGTGGAGGACGGCAAGGTGGTGGCCGAGGGGGCGCACACCGCACTGCTCGACGGCGAGCCGCGCTACCGGGCGACGGTCAGCCGGGGGGAGGACTGATGGCCACCGAGCTGCCCGTCGCCGACGCGCGCCAGGTGCGCCGCTACGCACGCACGCTCGTCCACCGGCACCCGAGGGCGCTCGGGGCCGCGCTCGGCCTGCACGCGCTGGCCGCCGCGGCCGGGCTCGTCGCGCCGTGGCTGCTCGGCGACCTGGTCGAGGGGATCGCGGGCGGCACGTCCGGCGTCACCGTCGACCGCATCGCCCTGCTGATCGCCGGGTTCGTGCTGGTGCAGTCGGTGCTGGTCCGCTTCGCCCACCTGGCGTCGGCACGGCTGGGCGAGCGGGTGCTGGCCGAGCTGCGCGAGGAGTTCGTCGACCGGATCCTGGCGCTGCCGCTGGCCACCGTGGAGCGGGCCGGCACGGGCGACCTGCTCACCCGGACGTCCCGGGACGTCTCCGCGCTGTCGCGGACGGTCCGGTTCGCCGTACCGGAGACGCTGATCGCGGTGGTCACCGGCTGCTTCATCGTCGGCGCGCTGCTCCTGGTCGACCCGCTCTTCGCGTTGCCCTGCCTGCTCGCGGTGCCGCTGCTGTGGGCGGGCACCCGCTGGTACCTGCGCCGCGCCCCTGCCGGCTACCTGCGGGAGAACGCCGCCTACTCCGACATCACCGACGGCATCAGCGAGACCGTCGAGGGCTCGCGGACCACGGAGGCGCTGCGGCAGCAGGCGCGCCGCCGGGCCCGCACCGACGCCGACATCCGCCGGTCGTACGCGGCCGAGCGCTACACCCTGCGGCTGCGCACGGTGTTCTTCCCGGTCGCCGAGATCGGCTACGTGCTGCCGGTGGTGGCGACGCTGCTCATCGGCGGCTGGTTCTACCTGAAGGGCTGGGTGAGCCTCGGCGAGGTCACCGCCGCCACCCTCTACGTGCAGCAGCTGATCGACCCGGTCGACCGGCTGCTCTCCTGGCTGGACGAGTTGCAGGTCGGCGGCGCCTCGATGGCCCGCCTGCTCGGGGTGGCCGCCGCCGACGCACCGGCCCCGCCCGTCGGCGCTCCGGCCCCAGCCGTCGTGGGTTCCCCGGGCCCGGCCGATCCCGCGCCACCGGGGGACCGGCGGCTCGCCGCCCGGGACGTCCGGTACGCGTACCGGGAGGGCCGGGACGTGCTGCACGGGGTGACCCTGGTGCCGGAACCGGGGGAGAAGCTGGCCATGGTGGGTCCCTCGGGCGCCGGCAAGTCCACCCTCGGTCGGCTGCTCGCCGGGGTGCACGCGCCCCGCACCGGCTCGGTCACCGTGGCCGGTCGACGCCTCGACGAGCTGCCCCTGGCCGAGCTGCGTACGCACGTCGCCCTGGTCACCCAGGAACACCACGTCTTCATCGGTACGCTGCGCGAGAACGTGGCGATGGTGCGGCCGGGGGCCGACGAGTCGGCGGTCCGGTCGGCGCTGGCCGCCGTCGACGCGCTCGACTGGGCCGACGGGCTGCCGGACGGGCTGGACACGGTGGTCGGCGCCGGCGGGCACCCGCTGTCGCCCGCGCAGGCGCAGCAGCTGGCGCTGGCCCGGCTGGTGCTGGCCGACCCGCACACCCTGGTGCTCGACGAGGCCACCTCGTTGATCGATCCCCGCGCGGCCCGGCACCTGGAACGGTCCCTCGCGGCCGTCCTCGCGGGCCGTACGGTCGTGGCCATCGCGCACCGCCTCTTCTCGGCGCACGACGCGGACCGGGTGGCGGTGGTGGAGGACGGGCGGATCGCCGAGATCGGCTCGCACGACGAGCTGGTCGCGGCCGACGGCTCCTACGCGGCCCTCTGGCGCTCCTGGCACGGCACCGCCTCCTGACCCGCCGCGCCCTGTTCGAAGGCGCCGCCGGTTTCCCGGGTCATCCGGGCCCGCTCCCGGGTGCTGGCGTACGGCTTCTGGGACCTCGCCACGTTCCTGATCAACGGTGGGCTCTTCGTGCCGGGACCCGAGCTGGTTTCCGAGCGGGACTGCCATGACTACCGGAAGTGACGAAGTCGAGGAGGGGCGCCATTCTCACGCACGGTAGTCACTTTCTGTCGGCCCGGAGGACGCGTCAGGCGACGATCTCGACGCGGTGCCCGCTGACCAGCGGTTTCTTCTGAGCGCTGTCGAGCCGGCCGACACCCCTCACACTCCCTTTGCTCTGCAGCCACCGACGCACCGGCCACCGGGTGTAGTCGGTGCGTGGATGGCTGCAGAGCAAAGGGGGCGAGGCGGGTGGCCGGCGGCGACGCGGAAACGCCCATGACGACTACTCACGGTCACGCCGATGGTCGCCTCGCCAGCAACGTGCGCGGCCGTCGGCCCGCCGCAGGACGGGGCGGCGGGCCGGGCGGCGGTCAGGTGCGGCGCAGGATGCGGTACGTGGCGACGCCGCCCGTGCCGAGGGCGGCGAGGAAGACCAGCCAGACCACCGTGCTACTGACCCCGATCGGCGGGCCGGAGTTGGCGGAGGCGGCGGCGAGCAGGCCGTCTTCGCCGGGGGCGGGCAGGGCGGCCGGCGGCAGTTCCGGCCAGCGCACCAGTCCGGTGCTCTCCAGCATCTGCATGTGGTGCAGGACGAAGCGGTTGGCGTCGTCGGCGAGCCGGCGGATCACCGGGTCGCGGGTGCCGGCGCGGACCGCTCCGATGACCGGGAAGATCTTGCCGTGGGCGACCCGGAGCCGGGTGACGAAGAGCTGGTCGAAGCGGGCGCCGGAGGCGGTCTGCATCTCCGTCAGCCAGCCCTTCTGCTCGGCGGTCGGGTCGCTCGGGATGCTCGCCCCGAGCTTGTTGGCCGCCTCGACCGTCAGCCGGTCCAGTTCCTCGTGCTCGGTGGCGATGCCGGCGCCGATCTCGCGTACCTTCGGGCTCTGCCCCTTCTCGGCGGCCATCTGCCCGGCCGGCATCTCCCAGAGCCCCGCCAGGCGCACCCCGTTGAGCAGGGCGGCGTCGGCCGCGTTGAGCTGCTGGCCGCCCGGAGCGGCGACGGCCACGCCGGGTAGCGGGCCGAGTCCGGCGGCGACGGCGACGAGCAGCACCGCCAGGCGGAGACTCCGGTGTCCGCGCGGGCGACGGGCGGATCTGAGCGGTGCCATGTCCGTGGTGCCTCCTCGGTCCGGTCCGAAACGGGTCGGGCCGGGCGACGCTGCGCCCTCGCCCGTCCGCGCACTGGTACGGACGGGTCGACCGATCGGTTCACCGGACCGGCCCCGCCGTGCCCTCCGGGCCGAGGGGCGGGACGGCGCCCCCGGGCCGGGGGCGGGACCGGTCAGCCGGCGTCGAGGGGGTCGGCGAGCAGGCGTTCGAAGGCCAGCTCAGCGGCGCCGATCAGGGCCGCGTCGTCGCCGAGTTTCGGGGTGCGCAGTCGGACGTGCTCCAGGCAGGCGGGCAGGGCGACCGAGTTGAGCCGGCTGCGTACCTGGGCCGCCGACGCGAGGTAGAGGTCCCGCATGCCGCCGCCGAAGATGACCATCTCCGGGTTGAAGATGTTGACCAGGTTGGCCACCCCGAAGCCGAGCCAGTCGCCGGCCTGGCGTACCGCCGTCTGGGCCCGCAGGTCGCCCCGGTCGGCGGCGTCGAAGACGGCCAGCAGCGCGTCGCGGCCCCGCGCGTCGGAGCGGCCGGCCGCCCTCAGCAGCGCGTACTCCCCGATCTCGGTCTCCCAGCAGCCCCGGGAGCCGCACTCGCAGGGCGCGCCGTCCCGGACGACCACCATGTGGCCGACCTCGCCGCCGTAGCCGCCGTGCCCGGTCAGCCGGCGCCCGCCGGCGATGATGCCGGCGCCGACGCCCACGTCCCCGTACAGGTAGATGACGTTGTCGCAGCCGGCGGCCGCGCCCCGGGCGTGCTCGGCGAAGGCCGCCACGTCGGCCACGTTGCCCACGGTGACGGGCACGTCGCAGCCCAGCTCGGCGCCGAGCGCCGCGCCGATCGGCTCGTCCACCCACCCGGTGGTCGGGCCCAGCCGGACCAGCCCGTCGTCGCGCCGGACCATGCCGCAGACGGCGACGCCCGCGCCGACGCAGACGGCGTCCGCCGGCGCGCTCTGCTGCATCTCCTTGACCGCCCCGGCCAGCAGCGGGGCGGCCTCCGCGGCGGTCAGACCGCGGGGGCGGTCCAGCTCCCGGCGGTCGAGCACCGCGCCGCCCAGACCGATCCGCGCGGCCCGCAGCCGGTCCACCTCGATGCTGTACGCGTACGCGTGCACCCGGTCCGACTCGGGCCGGACGACCAGCGACGGTCGTCCGGCCCGGCCGGTCTCCTTCGGGGTCCCCTCGCTGACCAGCCCGGCGCCGGCCAGGTCGGCGGTCAGCGCGCCGATGGTGCTGCGGTTGAGCCCCAGCGCGGTGGTCAGCTCGGCGCGGGTGGTGGCCCCGTGCACGTGCACGTAGCGCAGCAACGCGCCCAGGTTCTGCCGACGGATCTCGTCCTGGCTCGGTCCTGCGCGCATCGCCGTCGTCACTTCCGGTGCCGCGCGGTCAACGGTTGCCGGTGGCGGTGGAGCGCCGGCGGGAGAACGCGTCCACGCTCGCGGCGAGCAGCAGCACCACGCCGGTGACCACGTACTTCACCCCCGAGCTGTATCCCATCAGGCCCATCCCGTTGTCGATGACCGCGACGACCGCGCCACCGAGGACGGCGTCGAGCACCCGGCCCTTGCCGCCGAAGAGGCTGGTGCCTCCGATGACCGCCGCGCCGACCGCGTAGAGCAGTACGTTACTGCCACCCGTGTTCGGGTCCACCGAGTTGGCCCGGCTGGCGGCGACGATGCCGCCGACGGCCGCCATCGAGGAGCAGATCACGAAGACCGAGATGCGGATGCGGTCCACGTTGATGCCCGCCCGGCGCGCCGCCTCCTTGTTGCCGCCCACGGCATAGACGTGCCGGCCGTAGCTGGTGCGCTGGAGCACGAAGGTCCAGAAGATCAGCAGCAGGGCGATGATCGGCACCACGATCGGCACGCCCTTGAGCGAGCTGATCACGACGTTGCGGCTGCGCTCCAGGTTGAGGATGAAGACCGCCGCGCCGAGGACGAGCGCCAGCCCGCCGATCCGGGCGAACACCACCGCGATCGGGTCGGTCGTCAGGCCCCGAGCGGCCCGCTTACGGTGCCGGAGCAACTGCACGGCCGCGTAGCCGGCGACCGCCACGGCGGCCAGCAGCCAGCCCAGGACGGGCGGGAGGTTGCGGTTGGCGATGGCCACCAGCACCTCGTCGCGGACCGAGATGTTGGTGCCCTCCTCCATGAGCATCAGCACGATGCCCTGGAAGGCGAGGAACCCGGCGAGGGTCACCACGAAGGACGGGATGCCGATCTTCGCCACCAGGAAGCCCAGGGTGGTGCCGATCGCCACGCCGGTGACGAGGGCGGCGAGCACGGCCACGTACCACGGGTAGCCGAGCACGGTGACGACGTTGGCGAGGATGGCGGCGCAGACGCCGCTGGCGAAGCCGGCGGAGAGGTCGATCTCGCCGAGCAGCAGGACGAAGACCAGCCCCATCGCGATCAGCGTGACCGCGGCGCCCTGGGTGAACAGGTTGGCGAAGTTGCCGGCGGTGAGGAAGGACGGCCGCATGATCGAGAAGACCGTGCAGAGCACGACCAGGCCGAGTACGGCGGGCAGCGCACCGATGTCGCCGCCGCGTACCCGGCTGACGTAGTTGCGGGCGTGGCTGCCGAGGGTGGGCGGCGGTGTGGCGGCCGCCGGGCCGTCCTTGTGCACGACGGTGGTGGTCATCGGACGCCTCCTGGGTTGCTGTCGGCCGGCTCCGCGCCGTGCCCGTTGCCGCCGTTGGCCGGCTCGGCGGCGAGCCCGAGCCCGCCGGAGCGGCCGGCGGTGATCAGCTCGACGACCTGCGAGTGGGTGATGTCGGTGGTCTTCACCTGGGCGACCATCTGGCCGAGGTAGAGCGCGGCGATCCGGTCGGAGACGGCGAAGACGTCGTTCATGTTGTGCGAGATGAGCACCACGGCCAGGCCGTTGTCGGCGAGCCGGCGGACCAGTTCGAGCACCTGGGCGGTCTGCGCGACGCCGAGCGCGGCGGTCGGCTCGTCGAGGATGACGAGCCTGCTGTTCCAGAGCACGGCCTTGGCGATCGCGACGGTCTGGCGCTGGCCGCCGGAGAGGCTGGAGACGTGCTGCCGCAGCGACTTCACGGTCCGTACGCTGAGCCCGGCGAGGGTGTCGGCGGCCATCTGCTCCATGGTCGGCTCGTCGAGCACGATGCCGCTGCGCTTCTCCCGGCCGAGGAACATGTTCTGCACGATGTCGAGGTTGTCGCAGAGCGCGAGGTCCTGGTAGACGACCTCGATGCCGAGCGCCGCGGCGTCGCGGGGGCTGTTGATGCCCACGGGCCGGCCGTCGAAGTGGAACTCGCCGGCGTCGGTGGGGTAGATGCCGCTGATGCACTTGACGAGGGTCGACTTGCCGGCGCCGTTGTCGCCGACCAGCGCGGTCACCTCGCCCGGGTGGGCGGAGAAGGCGACGTCGCGCAGGACCTGGACGGGACCGAAGCTCTTGTCGATCCCGCGTAGTTCCAGCAGGGGGGTTGCGGACACGGGGGCTCCTTCAGGTGGAGGGGAGGTCTCGGATCCCGTCCGGCGCGAACCGCCGCCCGGCACAGGGTCCGTGCCGGGCGGCGTGCGCGTGGAATCGGTTACGGGTCAGCTGATGCCGGCGTCGGCGCAGAGCTTGGCGTACGCCCCGGCGCAGACCTCGTCCTTGGTGACGAAGCCGTCGGCGATGACGTCCTTGACGTTCTCCTTGAAGATCAGCTTCGGGGTCAGCAGCACCGCCGGGACGTCCCGGCCGCCCTCCGGGTCCTTGACCGTCTGGGCGGTCTCCTTCTTCTCACCCTTGGCCACCGCGATGGCCAGGTCCGAGGCGGCCTTCGCCTCCTCCTTGATCGCCTTGTAGACGGTCATGCACTGGTCGCCGGCGAGGATGTTCTGCAGGCCCTGCGGGGTGGCGTCCTGGCCGGTCACCGGGACCTTGCCGTTGAGCTTGTTCTTCTTCAGCACCGAGATGGCCGCGTTGCCGAGGCCGTCGTTGGCGGCGAGCACGCCGTCGATCTTGCCACCGGTCTGGGTCAGCATCTGCTCGAAGATGGTGGCGGCCTGGGTGTTGTCCCACTCCGGCACGTTCTGGTCCGGGCCCTTGGTGTACTCCTTCGAGTCGAACTTCGGCTTGAGCACCGAGTCGTACCCGTTCTTGAACAGGGTGGCGTTGTTGTCGGTCGGCGAGCCGTTGAGGTACGCCACGACCGGGTTCTTGACGCCCTTGTCGGTCAGGCACTTGCTCAGGCCCTCGCCCTGGAGCTTGCCGACGGCCTCGTTGTCGAAGCTGACGTAGTAGGTGGCCGAGCCGCCCAGCGTGAGCCGGTCGTAGTCGATCGTGGCCACACCCTGGGACTTGGCCTTGTCGAGCACGGCCTTGCCGGTGCCGGAGTCCAGGTTGACGATCATCAGGGCGGTCACGCCGTTGGTGATCATCTGGTCGGCGATGGTCTGGAACGCCGTCTTGTCGCCCTGGGCGTTCTGGATGTCGTAGTCGACGCCGGCGGCCTTGAACGCCTCCTCCAGGAACTTGCGGTCGGCGCCCTCCCAGCGGGCGGAGGACTTGCTGTCCGGAAGGATCACGCCGATCTTCGGCTTCTTCTCGGAGGAGCCGCCGGCGTCGGAGCCGGAGTCGTCGCCGCAGGCGGCCAGGCCGCCGGTGGCCAGCAGGCCCACGGCGGCGAAGGTGAGGAAGCCCTTGCGCATCTGCAGGGTCCTTTCGGGGGTGGGGGACGATGTTGTTTTGTTGTGTCCGGCAACGTATTCCGCGTCGCGCCGTGGGCACAAGACCACCGAGGTCGCGAGTTTGTTGTCGGCAGTAACAATTCAGCAACGTCCCTGAGACCCGGCCGACGTCGACCGGGGAGCGCTCTCCCGGCGCGCGCCGGAGCGGCGCAGCTCAGTGGGCGGCCAGCGGGGCCGTGACCGCCCCGGTGAGCGCCACCAGATCCTGCGGGGCGAGCTGGAGCTGGAGCCCGCGCCGGCCCGCCGAGACGTAGACGGTGGGATGGTCGAGCGCCGACGAGTCGAGCACGGTGGGCAGCCGCCGCCGTTGCCCGAGCGGGCTGATCCCGCCGCGTACGTAGCCGGTGGCCCGTTCGGCCACCGCCCGGTCGGCCATGGCGGCCCGCTTGCCGCCGACGGCCGCGGCGAGCGCCTTGAGGTCCAGCTCGCCCGTGACCGGCACGACCGCCACCGTCAGCGCGCCGTCGACCTCGGCGACCAGCGACTTGAACACCCGCTCCGGCGGCACCCCCAGCGCCGCCGCGACCAGCGCGCCGTAGTGGGGCGCGTCCGGCGAGACGTCGTACGGATGGGTGCTGTGCGGCACCTTCCGCTTCGTCAGCAGCGCGGTCGCCGGAGTGCCCTGTCCCGCCATGACGGTCAAGCTAACCCGCGGTCGCCCGACCCGCGAGCCGAAACGGCCGGGCGGTCGACACCCGCGCCGGCCCCGGCCGCGCGCTATCCGACCGGGCGGCAGACGAGCACCGTCGGCGCCCCGGCGACCCGGGTCAGCACCAGGCTGGCCGGCTCGTCCCCGGCCAGCCGCAGGTCCCGCCGGAGCTTCTCCGGCTCCAGCGCCGACCCGCGCTTGAGGATCTCCACCCGCCCGACCTGACGCTCCCGCAGCAGCGACCGCAGCCGCTTGAGCGAGAACGGCAGCACGTCGGTGACCTCCAGGCAGCGGGCGAACGGCGTCGGCGTCGGGGCGTCCGCGTAGAGGTAGGCGATGCTCGGGTCGGCCAGCGTCGCGCCCAGGACGTCCGCCAGTTCCGCGACCAGGTGCGCGCGGACGACCGCCGGGTCCGGGTCGTACAGGAAGCGGCGCGGCGGGCCGACGGCGGCCTCGGTGACGCCGGAGCCGGTCAGCTGGTGGCAGCCGTCGGGGCCGGTCGGTCGACCGGAGGCCTCCGCCGCCACGCCGGGGGCGTCGGCCGGAAGCCCTGCCCTGCCGCGCAGCACGGTGGCCCGGCGGGGGACCCGCGCCAGCTCGCCGCACCACAGGGCCGCCTCGACCAGGTCGCCGTCGACGCTCACCCACTCGGCCTCGGCGCCCGCCGGGACGAGCGCGTGGTCGATGCCGGGGGCCACCTTCACGACCGTGTACGGCACCCGCTCGGCCAGCCCGACCACGAAGTCCCAGGGCGGGGAGTAGGCGTTGGGGTCGAAGATCCGCCGTCCGGTGCCCGCCCTGCGGCGCGCCGGGTCGCAGAACACCCCGTCGACCCGGCCGACGTCGAACGCGGTGGCGTCGCCGCACTCCACGGTGAACAGCTCGGCCAGCCCGGTTGCCTCGGCGTTCGCGGCGGCCATCGCGGCGGTCACCGGGTCGGCCTCCACGCCGTACACCCGGATGCCGGCGCGGGCGGCGGCGAGCGCGTCCGTGCCGAGGCCGCAGCCGAGGTCGGCGAGGGTGCGCACCCCGGCGGCCCGCAACCGGTCGGCCCGCCGCGCCGCGACGACCCCCCGGGTCGCCTGCTCCAGCCCGGGCCGGGTGAGGAACATGCGCGCGGCGGCTGGCCCGAACTTGCCGACCGCCCGGCGCCGCAGCTCGGCCTGGGTGAGCGCGGCCGACGCCAGCCCGGCCGGCAGCCCGGCCGAGCGGAGCGCGGCCGCCGCGGTCAACGGGTCGCCGCCGGCCACCCGCGCGGCGGCGTCGAGCGCGGCCGACCCCTCGGGCGTACGCAGGGCGGCGAGCTGGTCGAGATCCACCCGGTCATTGTGGTCGTCGGACCCGACGCGCCGGTCGGCGGGTTGGCACTCTCCTTGACGGAGTGCTAGCCGAGGAATAACCTGCGATTAGCACTCTCGCCCTGAGGGTGCCAGCTTCCGGGCCTCGTGGCCCGGGCGCTGAACGCCAGGCGGACCGGCACCCGCGACGACGGCCCCGCCCGGTGGCATGTGGCAGATTGACGCCGGTCGGCTCGCCGACCGGTAACGAAACCAGTACCCCAGGAGGGTATGCCCGTGACTACCGCGACCAAGGTTGCGATCAAGCCGCTCGAGGACCGCATCGTGGTCCAGGCGAACGAGGCCGAGACCACCACCGCCTCCGGCATCGTGATCCCCGACACCGCCAAGGAGAAGCCGCAGGAGGGCACCGTCCTCGCTGTCGGCCCGGGCCGGATCGACGACAAGGGCAACCGCGTGCCGGTCGACGTGAAGGTCGGCGACACCGTCCTCTACTCGAAGTACGGCGGCACCGAGGTCAAGTACGCCGGCGAGGAGTACCTGGTGCTCTCCGCCCGCGACGTCCTCGCGGTCATCGAGAAGTAAGCAACCGATCAGTGTCGTCGCCCCGGTCCGGCTCGCCGGGCCGGGGCGACGTCGCTTCGAAGGGACATTCATGGCGAAGATCCTGAGCTTCTCGGACGACGCCCGGCACCTGCTCGAGCACGGTGTCAACGCCCTCGCGGACGCGGTCAAGGTCACCCTCGGCCCGCGCGGGCGCAACGTCGTCCTGGACAAGAAGTTCGGTGTGCCCACGATCACCAACGACGGCGTGACCATCGCCAAGGAGATCGAGCTCACCAACCCCTACGAGAACCTCGGTGCGCAGCTGGTCAAGGAGGTGGCGACCAAGACCAACGACGTCGCCGGCGACGGGACCACCACCGCCACCGTGCTGGCCCAGGCGATGGTCCGCGAGGGCCTGCGCAACGTCACGGCCGGCGCCAACCCGGCCGGCCTCAAGCGGGGCATCGACGCGGCGGCCGCCAAGGTCTCCGAGGCGCTGCTCGGCCGCGCGGTCGACGTCGCCGACAAGGAGTCGATCGCGCACGTCGCGACGATCTCCGCGCAGGACGCCACGATCGGCGAGCTGATCGCCGAGGCGATGGAGAAGGTCGGCCGCGACGGTGTCATCACCGTCGAGGAGGGCTCCGCCCTGCACACCGAGCTGGACGTGACCGAGGGTCTCCAGTTCGACAAGGGCTTCATCTCGCCGAACTTCGTCACCGACATGGAGTCGCAGGAGTCGGTCCTGGAGGACCCGTACATCCTGATCACGACCCAGAAGATCTCGGCGATCGAGGAGCTGCTGCCGCTGCTGGAGAAGGTCCTCCAGAACAGCAAGCCGCTGCTGATCGTCGCCGAGGACGTCGACGGCCAGGCGCTGTCGACGCTGGTGGTCAACTCGATCCGCAAGACCCTCAAGGTCTGCGCGGTCAAGGCCCCCGGCTTCGGTGACCGGCGCAAGGCGATGCTCCAGGACATGGCGATCCTCACCGGCGCCGAGCTGGTCGCGCCCGAGCTGGGCTACAAGCTCGACCAGGTGGGCCTGGAGGTGCTCGGCACCGCCCGGCGCGTCGTGGTCGACAAGGAGAACACGACGGTCGTCGACGGTGGCGGCAAGTCCAGCGAGGTCGCCGACCGGGTCGCGCAGATCCGCAAGGAGATCGAGGCCTCGGACTCCGACTGGGACCGCGAGAAGCTCGCCGAGCGGCTGGCCAAGCTCTCCGGCGGCATCGCGGTCATCAAGGTCGGCGCCGCGACCGAGGTCGAGATGAAGGAGCGCAAGCACCGCATCGAGGACGCGATCGCCGCCACCAAGGCCGCGGTCGAGGAGGGCACCGTCCCGGGCGGCGGCGCCGCCCTGGTGCAGATCCTGCCGGCGCTCGACGACGACCTCGGCTTCACCGGTGACGAGAAGGTCGGCGTCTCGATCGTGCGCAAGGCGCTGGTCGAGCCGCTGCGCTGGATCGCCCAGAACGCCGGCCACGACGGCTACGTCGTCGTGAACAAGGTCGCCGGCAAGGAGTGGGGCCACGGCCTCGACGCCGCCACCGGCGAGTACGTCGACCTGGCGAAGGCCGGCATCCTCGACCCGGTGAAGGTGACCCGCAACGCGGTCACCAACGCCGCGTCGATCGCCGGCCTGCTGCTCACCACGGAGAGCCTCGTGGTGGAGAAGCCGGAGAAGGCCGAGCCGGCCGCCGCCGGTGGGCACGGCCACGGCCACGGTCACGGCCACCAGCACGGCCCGGGCTTCTGACCCTCGCCGTACGCCTCGTCGGGGCGCACCGTCCACGTGACGGTGCGCCCCGACGCCTTTGCGGGCGTCGACGCGACTACCGGCCGGCCGGTGCATCGGAAACACTGGCCCGATGAGCAGCACGACGCGCGGCTACGCCGCCCTGGCCGGGGTCACCGCCGCCGCGGTGGCGATCGGCTCCGCCGAACTGGTGGCGGTGCTGACCGGCCCCCGTTCGGCGCCACTGGTCGCCGTCGGAGGGCTCGTGGTCGACACGGTGCCCGAGCCGCTCAAGCAGCTCGGCATCGCCCTCTTCGGCACGTACGACAAGATCGCCCTGCTGGTCGGGACGGGCCTGCTGCTCGCCGCCTTCGCCGCGCTGCTCGGCGTGCTGTCCCGGCGCCGGCTGGCGATCGGCCTCGCCGGCGTCGCCGCCTTCGCGGCCCTCGGCGTGGCCGCCGCCGTGACCCGGGCGGGCGTCGGCCCCGCCGACGCGCTGCCCTCGCTGCTCGGCGCGGGGCTCGGCGCGGCGGTGCTCTGGGCCTTCGTCGCCGGCCCGCTCGAACTCGACCCGTGGCCCTGGTCCCCGCCGACGCCGCCGGCCGCCGAGGACCCGCCGCCGTCCACCGCGCCGCCCACGAGCCCGTCCGTCGGGGCACCGCCGCCGACCTCCGCCGGGGCGTCCCCGCCGCCGTCGGAGCCCGGCGACCCGGCGTCGCGGCGGCGGTTCCTGACCGGGGCCGGGGCGCTGGTCGGCGCGGCCGGGGTGGCCGGTCTGGGCGGTCGCTGGCTCGCCGGCCGGCGGGGCGTGTCGGCGGCCCGGGAGGCCGTCGTGCTGCCGGCCCCGGTGGCGCCCGCCCCGGCGCTGCCGGCGGGGGCGGACCTGTCACTGACCCAGCTCGCGCCCTACGTCACGCCGAACCTCGGCTTCTACCGGATCGACACCGCGCTGGTGGTGCCGCAGGTGGACCCGGAGACGTGGCGGCTGCGCATCCACGGCCGGGTACGCAACGAGATCGAGCTGAGCTTCGCCGACCTGCTCGCCCGCCCGATGGTCGAGCGGTACGTCACCCTCGCCTGCGTCTCCAACGAGGTGGGTGGGGACCTCGTGGGCAACGCGCGCTGGCTGGGCGTGCCGATCCGGGAACTGCTCGACGAGGCGGAGCCGCAGGAGGGCGCCGACCAGGTCGTCGGCCGCTCGGTGGACGGCTGGACCTGCGGCACGCCGACCGCCGTGCTCCGGGACGGGCGCGACGCGCTGCTGGCGGTGGGGATGAACGGCGAGCCGCTGCCGGTGGAGCACGGCTTCCCGGCGCGGATGGTGGTGCCCGGCCTGTACGGGTACGTGTCGGCCTGCAAGTGGATCACCGAGCTGGAGCTGACCAGCTTCGCGGACTTCGACGCGTACTGGGTGCCGCGCGGCTGGTCGGCGCAGGGGCCCGTGAAGACCCAGTCGCGCATCGACACGCCCCGCCCGCGCAACCGGCTCACCGCCGGTGCCGTCACCGTGGCCGGGGTGGCCTGGGCGCAGCACCGTGGCATCAGCCGCGTCGAGGTACGCGTCGACGACGGGCCGTGGCGCTAGGCGGAGCTGGCACCCGTGGTCTCGGTGGACACCTGGGTCCAGTGGTCGTGGCGGTGGGACGCGACACCGGGGGAGCACACCCTCACCGTCCGGGCGACCGACGTCACCGGCGAGACGCAGACCGGGCGGCGGCAGGCGGTCGCCCCGGACGGCGCCACCGGCTGGCACACCGTCACCGTCACGGTGCGCTGAGCGCCCCGGAGGCCTGACGGGGCGGTGCCGGCCCGGCCGGGAACGCCGCGACGCCGCGCCCCCGGGTGGGGACGCGGCGTCGGTGTGGTCTTCGGAGGCCGGCGGCTCAGGCGATCTTGCGTTGGGCGGGGACGGTCGACCGGTGCGGCTGGCCCAGGCGGGCCTCCAGCCGGGCCACGTCCACCCTGCTCTGCCGGCGGTCGGCCAGGTCCTCCCAGCCCACGGCGAGCAGGCGCAGCCGCTCCGACTCGCTGAACCCGCCCCACACGCCGTACGGCTCGCGGACGGCGAGGGCGTGGGCGGCGCACTCGGCCCGTACGGGGCAGGCGCGGCAGACGGCCTTGGCGCCGGACTCCCGGCGCAGGCGGGACGAGCCGCGCTCCCCGTCCGGGTGGAAGAACTGCGCGCTGTCCCGGCCCCGGCAGGCACCGAGCCGCTGCCAGTCCCAGAGGTCGACGATGGGTCCGGGCAGTCTGCGTACGTTCGACATCAGCACCCCTCCTCCCGCGCGGCACCGCGCAGATCCTGGTGAATCGGCGTCCGGGCGACGGTCCGCGCAGGCGCGCCGTTTCCGGCCTGGAGCCTGGAGTACCCGGGCGGTCGCCGGCTCACACACCTGTGATCGAAAACTTCCGGCAACTGGTGGCATATGCCCCACTTGTCGGAAAAGTTCGGAGGATTGCCGGAACCCCCTCGCGACCCGACCCGGTCATGGTCTGCTCTTGGGCGGAGAGGAGACCACTGTGCGTACGGTTCTCGTGTGCGTTCGGACCCCGCTCGCGGCGCAGCATCTCGCGTCCGCGGCGGCACGGCTCGGTTTGTCCGCCGTGGTGCGGACGGCCGTCTCCGATCCCGAGGTGATGTTGCGGCTGGCCGAGCGCCCGGCCGACGTGGTGCTCGCGGACACCGCCCTCACCCGGCCGGACAGCGCGGGCTTCGTCCGGCGGGTGCTCGCCCGCGCGCCGCAGGCCTCCGTGCTGCTGCTCGGCACGGAGGAGTCCGAGGCGGCCGCGGCCACGATCAGCGCGGGCGCCCGGGGCCTGATCCAGGGCGTCGACCACGACCTGACCAGCGCGGTCGCCAAGGCCCTGCTGCTGCTCTCCGCACCCGGACGGCCGGCCCGGCGCGCGGTCACCGACCCGGCCCGGGACACCGCCGCGGTCGGCGGTCCCGCCCGGACCGCGACGGCCAAGCGCGCGCCGGCCGAGCCCGGCCCCACCTGGTCGGCGACGTCCCCCGACGGCTCCGGCGGCGCGCCGACCGTGGTGCCGGCGCAGCGCGGCGACGACCCCGCCGAGGCCGCCGACGAGCCGGCCGAGGCCGCGCCCGCGGGACGGCGGGGCGGGCCCGGTCAGCGCGGCGGCCGGTCCCAGGTCGGGCTGACCGAACGCGAGCTCCAGGTGCTGCTGGGCATGGCGGAGGGCAAGAGCAACGCCGAGATCGGCCGCGAGCTGTTCGTCTCGGAGGACACCGTGAAGACCCACGCCCGGCGGCTGTTCCGCAAGCTCGGCGCCCGCGACCGCGCCCACGCCGTGGCGGCCGGCTTCCGCGCCGGCCTGGTGGCCTGAGCCGTACGGCCCGCCGCAAGGCCCCCGGCGCGCGAAACGGGGCGAGTGGCCCGAGCCGTACCGCCGGAAGGCCCCGGCGCGCGGAGCCGGGCGGCGGGCTGAGCCGGGCGGCGGGCTGAGCCCACCCGACGCGGCCCCGGCCCGCCTCAGCGTTCGGCGTCGGGCTCCTCGTCGGTGCCCTCGGTCAGCGTGTCGTGCACCCCGTCGGCGTAGCCGCGCGCGTAGTCCCAGGTGACGTAGTGGTCCGGGTCGGGGTCGTAGGCCGGCTCGTGCACCCGGGGACGCCCCGAGCTGAGCAGGTGGCGCAGGTTGCCCCGCAGCAGGTCCCAGTCGAAGTAGTGCGGCTCCCGGCAGTCCTCGCACTCGATGACCAGCCCGCGCACCCCGATCGGCGCCAACAGCGCCTGGTAGATCTCCAGGTCGGCGAGATCCTCCAGCACGTCCTGTCGCTCGACGTCGGTCAGCGGGTCGAGTGGGGCGTCGTCGCCCGGATCGTGCAGGCCGGCTGCCGGATCGGCCGGGTCGCCGTTGAAGGGGTCGATGGGCTCGTCGTGCACCCCCTCACCGTAGACCCAACGCCGGGGCCGCGTCCGCCCCCGGCTACCGGTGACCTGGGCCGCCACCGGCCGGGGACGGCCCGGGCCGGTGGGTACGATGGGACGACGCGCCGTCACCCGGCGTGTGCCGGTGCCCGCCCGCGCCACCTCGCTGAAGCCCGTCCGAGCAGCTCAGGGGAGCAATCGTGGAATTTTCGCCCAGCACCGATCTTCCGGCCGGCGCCGACAACGGCGAGCTGGGCGGCCACCTGCCGGAGCTGCCCGCCGGCTCCGCCCGGGTGGTTCCGCTCGGGTTGACCTTCGACGACGTGCTGCTCCAGCCGGGCGAGTCGGACGTGGTGCCCAGCCGGGTCAACACCGTGACGAAGCTGACCCGCAACATCGACCTGTCGATCCCGCTGCTCTCCAGCGCGATGGACACGGTGACCGAGGCCCGGATGGCGATCGCCATGGCCCGCCAGGGCGGCATCGGCGTGCTGCACCGCAACCTCTCCCTGGAGGACCAGGCGCTCCAGGTCGACCTGGTGAAGCGCTCCGAGTCCGGCATGATCACCAACCCGGTGACCGCCAGCCCCGACGACACGCTGCGCGACGTCGACTCCCTCTGCGGGCGTTACCGCATCTCCGGCGTGCCCGTCGTGGACGGCGAGGGTCAGCTGGTCGGCATCGTCACCAACCGCGACATGCGGTTCGTCTCCGACCCGGCCACCCCGGTCCACCAGATCATGACCCACACCCCGCTGGTCACCGCCCCGGTCGGGGTGAGCAAGGACGACGCCCTCGACCTGCTGCGCCGCCACAAGGTCGAGAAGCTGCCGATCGTCGACGACTCGGGCCGGCTGCGCGGGCTGATCACGGTCAAGGACTTCACCAAGAGCGAGCAGTACCCGAACGCCACCAAGGACGACGCCGGCCGGCTGCGGGTCGCCGCCGCCGTGGGGGTGGGCGACGACGCGTACAAGCGGGCCCGGGCGCTGGTCGACGCGGGCGTCGACGTGCTGATCGTGGACACCGCCCACGGCCACCAGCGGGCCGTGCTGGACATGGTGCGCCAGCTCAAGAAGGACGTGACGATCGACATCGTCGGCGGCAACGTCGCCACCTACGCCGGCGCGAAGGCGCTGGTCGAGGCGGGCGCCGACGGCGTGAAGGTCGGCGTCGGCCCGGGCGCGATCTGCACCACGCGGATCGTCGCCGGGGTGGGCGTACCGCAGATCACCGCGATCATGGAGGCCGCGCGGGCCGCGCGGCCGGCCGGCGTCCCGGTGATCGGCGACGGCGGCATCCAGTACTCGGGCGACATCGCCAAGGCGCTCGTCGCGGGTGCCGACACGGTGATGCTGGGCAGCCTGCTGGCCGGCTGCGAGGAGAGCCCCGGCGAGCTGATCTTCATCAACGGCAAGCAGTACAAGGCCTACCGGGGCATGGGCTCGCTCGGCGCGATGCAGTCCCGGGGCCAGGGCAAGTCCTACTCCAAGGACCGCTACTTCCAGCAGGACGTGCTGGCCGAGGACAAGCTGGTCCCCGAGGGCGTGGAGGGCCAGGTGCCCTACCGGGGCCCGCTGTCCGCGGTCGCCCACCAGCTCACCGGCGGGCTGCGCGCGGCGATGGGCTACGTCGGCGCGGAGAGCATCCCCGAGCTGCACCGCCGCGGTCAGCTCATCCGGATCACGGCGGCCGGGCTCAAGGAGAGCCACCCGCACGACATCCAGATGACGGTCGAGGCGCCCAACTACCACTCCCGCTGACCATCCCCCTGCGACAACTGGAGTCCCCCATGCGTGACGTGGTCGAGATCGGGCTGGGCAAGACCGCGCAGCGCGGTTACCACCTGGACGACATCGCCATCGTGCCGAGCCGCCGGACCCGGGACGTCGACGACGTCTCCACCGCCTGGCAGCTCGACGCGTACCAGTTCGGCATCCCCTGCGTCGGGCACCCCTCGGACGCGACGATGAGCCCGGCCTCCGCCGTCCGGCTCGGCCAGCTCGGCGGTCTCGGCGTGCTCAACGTCGAGGGCCTGTGGACCCGCTACGAGAACCCGACCAAGGTCCTGGAGGAGCTGTCCGGGCTCGACGAGGACGCCCGCACCACCAAGCGGCTCCAGGAGGTGTACGCGGAGCCGATCCGCCCCGACCTGATCGCCGAGCGGGTGCGCGAGCTGCGCGCCGGCGGCGGCACGGTGGCGGTGCGGGTCTCCCCGCAGCACACCCTGGCGCTGGCCCCGGTGATCCTCGACGCCGGCGTGGACATCCTGGTCATCCAGGGCACCATCGTCTCCGCCGAGCACGTCTCGACCACCGACGAGCCGCTCAACCTGAAGGAGTTCATCGCCGACCTGGACCTCCCGGTCGTCGTGGGCGGCTGCACCGACTACAAGACCGCCCTGCACCTGATGCGTACGGGCGCGGCCGGCGTGATCGTCGGCATCGGCGGCGACGAGTGGTCCACCACCGAGTCGGTGCTGGGCATCCGGGTGCCGATGGCGACCGCCATCGCCGACGCGGCGGCCGCCCGCCGGGACTACCTCGACGAGACCGGTGGCCGGTACGTGCACCTGATCGCCGACGGCGACATCCAGACCTCGGGCGACATCGCCAAGGCCCTCGGCTGCGGCGCCGACGCGGTGATGCTCGGCGAGCCGCTGTCGCTCTGTGCCGAGGCGCCGGCCGGTGGCGCCTGGTGGCACTCCGCCGCCAGCCACCCGTCGCTGCCCCGGGGCGCGTTCGAGACCGCCGGCGACCCGCTCGGCTCGATGGAGCAGCTGCTCTTCGGCCCGGCCGACGAGCCGGACGGCCAGCTCAACCTCTTCGGCGGCCTGCGCCGCGCGATGGCCAAGTGCGGCTACCGCGACCTCAAGGAGTTCCAGAAGGTCGGCCTGGTCCTCGACCGCTGACCTGCGCAAGCAGCACCACCCGCACCGGCCGCGCCGATAGGCTCGGCCGGTGCGTCGTACCCGCCGTCGGATCCGTCCCGCGCTCGCCGTCGCCGTCGTCGCGGCGCTGGTGTTCGCGGCCTGCACCGACGGCGGCGACGAGCGGGGCGACTTCCGGCCGGGAGCGGCCGACCTCGCCGACCCGTACGTGCCGGGGGCCGGCAACGGCGGCTACGACGTCGCGGGCTACCGCCTCGCCGTGCGCTACGACCCGGCGACCGACCGGCTCTCCGGGCGGGCCACGCTCACGGCCACCGCGACCGCGGCGCTGTCCCGGTTCAACCTGGACCTCGCCGGGCTGGACGTGTCGCGGGTGGCCGTCGACGGCCGGCCGGCCGGGTCCGCCCGCGACGGCGACGAGCTGGTGGTCACCCCGCGCGACGGGCTCTCCCGGGGCGCCCGGTTCACCGTCGAGGTGGACTACTCCGGCGTGCCGGCGGCGAAGACCGACGGGCAGCTCGGCAGCGGCGGCTTCCTGCACTCCGCCGACGGGGCGATCGCGCTCGGCCAGCCCTGGTCGGCGGCCACCTGGTTCCCGGTCAACGACCACCCGTCCGACAAGGCCACGTACGACATCGAGGTGACCGTCCCGGAGGGGCTGGCCGCGCTGAGCAACGGGGTGCCGGGGCAACGGACGAGCGCCGACGGCTGGACGACCTGGCGCTGGGCCGAGCGGGCGCCGATGGCCAGCTACCTGACGACCCTGGTGATCGGCGACTACCGGGTGCAGAGCGGCACGCACGCCGGCAGGCCGATGGTCACGGCGGTGCCGGCGAGCCTGCCGGCGACCGGGCCGGAGGCCGCCTCGCTGGCCCGCACCGGCGAGATCGCCGACTTCCTGGCCACCCGGTTCGGGCCGTACCCGTTCGACTCCTACGGCGGCGTGGTGGTCACCGACGGCCGGGTCGGCTACGCGCTGGAGACCCAGTCGCGGCCGGTCTACGGGCCGGGCTTCTTCCGCGGCGGCCGGCCCAACCTGGGCGTGGTCGCGCACGAGCTGGCCCACCAGTGGTTCGGCAACAGCGTGGCGCTGAGCCGGTGGAGCGACATCTGGCTCAACGAGGGCTTCGCCAGCTACGCGGAGTGGCTGTGGGAGGAGCACGACGGCGGTCGCACCGCGCAGCGCACCTTCGAGCTGGAGTACGCCGGCACCGACTGGTCCCGGCCGTCCGTCGACCCCGGACGGTCCCGGTTGTTCGGTGCGGCCGTCTACAAGCGCGGCGCGCTGGCCGTGCACGCCCTGCGCCGTACGGTCGGCGACGACACGTTCTTCCGCATCCTGCGGACCTGGACCGCCGAGCGACGCGACGGCAACGCCACCACCGACGACCTGGTCGCGCTGGCCGAGCGGGTCGCCGGGAGGCCCCTGCGTCCGGTCTTCGACGCCTGGCTCGTCGGCGGCACCGCCCCCGCGTTGCCCTGAGCCGGGCGGGCAGGGTCCGGGCCCCCGGCGACGCTCGGTAGGCTGCCGCCGGACCCCGGCGCCGCACCGCCCGGTTCGCGCCGGCCGCCTCCGCGCCGCCGGCCCGGGCGAGCGGCACCCGCCGGGCGCGGGTCCGCTAGGGCGTGGCCGGTGGGGCAGCCGGCGGCGCAGGGAGGGGCGAGGCGATGACGCTGTCGCGGCGGACGCTGTGTGCGGGCACCGGCCTGCTGCTGGCCGGGACGCTCGGGCTGACCGCGTGCGGGTCGGCCGACGAGCCGACCCCGGCACCGACCCCGGCCGCCGCCTCGCCGGGCGCGTCGCGTCAGTTCAGCCCAGGGGCGGCCGGCTCCGGCGACGAGTACTTCCCGACCTACGGCAACGGCGGGTACGACGTCAGCCGCTACACCGTCAAGGTGCGCTACGACCCGGCGGAGGACCGCCTGAGCGGAACCACCACCGTGCAGGCGGCGGCGACCAGTGACCTGTCCGCGTTCAACCTGGACCTGGCCGGGCTGACCGTGCGGTCCGTGACGGTGGACGGGGCCCCGGCGAAGCACGGCCGCAAGGGCGACGAGCTGGTCGTCACGCCGGCCCGCGGCCTGATCGCCGGCAACGGCTTCGTCGCCGAGATCGTGTACGAGGGCGAGCCGGAGCCGCTGCGCAACGAGGCACTCGGCGTCGGTGGCTTCCTGCACACCGAGGACGGGGCCATCGCCCTCGGGCAGCCCGAGTCGGCGAGCACGTGGTTCCCGGTCAACGACCACCCCTCGGACAAGGCCACGTACGACATCGAGATCACCGTGCCGGAGGGGTTGACGGCGGTCAGCAACGGCGTGCCGGCGGGGAAGAGCACGACCGGCGGCTGGACCACCTGGAAGTGGGCCGAGCGCAGCCCGATGGCGAGCTACCTGAGCACCGTGGTCATCGGCAGGTTCCGGATCACCGAGGGCGAGCACAAGGGACGGCCGGTGTTCCACGCGGTCACCACGGACCTGCCGAAGGGCGCGGCGGACCGGTCGATCGCCGGCACGGTCGAGGTGGCCGACTACCTGGAGAGCGTGTTCGGGCCGTACCCGGTCGGGGCGTACGGCGGCGTCGTGGTCGCCGACGACCGGATCCGGTACGCGCTGGAGACGCAGAGCCGCCCGGTCTACGGCGCGAGCTTCTTCTCCCGGGGCGAGAACACCGGCGTGGTGGCCCACGAGCTGGCGCACCAGTGGTTCGGCAACAGCGTGTCGCTGGCGAAGTGGCAGGACATCTGGCTCAACGAGGGCCTGGCCACGTACGCGGAGTGGCTGTGGGCCGAGCACGACGGCGGGCGTACCGCCCAGCAGGCGTTCGACGTCCGCTACGCCGGCTCGTCCGGCCAGGTGTGGCGTACGCCGCCGGGCGAGCCGGGGGCGGAGAACCTGTTCAGCGAGTCGGTCTACCAGCGCGGCGGGATGACCGTGCACGCGCTGCGGGTGGCCGTCGGCGACAAGGCGTTCTTCGAGATCCTGAAGACCTGGGCGGCGCAGAAGCGCGACGCGAACGCGACCACGGCCGAGTTCGTCGCGTTGGCCGAGCGGGTCTCGGGTGAGCAGCTCGACGACCTCTTCGAGGCGTGGCTGTACGGCACCCAGCGCCCCGCGCGCCCCGAGCGCCGGTGACGGTGCCCGTGCGCCCCGAGCGCCGGTGACGGTGGTCAGCGCGTGATGCGCAGCTTCGGGTTGGCGGCCAGGTAGGCGTCCGCCCGGCCGGCGCGCAGCTCGGTGAGGAACTTCCGCCCCGTCGACGTGAGTTCCTCGCCCCGGTAGGCGCTGCCCCGGCCCACGCCCGCGCCGGGCAGGTCGACCAGCACGAACCTCTCCGGCGTGAGCCCGCCGAGGGCGTACGCCACGTCGACGACGCGCGGCCCGCCCGCGTAGACCAGGGTGTCGCCGAGCGCGTCGACCACCTGCTGGACGCGTTCCGGCTGCCGGGCCAGGTTCTCGTCGAGGATCTTCGTGGCCATTGCCTTGATCAGTTGCTGCTGGTGGCGCTGCCGGGCGTAGCCGCCGCCGGTGACGTAGCGCTGCCGCGCGTAGTCCAGCGCCTGCCAGCCGGTGAGGTGCCGCTCGCCCTTCTCGTACACCATCTGCGGACCGACGTAGCCGCCGCCGCCCGGCGCGGGCTCCCGGTGCCGGCCGTCGGGGCGGCGGTGCAGCGAGACCACCCGCTGGTCGACGTAGAGGTCCACCCCGCCGAGGCTGTCCACGAGCCGGTCGAAGCCGTTGAAGGTGAGCACCGCACCGGCGTCGAAGCGCAGCCCGGTGTAGCCGCTGACCGTGCTCCGCAGCAGCTCGTACCCCTGGGCGGTGCTCGGCTGCTTGGGCTTGCCGGGCACCCGGCTGCCGTAGCTCATCGCGTGGGTGAGCTTGGTCTTCCCGCCGCGGTAGCCGGCCTTCGGGAAGGCCGGGATGTCGACCAGCAGGTCGCGGGGGAGGGAGAAGAGGTACGCGCGGTCGAGACCCTTCGGCACGTGCAGCACCAGTACGGCGTCGCCGTGCGGCTCCCAGCCCGGCACGCTGACCCGGGTGTCCACCCCGACGAGCAGGAGGTTGAGCGGGCCGGTGATGCCGGCGCCCGGCGGCACGGTCGGGCTCGGGCTGGGCGTGGGGCTCGCCTGCGGTGTCCCGGTGGCAGCCGTCGGCCCGCCGCCGCGCTGCGGCCCGTCGTCGCGGACGAGCCGGGTCACCACCAGCGTGCCCACGGCCACCAGGACCACGGCCGCGAGGACGGCCAGCCCCAGCATCCAGCGCGGGCGTGGTGCCCCTGTCCGCTCCGTCATGCGACACCCCCGTGTTGACAACGTCCGGACGGGGGCACCGAGTTGCGGGCGGGCGCCTCCGGATCGCGGACCGCGTGCATGATCCCGCGAAAACGGGCGCTGGCGCGATGGCTACTGAGCGGTAATGATGCGGTCATGCGGTACGACGTGCTCGTCATCGGGTCCGGCTTCGGCGGCAGCGTCACCGCGCTGCGGCTGGCGGAGAAGGGCTATTCCGTCGGGGTGCTGGAGGCGGGCCGGCGCTTCGCCGACGACGAGTTCCCGCAGACCTCCTGGCGGCTGCGGCGGTTCCTGTGGGCGCCCCGCCTCGGCTGCTACGGCCTCCAGCGGCTCACCCTGCTGCGCCCGGCCGACCGGAAGGCCGGCGGCGGCGTGCTGGTGCTCTCCGGCGCCGGGGTCGGCGGCGGCTCGCTGGTCTACGCCAACACGCTCTACGAGCCGCTGGACGCCTTCTACGACGACCCGCAGTGGCGGGACGTCACCGACTGGCGCGACGAGCTGGCCCGCCACTACGACCAGGCGAAGCGGATGCTCGGCGCCACCACGTACCCGCTGGTCACCCGCGCGGACCGGGCGATGCGGGCGGTGGCCGACCGGATGGGGGTGGGGCACACCTACCACGCCACCCCGGTCGGCGTGTTCATCGGCAGTCCCGGCCGGCGGGCCGCCGACCCGTACTTCGGCGGCGCGGGGCCGGAGCGCACCGGCTGCACGCACTGCGGGGGGTGCATGACCGGCTGCCGGCAGGGGGCGAAGAACACGCTGGTCAAGAACTACCTGTGGCTGGCCGAGCGGCTGGGCGCGCGGGTGCACCCGCTGACCACGGTCACCGCCGTGCGCCCGGCCGAGGGCGGCGGGTACGCGGTGCACACCGTGCGTACCGGGGCCTGGCTGCGTACGCGGCGGCAGGTGATCCACGCCGACCAGGTGGTCTTCGCCGCAGGCGCGCTCGGCACCCAGCGGCTGCTGCACTCGATGCGGGCGGAGGGTGCGCTGCCCGCGCTCTCGCCCCGCCTCGGCGAGCTGACCCGGACCAACTCGGAGGCGATCCTCGGCGCCTCGGTACCCCGCCGGCGGGCCCGCGAGCAGGGGCTGGACTTCACCGAGGGGGTGGCGATCACCAGCTCGTTCCACCCCGACCCGCAGACCCACATCGAGCCGGTCCGCTACGGGCGGGGCTCCAACGCGATGGGGCTGCTCCAGTCGCTGCTGGTCGACGGCGGGCCGCACCGGGTACGCCGCTGGCTGGGGACCCTGCTGCGTCAGCCCGGCACGGCGGCCCGGCTGGCCTCGGTGCGCGGCTGGTCGGAGCGTACGGTGATCGCCCTGGTCATGCAGTCGGCGGACAACTCGCTGACCACCCGGCTGCGGCGGGGCCTGCTCGGCCGGCGCCTGGTCTCCGGGCCGGGGCACGGCGCGCCCAACCCGACCTGGATCCCGGCCGGCAACGAGGCGGCGCGCCTACTGGCCGAGGAGATCGGCGGTACGCCCGGCGGCGCGCTGACCGAGCCGTTCGACATCCCGCTGACCGCGCACATCCTCGGCGGGGCCGTGATCGGCGCCACCCCGGCCGACGGCGTCATCGACCCGTGGCACCGGGTCTTCGGCCACCCGGGGCTGCACGTGGTCGACGGGGCGGCGGTGTCGGCGAACCTCGGGGTGAACCCGTCGCTGACCATCACCGCCCAGGCGGAGCGGGCGATGTCGTTCTGGCCCAACAAGGGCGAGCAGGACCCGAGACCGCCCGTGGGCTCGCCGTACCGTCGCCTTCCCCCGGTGCCGCCGCGCCACCCCGCCGTCCCCCCGGACGCCCCGGGCGCCCTGCGGACGTGACCAGGGCCCGGCGCCCGGTCAACTGCGGCGCCGGGTGCCCCGGTGGGGGAGCAGCCCGCCACCCGCCCGGCCCGGGGGCCCGGACCCGCGTCGGTCCGTCCAGGCGACCAGCGCCGCGTGCGGGAGGGTCAGCGCGGCCAGCACGGCGAACGTCGCGGGCAGCGGGTCCGCCCGGTGGCCGGGCCAGGTGACCAGGGCGATCAGGGCGACGACGGCGAGCACCGTGGGAACCGCGGCCTGTCGGGCGAAGCGACGCAGCGGCGGTCCGACCCGTCCGGTCGCCAGGTCTGCCGTGTTGCGCGGGTCGTGCCGCAGCAACCGGGCGACGTGGCGGCAGGAGTGCCAGAGCGCGAAGTACGCACCGATGGCCAGGGCCGGCGGCACGGTGCCGAACAGTGCGACGAGGAGGACGGGTTCGGCCGCGTCGCGGGTGCGTCCGGCACGCAGGTCCCGGCTCACGGTGAGCACGACCGCGTACAGCACGGTGGCCAACGCCAGTGCCCGCACCTCGACGGCGATCAGGCCCGGGACCCGAGGGGAGACAGCGGCCAGCACCGGGTCGACCTGGTCCCGCCAGAGCGCCAACGGAACGACCACCGGCGGTCCGCCGTATGCGAGCGTGGCGGCCACCGTCACGCGGGTGGGCCGCCGGTCCCGCTCGGCGTGGAACGCCACGTCGGCGGTGCCGAAGTGGACGACCGACACGACGAGGAACCCGACCAGCGCCACGTCCGGCGCGGCCTGGAAGGCCACCAGCCCGGCACCGGCCACGGCGGTGTAGACCACCAGCAGCGCCACGCGCGCCGGCATCGGCCGGACGCGTGCCGACAGCCAGGCGGGCACGAGGTGGTCGACCGCGCCGTGCGGGAGCCCGAGGAGCAGCCCGGCGACCAGGAAGGCCGGCGAGCCGCCCAGCCCGGCGGCGCCGATCAGCGGCGCCAGCGCCAGCAGCCCGCCGAGCGCGAACTGCGAGGCGGTCCCGGCACCTCGCAGCAGCCGGTCCGGCTGCGCCGGCGCCCCGGTTCCGTACGCGGACGACGGTCGGCGTCGGGGACGGGCCCCTTCCTGGGCCACCGGCACCGGAGGGGCGACGCCCCTGGCCGGGTCAGACGACGGTGAGGTGACCACGGTCGGACAGGGTGCGTAGCCGGCTGAGATCGACGATGCTCCAGCCCACCTTCGACAGGATGGACAGCCCGACGAAGAGCATGCTCGTGGTGGTGGAACCGAGCAGGCCCACCCCGGACGGGCCGAGGAGCCAGAACAGCGGGTAACCGACCCAGAGCACGCTGAGCAGAAGGGCAGCCTCCGTGTAGACGGCCGCGATCCGTTCCGGCTGGCGGTGGGCGTGGGCGCGCAGCGGTCCCCAGACCAGAGCGAAGACCGCGAGCAGGGACAGCATCCCGATCGCGTACAGGCCGTAGCGGGATGTGGCGTTCGCGGTGAGATCGGCTGCCAGGCCGCTGAGGATCACCACCACGTTCGCCCCGACGAGGGCGGTCATCAACCGCCAGCGGCGTCCGGGCAGGGAATGCGTGCCGGTCAGCATCAGGGCCACCAGCAACAGCGGGGCGGTGACCACCCAGTCGACGTAGCGCGCCCAGTAGACCGTGTGGCCGGCCACCTCCGCCCGTCCGCCGCCGAGCGCCATGACGAGATACCAGAAGCCGGACCAGAGCGGGATCGCGATCGCCACCCGGTATTCGCTGCGCGGAACTCCCCGTGGGTCCGCGCGCCACCGGTTGAACAGCAGGACCCCGCCCGCCATGGCGGCCACGTACGTCCACAGCCACCACTCGGTCATGTCCGCTCCTCGGCCGGTTCTGGGCGGCGCCGCGCCCGTCGGGCGGCGCTTGTGGCGGCCCGGAGGTGAGCGGGGCGCCGCTGCCGGCACGCCGGTGGAGATCTCGTTCGGGAGTCCGGTGCCGGCTGGCACAGATAACCTATACGCGTCAAAAGCCACTAAGTGGGCAATGGCGGCGGTTCGTGCCGCGAAGAAAGCCGTGAGGTCGCCGTGAACGTCGAGAACCTGTTCGGTTACAACGTGATCCAGTACACGCTGGTGTCCCACGTGCTCACCCTGGGCTTCGCGGTGATGGCTGCCGGGCTCGTCTACTTCCTCGCGACCCGCGGCTCCGCCGCACCGCGTTACCAGCTCGCCTCGGTGCTCTCCGCCGTGGTGATGGTGTCGGCCTTCTTCGAGCTGTGGGTGCTCTCGGAACGCTGGCGCCAGGCGTTCACCTGGAACGGGACGGCCTACGTCCAGACGGACGTGCTCTTCTCCAACGGCTACCGGTACATGAACTGGTCCATCGACGTCCCCGTCCTGCTGATCCAGTTGCTCATCGTGCTGGGGATCACCGGTCGGGCGTTCCACCTCAACTGGGCGATGTTCGTGGTCGGCGGCCTCGGGATGATCTACACCGGCTACGCCGGGCAGTTCTACGAGGTGGACCGCTCGGCCCCGTACTGGATCTGGGGCCTGGTCAGCACGGCGTTCTTCCTGTTCCTGCTCGTCCTGGTCGCCCGGGTCATCTTCGGCAGCCTGGCCCGGCTGCCGGAGTCCGCCCGGGGCCCCGCGCGCGCCGTCTGGTGGCTGGTGCTCGTCTCCTGGCTGCTCTACCCGGGTGCCTATCTGATGCCGGCGATGTGGGACTCCGCCGACGGGGTGGTGGCGAGGCAGATCACCTACACCGTGGCCGACATCACCTCCAAGGTGATCTACGGCGTGCTGCTCAGCGTCATCGCGCGCAAGGTCAGCGCCGCCGAGGGGTACGCCCCGGCGGTCGAGGACGACGTCGCCCGCCCTCGCGGGGGGATCACCGCGGCGGCGCGGTGACGGACCGGCGGGGGTGGCGCGGGTGCCGTCGGTAGGATCTGCTGCCATGAGCACGCCTCGCCCCGTCCTCGTGGTGGACTTCGGAGCCCAGTACGCCCAGCTCATCGCGCGTCGGGTGCGTGAGGCCAACGTCTATTCCGAGATCGTGCCGCACTCGATGCCGGTCGCCGAGATGCTCGCGAAGGACCCGGCCGCGATCATCCTGTCCGGCGGCCCGTCGAGCGTCTACGCGCCGGGCGCCCCGCAGATCGACGCCGGCATGTTCGACGCCGGGGTGCCGGTCTTCGGCATCTGCTACGGCTTCCAGGCGATGGCCCAGGCCCTCGGTGGCACGGTGGCCCGCACCGGCAACCGCGAGTACGGCGGCACCCCGCTGCGCGCCCGTCCCGAGGCCGGGGTGCTGCTGCGCGAGCTGCCCGGCGACCTGCCGGTCTGGATGAGCCACGGCGACTGCGTGACCGAGGCCCCGGCGGGCTTCACGGTGACCGCCGAGTCGGCGGGCGCGCCGGTCGCCGCGTTCGAGGACGTGGCCGGCCGCCGCGCCGGCGTGCAGTTCCACCCGGAGGTCGGGCACACCGCGCACGGCCAGGAGATGCTGCGCCGCTTCCTGCACGACATCGCCGGGATCGAGCCGACCTGGACGCCCGAGAACATCATCGACGAGCAGGTCGCGCGCATCCGCGAGCAGGTCGGCGACAAGGAGGTCATCTGCGGCCTGAGCGGCGGGGTCGACTCGGCCGTCGCCGCCGCGCTGGTGCACCGGGCCGTCGGCGACCAGCTCACCTGCGTCTTCGTCGACCACGGCCTGCTGCGCGCCGGTGAGGCCGAGCAGGTGGAGAAGGACTACGTTGCCGCCACCGGCATCAAGCTCAAGGTGGTCGACGCGGCCGACCGGTTCCTGGGGGCCCTGGCCGGGGTCACCGACCCGGAGCAGAAGCGGAAGATCATCGGCCGCGAGTTCATCCGGGTCTTCGAGGCCGCCGCGCGGGAGGTCGCCGCCCACGGCGACGTCGAGTTCCTCGTGCAGGGCACCCTCTACCCGGACGTCGTCGAGTCCGGCGGCGGCACCGGCACCGCCAACATCAAGAGCCACCACAACGTCGGCGGCCTGCCGGAGGACCTGAAGTTCGCCCTGGTCGAGCCGCTGCGCACGCTGTTCAAGGACGAGGTCCGCGCGCTCGGCCTCCAGCTCGGCCTGCCCGAGGCGATGGTCTGGCGGCACCCGTTCCCGGGCCCGGGCCTGGCGATCCGCATCATCGGCGCGGTCGACCGGGAGCGGCTCGACCTGCTGCGCAGGGCCGACCTGATCGCCCGGGAGGAGCTGACCGCCGCCGGCCTGGACCGGGGCGTCTGGCAGTTCCCGGTCGTGCTCCTGGCCGACGTGCGCAGCGTCGGGGTGCAGGGCGACGGCCGCAGCTACGGGCACCCCGTGGTGCTGCGGCCGGTCTCCAGCGAGGACGCCATGACCGCCGACTGGTCCCGGCTGCCCTACGAGGTGGTCGCCCGGATCTCCACCCGGATCACCAACGAGGTCGCCGAGGTCAACCGCGTCGTGCTGGACGTGACGAGCAAGCCGCCGGGCACGATCGAGTGGGAGTGATCCCGCCTCACGCCGCCGGCGGGTAGGCCGGCGGTGCCGGCTGCGCGCCGTCGGCCGGCGGCACGGTGGTCGACGCGGCCTGCGCCGGGTGCGGCCAGGCCGGCGCGCCGGCCGGCTCCTCGGGCATCAGGAACCACATGATCGGGTACGCGAGCAGCGCGAGCCCGCCGGTGAGCAGGCCGACGACGGCGAACACCACCCGGACCAGGGTGGGGTCGACGGCGAAGTACCGGCCGAGGCCGCTGGCCACGCCGGCGACCATCCGGTCCGTGACGGGCCGGCGCAGCTGCTTGTACGGGGGCTGGGGCGGGGTGGTGTAGGTCATGTCTCCACGGTCCGCGCCGGTCGTCGGGTCGGCCTCGGTGACCGCCCGGATCCCTACCCTGAGCCGGCCCTGAGGCGCGAGCATTCAGTCAGGAATCTGACTCTTATCGATGGAGACAACCTGGGCCGAGGAGAATTTGGCCCCGTGACCACCATGCTGGAGCCGCTCCGCAGGATCGCGGCATACGCAGTTTGTGCTGATTCAGTCGGCCGGGTGTTGCTGGTCCGCGCATCGGAGCGCTCCGGCACCCCCGGCACGTGGTCGCTGCCCGGCGGGGCGGTCGACCACGGTGAGGACCCCCACCACACCGTCGTCCGGGAGACCGCCGCCGAGACCGGCCTCTCCGTCACCGTCGCCGGCCTGCACGACGTGCTCGCCGACATGCGGGCGCTGCCGGAGCGGGGCATCACCATCCACACCGACCGCCTGATCTACCAGGTCTCGGTGCGGGGCGGGACGCTCGCCGACCGGGTCGACCGGCCCACCGACCTGGCCCGCTGGTTCACCCCGGCGGAGGCGCGCGAGCTGCCGCTGCGCTCGTTCACCGCCCGGGCGCTGGGCCTGCCCGCCTCGTCGGCCGACATCGTGCCGGACGAGGCGCCGGAGTTCCCCTCGTTCTACGCCGTGCCCGGCCCCGACGGGCTGCACCGCGCCCAGCGCTTCGCCGCGTACGCCGTGGTGACCGACCCGGACGGGCGGGTGCTGCTCACCCGCGTCTCCGACGGCTACCCGGGCGCGGGCTGCTGGCACCTGCCCGGCGGCGGCACCGACTACGGCGAGCAGCCCGGCGCCGCCCTGATCCGGGAGCTGGTCGAGGAGACCGGGCAGAACGGCCGCCTCGTCGAGCTGCTCGGCGTGGCCAGCCACCGCGATGCCGCCTCCCTCGGCCCTGAGGGCTACCCGATCGACTGGCACGGCGTACGCGCCTTCTACCGGGTCGTCGTCGACAAGCCCGCTCCGCCCACCGTCGCCGACGTCGGCGGTTCCACCTGTGAGGCCCGCTGGTTCGCCCGCGACGAGCTGGGGGCCCTGCCGACCGACCGGCTGACCGAGGTGACGGCGGAGGCCGTCCAGGCCGCCCGCCTGGCCTGACTCTCCCACCCCCTGCCTCCCGTTCGCCGATCATGAGGTTGACCGGGCGGCGCGCGAGCTGCGCTGCGACTAGCCTCATGATCGACGGGGCAACCCGGGAGCGGCTGGGCAGGCGGGGGAGTGCGAGCGGGTGGAGCAGCGGCGGCGGGTCGGCGCGTACGGGGTGTGTCGGCGTTCGGACGGGCGGGTGTTGTTGGCCCGCGGCTCGGGCTCGTGCCCGTTCCCGGGCGTCTGGCAGCTTCCCGGGCGCGGGGTCGAGCACGCCGAGCATCCGGCGCACGCGGTGGTCCGTGGGTTCGCCGAGGAGACCGGCCTCACGGTGGAGGTGACGGGGCTGCGGGCCGCGCTCGCCGACGTGACGACCTTCCGGGACGCCGGCGTCGAGGTGCACACCGACCGCCTGGTATTCGACGTCGTCGCGCGCGGCGGCGAGCAGCGACCGGCGCAGGCCGGCGGCAGCGACGAGCTGGGCTGGTTCACGACCGACGAGGCGGCGGCGGTGCCGCTGATGCCGTTCACCGCCGAGCTGCTCGACCTGCCCGTGACGCCCCTGCCGTCCGATCTGCCCCGTTCGTCGGCGACCGAGCCCGCCGCCGCGCTCCCGCCCGACCGGCGGCAGCGCTTCGGGGCGTACGGCCTGGTCACGGACCCCGCCGGCCGGGTGCTGCTCACCATGATCGCCGACGGCTATCCGGGCGCGGGCCGGTGGCACCTGCCCGGCGGCGGGACCGACCACGGCGAGCAGCCCGTGTCCGCCCTGCTGCGCGAGCTGGTCGAGGAGTCCGGTCAGCTCGGTCGGGTGGTCGAGCTGGTCGGCGTCGACAACCTGCACAATCCGGCCGCGCTGGGCCCGGAGGGACGCCCGCTCGACTGGCACGGCGTCCGGGTGGTCTACCGGGTGGCGGTCGACGTGCCCACCGAGCCACGGGTGACCGAACTCGCCGGCGGCTCCACCGCCCGGGCGGCCTGGTTCACGCCCGGGCAGCTCCTCGGGCTGCCGCTGACCGAGATCGCCGTACTGGCGCTGGCCGGGGGCCCCGCCGCCGGCCGTCCGTAACCGGACATCGGCGTCCCTGACGCCCGCTCACCGAGCCGGTGGAGACGGGGTCCGGTACATTCGATGTGGGGTTGGTGGAGGAAACGGGCGATGGAGCCCGAGATGGGAATAAGAGCGCGGTTCGAGCGGTTAGACCAGATATAAGTACCGCCGGCAGCTATCGCCAACCCCCGTTCCCCTATGCGATGGTGTACTCCGCAAAACGGCTGCCGGGCCAGAAAGGTCCGGCACGAGACAGCCGGACACCCGCCCTCGCGGCGGTAAGCCGATCCGGTGATGGAGGAAACGTGCCGAGAGCCCCATGGCGCCGGCGTCGTACCACTGACAGTCCGCGTCCCGCAGGGCGTCGTTGGGCGGGCCCGTTGCGCCGCAGCAGCACGCTCGCCCGGCAGGTGCTGCTGGTCCGGGTGGGGCGCCGCGACGGTGACCTGCACGGAGGCAGCGACCTGTCGATGCCCGAGCACCGCTACGCCGACCGGCCGCGCCGCCGCAACGGGTTGACCCGCGTCGAGCGCGCCGAGGTCGCCTCGATCGTCCCGGTCAGCCCCGCCCTCGGCCCCACGACACCGGTCGACGACGATGCCGCGATGTCGATCCCGCTGCTTCCGGGCGAGCGGACGGTCGCCCGCCGGATGAAGTTCGCGGTGGTCAACGCCTGCACCCTCAGCAGCCTGATGCTCGGCATGCTGGCCATCTTCCTGGCGATGCAGGGCGAGGTGCGCGTCGCCGCGCTCTTCCTGATCGCCTGCGTCATCTTCGACGGCCTCGACGGCGCGCTCGCCCGCAAGTTCGGCGTGGCCAGCCCGTTCGGCGCGCAGATGGACTCGCTGGCCGACATGTGCTCGTTCGGCCTCGCCGCCCCGGTGGTCGTCTACGCCTCGCTGGCCGGCTCGGTCTCGACACCGGCCGCCGCGGTGGCCTGCGCCCTCGTGGCGGCGTGCGCGGCGATCCGGCTCGCCCGGTTCAACGTCTCGCCGAAGGACGGCAGGTTCTTCTGCGGCGTGCCCACCACCATGGCGGCCGCCGTGCTCGCCCTGACCGTCGCCATCGGGCTGCCCGTGCCGGGCATCGTCCTGGTCGCCGGCGTGGCGCTGCTGGCCTTCGCCATGGTCTCCAGCTTCCCCTACGCGAAGCTCGCCCGGCTGGTGAAGCTGCCGCCGTGGCTGTGGCTGGCCCCGGTGATCGGCGCGCTGATCGACATCCGGCTCACCTTCGCCCTGATCGTGGTCGGTTACCTGGTCAGCGGCCCGGTGCTCTGGCTGCGTCAGCGTCGCACCGCCTGAGGCACGTACGCGAGAAGGGGCGCCGCGATCCGCGGCGCCCCTTCTTCGTGTCGTCCGTCCGGTCCGTCAGCGCCAGCGGGCGATGACGCTCGAACCCCCGACGACCTTGTCCCCGGGGCCGACCAGCGGCTCCGCGGCGTCGGCCGGCAGGTAGACGTCGGTGCGCGAGCCGAACCGGATCAGGCCGAAGCGCTCGCCCCGGGCCAGCAGCGCGCCGATCGGCGCCCGCTGCACGATCCGCCGGGCGATGAGGCCGGTGCGCTGCGCCACGACCACCGTGCCGTGCGCGGTGTCCAGCACCGTATACGCGGCCACGTTGTGCTCCGCCGCCGGCTTCATGGCGTTGGCGAAGCCACCGTCGGCGACGAAGTAGTCGACCACCTTGCCGGCCACCGGGGCACGGTTGACGTGCACGTCCAGCACCGACAGGAAGACCGCGATCCGCAGCCACTCACCCTCGCCGAAGCGCTCGTCGTGCAGCCGCTGCACCGACAGCACCCGACCGTCGGCCGAGGCGACCACCGCCGACGCGTCCTCCGGTACGTCGCGCTCCGGGTCCCGGAAGAAGGCGGCCACCGGGGCGGCGGCCAGGGCCGGGAGCAGCCAGAGCTTCGACTTCGGCCGGGTGGCCCGGGCCACCGCGGCCAGGCCCAGCGCGATGCCGGCTGCGGCCACCCCGTTGGAGTCGATGTGCATGCCGCGGGTCAGCGGGACGCTGGACGGGCGGTACGCCGGGGCCAGCCCGACCGCCGACGCGGCGTCGGCCGGGGTGTAGCGGAGCCGGTACACCCGCAGCGGCGGCGTGTTGCGCAGCACCAGGTCGACGCCGACGCCGTACAGCGCACCCTGCCGGTCCAACTCGGCGGCCGCGCCCGCGGTGCGCCCCGGCGTGGCGGTCGTGGCCACGCTCAGCACCGCGCCGTCGGTGAGGTACTTCGTCAGGCCCTCGACGGTGGCGCGGGTCTCGTCGGCCGTGCCGGTGAGCGGCTCCGCGGCGACGACCACCGCGGCGGGCTCGGCCTCGGCGAGGGTGTCGACCACTCGGACCCGGTCGGCCACCCAGCGGCCCTGGGCGGTGACGTGCTCGCGCAGGGCCGCCGCGGACGCCGACCCGGCGGGCACCAGGGTGAGGGTGTCGCCGGGCAGCAGCGCGTCGATCGCCGCGGCCAGCACCGCGGACTCGGGCGTCGCGCCGACCAGCAGCGCGGCCTTCGGGTCGTTGATCCGGGCGAGCTCGGAGACGAGGGTACGGGCGGCTCGCTCGCCGATGCGGACCGGACCGGAGCGGCCGGAGGTGCGCACGGCGGGGGACTGCGTCATGTCGGACGGACTCCTGACGGGGTAGAGACGGGAATCGCGGCGGGACCGCCACGGCGGCGCGGTCCGGCCGGCGCGGCGGCCAGGTCGGCGCGGGCCGGCCGGCGGAGGGCGAGTTCTCCACGGCCAGCATAGGCCGCCGCCGACAGCGTCCGCACCGCTGTGGTCAGCCGCGCGGGCGTTCCTCGTCGGCCAGCGACCGGTCGGTGTGCCGCTGCGGCGCGCCCTCGTCGGCGGCGCGGTCCTCCACCGCCTCGGGCCGGACGTCGGTGACGGCCTCCGTCGGCCACTCGTCGGCCTCGCCCCCGGCCCGGAGTCCGCCTGCCGTCGGCCCGTCCGTCGTCTGCCCGGTGGCCGTCGGCTCCTCCGTCGTCGGTCCGGCGGTGGCCGGCTCCTCCGTCGTCGGTCCGGCGGTGGCCGGCTCCTCCGTCGTCGGTCCGCTCGGCGGCCATCCGGCCGTCGTCGGTGCGCCGGTCGTCGGCGCGGAGACGTCCCACTCGGACCGCGTGCCCCAGTCGGTCGGTTCGCCCCAGTCGGAGCGCCGGCCGCCCCACGCCGTCGGCTCGTCGGCCGGCGCGGGCCGGTCGAGGTCCCAGCGGGTCGGGTCGACCTCGGCGGGCTGGTCCGTCCCCACGCGGCCCGACGGCTCGGGCGGGGCCGAGGCGGAGCCGACCGGTTCCGAGGCCCCGGGGCCGTCGTCGGGGGCGGCGGCGTCGCGGGGTGGGGCCGTGTCGGCGCGCCCGTAGCGCAGCGCGCCCACCAGGCCCAGCAGGCCGATCAGGATCAGCGCGCCGGCCAGGAACCAACCCACCGCCGGGAGGGCGAGCCCGAGCAGCTGCGCGAGCAGCCACCACGCGGCGAGGCCGAGGAAGATCAGCCCGAAGGCGAACGACACGATGTCGGTGCGGTGGGCCTTCACCGGGTCACCTCCAGGTTGCCGGCGTTGACGTGGATGTAGAGCCGCAGCGCGCCGCCGCCGGCGCCGTCCGGGCCGAGGTCGGTGGTCTCCCGCAGCTCGCCGGCGAGCCCGCCGGAGCGCTTGCCGAAGACGAGCGCGTCGCCGGCGTTGACGTCGGCCACGGTGGTGACGTCGACGTTGGGCGGCACGACCACCGTGCACTCGCCGAAGTTGACGGCGACGGTGATCTCGGTGTTCTTCTTGTCGAAGTCGACCGCGCGCAGGTCCAGCACGGTGTCACCGAAGCTGTTCTCGTACCGCAGGGCCAGGTCGCGGTGGTCGGTGGGCGCCCAGGTGACGTTGCCGTCGACGCCCCGGATCCGGTCGTAGGACTCGGCGACGGTGGCCACCCCGAGCGCGGCGGCGGCCACCACGCCGAGCGCGATCAGCCAGCGGGCCCGCCCGAACCAGGTGCCGACCAGCAGCCCGAACCCGATGGTGGCCACCGTGGCGGCGAAGTACGCCGACGCCCCGACGTCGAAGACGTCCAGCAGGTCGACGACGGCGACCACGCCCAGGGCGAGGAAGATCAGCGAGAACGTCACCGCGCCGAGCGGGGAGCGCTCGCGGGGTCGCTTCGGCGGCTTCACCCGCGGCTTGGGCGGCGCCGGCGGCACGGGGGTCTGCGCGGCGTACGGGCCGTGCGGGGCGAACGGGGGCCGGTAGCCCGGTGGCCGCGGCGAGGCGACGGGGTGGGCCGGTGCCCCCGACGTCGCGGCCGGCCAGCCCGAGGTCGGGGCGGGCCAGCCCGAGGTGGGCGGGGCCGGCGGCCAGCCGGCGGTCGGCGTACCCGGCGAGGGGCGGACGGGCGCGACCGGGACGGCCGGCGGCCAGGCGGGCAGCTCGGCGGTCTGCCCGGCCGGCGGGGTCGCGACCGGGGCGTTCCAGGCGGCCTGGGTGGCGGTCCCCGGCGGGGACGGGGCCGTGACGGGGGGCACGATCACGGTCGGCGGGGCCGCGTACGCGACCGGAGCGGGGTGGGCGACCGGCGGCACCGGCCCGGGCGGAGCACCGGGCGGCCCGGGCACGACGGGGCCGGCCGGAGCCTGCTGGGCGCCCCTGTTGTCGCGGTTGAGCAGCAGCGCGCCGCCGACCAGGATGGTGGCGCCGAGCAGCACCGCCCGGAACGCGTCCGTGACGATGTAGCCGAAGCTGATCGCGACCAGGATGCTCAGCACGATAACGGTGACCGGGGACATGCTGGACCGGCCCCGGCCCAGCATGGACTCGACGGGGGAGGCGCTGTCGCCCTCGCCCGGGATGATCAGCCACGCGGTGACGTAGACCAGGATGCCGATGCCGCCGAAGAAGCCGAGCACCGCCAGCAGCACCCGCCAGAGGACGGGGTCCGTGTTCGTGGCCCGGCCGATCGCCGCGCAGACGCCGGCCAGGTAGCGGCCGTCGCGGGGGCGCACCAACCCGTACCGCGAGGTGAAGCCGGCGCCGCCGAACGACGGCTGCGGTCCGGGGCCGGGCCCGGGCGGTGGCGGCGCACCCGTGCCCCCGGCGGCGGCCGGTGCGGCCACGGGCGGCGGTGTCGCGGAGCCGCCGGGTGGTGTCGCGGCGGCCGGTGGCCCACCCGGCTGTGCCGCCCCGGGACCGGCGGACTGGGCAGCTTCCTCGCTCATGCCTCGATCCTGCTGCCCCGACCCGCCGGACGGCCTCAGGAGCCGACCCTGACCCCACCCTGAGATCCCGGTGGCCCGAATGTCGGGGGCGTCCCCGTGGTCGGGCGACGGCGCGCCGTGTGACGATCGATCCGGCGCCGGCGACGGACCGTCGCCCGCCGCGTGCCCGTCGTGACCAGGGAGTCTCCGATCAGTGCCGTGACCCAGCCACCGCGCCTCTACCGCGCCCCCGAGCACCGGATGGCCGCGGGGGTGGCCGCCGGCATCGCCGACCACCTCGGCATCTCGGTGCTGCGGGTACGCGTCGCCTTCATGGTGCTGCTCGGGCTGAGCGGTCTCGGCCTGCTGCTCTACGCGGCCTTCTGGGCGGTCGTGCCGCTGCGCCCGGGCGACACCGCCGTACCGCCCCGCAGGGACGTCGCCCAGCTGCTGCCGTTCGTGGTCATCGGCCTCGGCGTGCTGCTGGTGCAGGTGATGGTCTTCGACTCGATCGGTGCGGCGGGCACCGCCGGCTGGCTGGTTGCGATCATCGCGGTCGGCGCCGGCGTGATCTGGCACCAGTCGGCCCCGGAGCGGCGGCGGCAGTGGGGCGACTCCATGCCGGTGCCCTGGCTGGGCGCGGTCGTGGAGGAGAGCGACCGGCGGGCCTTCGTGCTCCGGTTCATCGGCGGTGGGGTGCTGGTCGCGGTCGGCATCATCGGTGTCGCCGCGGTCTACTCCCCGGCGCAGAACTTCGACGCCGTGCTCAACGGCGTGATCTTCGCTCTGGTGGGGCTCGCCGGGGTCGGCGTGGTGGCCGCGCCGGTGCTGTGGCGGACGTACAACCAGCTCCGCTCGGAGCGCGAGGGGCGCATCCGCGAGCAGGAGCGGGCCGAGCTGGCCGCCATGGTGCACGACCAGGTGCTGCACACCCTGGCCCTGATCCAGCGCAACGCGAGCGACGTGAAGACCGTCCAGCGGCTCGCCCGGGGGCAGGAACGCTCGCTGCGCAACTGGCTCTACAAGCCCACCGGCTCGCCCACCGAGCGGTTCGCCGCCGCCCTGGAGCAGGCCGCCGCCGAGGTCGAGGACACGTTCGCGATCACCGTGGAGGCGGTGGTGGTCGGCGACCGGGAGACCGACGAACGGGTCGGCGCCCTGGTGGCGGCGGCGCGCGAGGCGCTGGTGAACGCCGCCCGGCACGCGGGGGTGCAGACCGTCTCGCTCTATGCCGAGGTCGAGCCCGAACAGGTCAGCGTCTTCGTCCGGGACCGGGGGAAGGGCTTCGACCCGGATACGGTGGAGGATCACCGGCACGGGGTCCGGGGTTCGATCATCGGGCGGATGAAGCGGCACGGCGGCCGGGCGGAGATCCGCTCCGGGCCGGGGGAAGGGACCGAGGTCCGGTTGATCCTGCCGATCAGCCGGGACTCGGCAACGGCGGAAAGGGACAAGGGATGACCGAGCAGTCGATGGAACCGGTCGAGGGGGCGGCTGCCCGTACCGAGCGGCTGCGGGTCTTCCTCGTCGACGACCACGCCATGTTCCGGGCGGGGGTCCGCGCCGAGCTGGGCGCGCACGTCGAGGTGGTGGGCGAGGCGAGCACCGTCGGCGAGGCGGTCACCCGGATCGCCGTCACGCTGCCCGACGTGGTGCTGCTCGACGTGCACATGCCCGACGGCGGCGGCCGCGCGGTGCTGGAGGCGATGCGGCGTACCCACCCGCAGGTCAAGTTCCTGGCGCTGAGCGTCTCGGATGCGGCGGAGGACGTGATCGGGCTGATCCGGGCCGGCGCGCGGGGCTACGTCACCAAGACGATCTCCCCGGAGGAGCTGGCCGCCGCGGTCCGGCGGGTGGCCGACGGCGACGCGGTGTTCAGCCCCCGGTTGGCGGGGTTCGTGCTCGACGCGTTCGCGGCCCGTCCGGACGCCCCGGTGGCCGACCCCGAGCTGGACCAGCTCACCAACCGCGAGCGCGAGGTGCTGCGGCTGCTCGCCCGGGGGTACGCGTACAAGGAGATCGCCAAGGAGCTCTACATCTCCATCAAGACCGTGGAGACGCACGTGTCGAACGTGCTGCGCAAGCTCCAGATGTCCAACAGGTACGAGCTGTCCCGCTGGGCGGCCGACCGTCGGCTCGTGTGATCCATTTCTTTTCCCCGTCATTTGGGACGGAAGCGACGAATGTGGCCCACAGGGGCTGACAAACGATCAACTGCCGTCACATAATGCCCCGTCGCGTTCTCGCGTGCGGGTGGTGCGCATCCCGCGGGAATGGCGGCTTCACGCAACCCGCCGTACGCGGGTCACCCCTGGGGAGAGGTGCACGAATCTGATGTTCGGACAACGAGGACGGCGCTGGGCGCGGATCGCCCTGGCGACCGTCGCCGGTGGCGCGCTGGCACTCGGCGCGGTGGCGCCGGCCGCCGCCGCCGACAAGACCGGCGTGGCCAAGTCGGTCAAGGGCAGCAACGTCACGCTCATGCTCAACGGGCAGCCGAAGAGCACCGGTGCGCTGGCGCTCAAGATCGATGGCAAGCTCGTCCCCGCCTTCTGCATCGACTACCACACCAACGTGGCGATCGACGGCAAGTACAAGGAGGGCACCTGGGACGAGTCCCAGGTGAAGAACCTCGGCAAGGTGCAGTGGGTGCTCACCCACGGCTACCCGAACGCCGACGCCGCCAAGCTGCTGGCCGCCGCCGGCGCCACCGCCCCGGCGCAGGCCGACGCCGACAAGCTGCTCTACTTCGGCACCCAGACCGCCATCTGGAACTTCAGCGACGGCATCAAGCTGGGTGACTGGGTCGACAACTCGAAGCTGCTCGGCAAGAAGCAGTACGACGTGGTCAAGAAGGTCCACGACTACCTGGTCGCCAACGCCACCGACCAGCCCGAGCCGAAGGCCGAGCTGAGCGTCGACCCGGCCAGCGCCAAGGCCACCGTCGGCGAGAAGGCCGGTCCCTTCACCGTCAAGGGTCCGGCGGGCGAGATCACCGTCGCGGTCGACGGCGGCTCGGCGGTCGACGCCGAGGGCAAGCCGGTAACCACGACCACCAACGGCGGGCAGTTCTGGCTGGTCGCCGACGGCGCCGGCGAGGTGAAGGTGACCGTTTCCGCCCAGGACTCGGTCTCCTTCGGCCGGGTGTTCCTCTTCACCGGCGAGCGCGCCGCGCAGAAGCTGATCCTCGGTGGCAGCACCGGCGCCACCGTGACCGCCAAGGCCGAGGCCGCGTTCGCCGCCGCCCCGTCCGAGTCGCCGTCGCCGAGCGCGCCGGCGGAGTCGCCGTCGCCCAGCGCCCCGGCGGAGTCGCCGTCGCCGAGCGCCCCGGTCGACAGCCCGGCCCCGTCGACCTCGCCCGCGAGCAGCGGCGGGGACCTGCCGCTGACCGGCTCGCCGATCGCCGCCTCGATCGCCGCCGGTGTGGCGCTGCTGGCCGCCGGCGCGGTCGCCGTGCTGCTGTTCCGCCGTCGCAAGCTGCGCTTCACGGCCTGATCGACGCCCGCTCCACGGCCCCGGCCCCGGCACCGCCCGCGCGGTGTCGGGGCCGTCCGCTGTCCGGCCTGCCCGGCGTGTCGGATCGCCCGGACCACCCATGGCACCAGCCCCCCGAAGGCGACCGCACCACCCTGGCCGACGCCACCATCGACCGACTCCTGAGCGGCGACCGCGCCACGGCCCTCGGCCAGCAGTCCCGGGGGCGGCCGCCGCCCCCGGCTCCTGTCGTCGCAGCCGCCGCCCCCTCGACGCGCGGGGTGCCGCGTCGCAACCGTCGGGTCACCCTGGGTGGCGAGCGGGTGCGTGACGTCTCTGACCTCGTCCACCCGGATGGCGATGATGCCCGCACAGCCGGGGTCGGCATCCTCCGGATGGGCAAAAACGGCCAACGCCCGGACGGCGTCCGTAACGCCGGAGCAGGCGCGGGGAAGGTCACAGCCGCAGCGCCCGCACCTGGGGTGGCGCCCCCGCTGAACCATGTCTTTCCTGCTCAGAGCGGTACGACCGGCGTAGATCATGATCTTTTTTCAAGTATCGGCAACGTGGCGACCAACTAACGGCTTGATAACGGCACCTTCACGGAACGGGCCGGTGGGTGTCACAGTGGCAGCACCTCACCCCTCATGTGAGGCACTCCGTACGGCCTGACGACCATGGGCCCGCCTGTTGACGGTGCTCCGTGGTGGTCTCGTGTGCGCGGTGCCGAGCGTCAAGGGCGGGGCGGCCCGGCGGATTCGTACAACATCTTGTCCCGAATTCTCTGCGGTGAAACCGGCTCCCGCGGTGCGGGCGCCGGACGTGTCACCCCCCAACGTGCGTGATACCCACGACGGAACCAGGTTCAGAAAGAGGAGGCCCCTCGGAATGAGAGTCTCGAAGCGGGCAAGCAGCGCGGTCGCGCTGGGCGCGGCGTTCGCGCTCGTCGCGTCCGGTTGCTCGAGCAGTGACGGCGACGGCGGCGACGCCGGCGCGAGCTCGGACGGCGCGATCACCATCGACGGCACGCAGCCGGAGGTCGGCCTGGTCCCGTCGAACACCACCGAGACCGGTGGTGGGGCGATCATCGACTGGATCTGGACCGGTCTGGTCGAGTACCCGAACGACGGCAGCGCCCCGCGCAACGCGGTCGCCGAGTCGATCGAGACGACCGACTCCAAGGTCTACACGATCAAGATCAAGAAGGACACGAAGTTCCACGACGGCACCGTCGTCAAGGCCAAGAACTTCGTGGACGCCTGGAACTGGGGCGCCTACTCGCCGAACGGCGCGCAGAACGGCAGCTTCTTCGGCGACATCCAGGGCTTCGCGGACGTCCACACCGAGGACCCGGACGGCGCCGACGGCCCGCAGAAGGCCCCGGAGCCGAAGGCCAAGGAGATGTCCGGCCTGAAGGTCGTCGACGACTTCACCTTCGAGGTCACCCTCGCGGCGCCGACCGCCGTGTTCCCGACCAAGCTCGGCTACAGCACCTTCATGCCGCTGCCGGACGCGTTCTTCACCCAGGGCGCCGAGGCGTTCGGCAAGAAGCCGATCGGCAACGGCCCGATCAAGTTCGTGTCGTGGGAAGACGACGTCCAGATCAAGCTGACGCGCTTCGATGACTACTCCTTGAACGACAAGATGAAGATCAAGGACGTCAACATCAAGCTCTACCAGGACGACACGGCGGCGTACAACGACCTGCTCGCCGGCAACCTGGACTTCCAGCAGCAGGTTCCGGTCTCCGCGATCGCGGGCGACAAGTGGAAGACCGACCTGGCTGACCGGGCCATCGCCTCCACCACGCCGTCGACCGGCATCATCGCCTTCCCGATCTACGACAAGCGCTTCCAGAACCCGAAGCTGCGTCGGGCGATCTCGATGTCGATCAACCGCCAGGAGATCAGCGACAAGATCTTCTTCGGTTCGCGCAAGCCGGCCGACAGCTGGGCCAACCCGCTGACCCCGGGCGCCAAGGCGGGCAACTGCACCGCGTGCCAGTTCAACGTCGAGGAGGCCAAGAAGCTCTACGCCGAGTCCGGTGGCTTCTCCGGCGAGCTGGTCATGTACTACAACGCCGACGCCAGCCACAAGGAGTGGATGGAGGCCGTCGCGCAGCAGGTCAAGACGAACCTCGGCATCAACGCCCGCGCCGAGGGTGTGCCGACCTTCGCGGTGTTCCGCCAGAACATCAACGCCGGCAAGATGACCGGTATGTACCGCGCCGGCTGGCAGCAGGACTACCCGGACGTCGAGAACTGGGTCGGCCCGCTCTACGTGACCGGCGGTTCCTCGAACGACGGCAAGTACAGCAACCCGCAGGTCGACGCGCTGGCCAAGGAAGCCGCCTCCGCGCCGAGCCTGGAGGCCTCGCACGCCAAGTACGCCGAGGCGGTCGCCCTGATCGACCAGGACGTTCCCTCGATCCCGGTCTACTTCGGTGGTCAGCAGTCCGGCCACTCGGAGAAGATCAAGAAGCTCGAGCTCTCCAACGTCGGCGAACTCGACCTCACCTCGGTCGAGCTCTGATCCGAACGGTCTGACCCCGGGTCGGGCTCACCTACCGGTGAGCCCGACCCGGGCCGTTCCGTGAGGAAGTGTCACCACACTTCCTCGCCACGTCTGTCATCCCCGTGTCGGCCGTCCGACGCGCGCCCCCTGTCTGGAGGACCACCCCATGGGCCGTTATCTGTTGAGACGGCTACTCCAACTCGTTCCGGTCTTCATCGGGACGACGTTCCTGATCTACTGGCTCGTGTGGTCGGTGCCAGGCGATCCCTTCGCCGGCAAGTGTGGCGAGCGACGCTGCCCCGATGCCTTCGTCAACAAGATGACCGAGCAGTTCAAGCTCGACGAGCCGCTGATCGTGCAGTACGGCAACTACATGAAGAACCTGTTCCAGGGTGACTTCGGGCAGACGTTCAACAACCGGGACATCGGCGAGATCATCGCCACGGCGTACCCGAACACCCTGAAGCTGGCGCTGGTGGCGCTGGCCATCGAGGCGGTCATCGGCCTCACCGCCGGTGTGCTCACCGGCCTGCGCCGCAACGGCTTCCTGGACAACCTGGTCCTGGTCTCCAGCCTCTTCCTGATCGCGCTGCCGATCTTCGTCATCGGCTTCGTGGCCCAGTGGCTGCTCGGCGTGCAGTGGGGCATCGTCAAGCCGACGGTCTCCAGCGAGATGCGGCTCTCCGAGCTGATCGTGCCCGGCTTCGTGCTGGGCAGCGCCTCGATGGCGTACATCGCCCGGTTGGCCCGCACGAGCATCGCGGAGAACCGCCGCGCCGACTACGTGCGCACCGCGATCGCCAAGGGTCTGCCGATGCGCCGGGTGGTCGGAATCCACCTGCTGCGCAACTCGCTCATCCCGGTGGTGACGCTGCTCGGCACCGACCTCGGCGCCCTGATGGGCGGCGCGATCGTCACCGAGGGCATCTTCCAGATCAACGGGATCGGCCGCCAGGTCTACCGCGCGATCGTCACCAAGGAGAGCGCTACCGTTGTCTCCATCGTGGTGGTCCTGGTGCTCGTCTACCTGGTGATGAACCTGCTGGTCGACCTGCTCTACGCCGCCCTGGACCCGAGGATCCGCTATGAGTGAGCGCAGCGAACGAACCATGATTGCAGCGTCCGCGGGTACGAGCGCCCGCGCCGAGCGGAGTGAGGTGCGGGCATGAGCGACCCGAGTTCCGCCTCGATCGTCAGCACGCCGCCCGCGCAGGCCCCCGACGAGATCGGGGCGCCGACCAACGCCGGCCTGCCGGAGAACGCCCGCAAGGAGAAGCCGCGCGGCCTGCTCGGCGACGCGTGGCGCGACCTGCGGCGCAAGCCGCTGTTCTGGATCTCCGCGACGTTCATCCTCATCTTCATGCTGATGACCGCGTTCCCCTCGCTGTTCAGCTCCGGCGACCCGGAGAACGGCAACCTGCAGAACAGCCTGGTCGGCCCGTCGTCGGAGGCGTGGTTCGGCTACGACTTCCAGGGCCGCGACGTCTTCGCCCGGGTGATCTACGGCGCCCGCGCGTCCATCGTGGTGTCTCTGCTCTCCGTGCTCGGCGTGCTGCTCTTCGGTGGCGCGATGGGCATCGTCGCGGGCTACCGGGGCGGCTGGGTGGACGCGCTGCTCTCCCGCATCGCCGACGTCTTCTTCGGTCTGCCGTTCGTGCTGGGCGCCATCGTCATCCTGACCACCTTCAACGGGTCGGGCACGAGCAACAGCAAGGCCGAGATCATGGCCCTGGTGAGCATCTCGCTGATCGTGCTGGGCTGGCCGGTCGTGATGCGGCTGATGCGCTCCTCGGTGCTGGCCACCAAGGAGGCGGACTACATCGTCGCCGCCCGCGCGCTGGGCGCCGGCACCGGCCGGATCATCCTCAAGCACCTGCTGCCGAACTGCCTCGCGCCGCTGCTTGTCTACGGGACGATCCTGGTCGGCTCGTACATCGGCGCCGAGGCGACGCTGTCCTTCCTGGGCGTCGGCCTGAAGAGCCCGGTGGTCTCCTGGGGCATCATGATCAACGAGGCGCAGAACCTCCTGCGCGTGGCGCCCTACCTGCTCTTCTTCCCCGCCGGGTTCCTCGTCGCCGCCGTCCTGAGCTTCGTGATGCTCGGTGAGGCGGTCCGCGAGGCCCTCGATCCGAAACTCCGCTAGGGGAGATTCAGTTGTCCGACATTCTGGTGTCCGAGCAGTCCGCGGCCGGTGCGTCCGGCCGCCCCTCGGGCAGGTTGCTCGAGGTCGAAGACCTCCGGGTGGAGTTCCGCACCCGGGACGGCATCGCCAAGGTCATCAACGGGGTCACGTACCACGTCGACGCGGGGGAGACCCTCGCCGTGCTCGGCGAATCCGGCTCCGGTAAGAGCGTCACCGCGCAGACCATCATGGGCATCCTCGACACGCCGCCCGGCTACGTCACCGGCGGCCAGGTCCGCTTCCACGGCAAGGACATGCTCGCCATGTCCTTCGAGGAGCGGCGCCGCATCCGCGGCGAGGGCATCGCGATGATCTTCCAGGACGCGCTCTCGGCGCTGAACCCGGTCTTCACCGTCGGGTTCCAGATCGCCGAGCAGTTCCGGGTGCGGCGCGGCATGAGCCGGGCCGACGCGAAGAAGCGCGCGATCGAGATGCTCGACCAGGTCAAGATCCCGAACGCCAAGGGGCGGTTCAGCAGCTACCCGCACCAGTTCTCGGGCGGTATGCGGCAGCGCGCGATGATCGCGATGTCGCTCGCCCTGGACCCGGAGGTGCTGATCGCGGACGAGCCGACCACCGCGCTCGACGTGACGGTGCAGGCGCAGATCATGGACCTGCTCGCCGAACTCCAGCGGGAGCGGCAGATGGGCCTGATCCTGATCACCCACGACCTCGGCGTGGTCGCCGACGTCGCGGACCGGATCGCGGTGATGTACGCGGGCCGGATCGTCGAGGAAGCCGACGTCTACGACCTGTACGCCAAGCCGGCGCACCCGTACACGATCGGCCTGATCAACTCGATCCCGCGGCTCGACGAGAAGGGGCAGCAGCTCCGGACGATCAAGGGTCTCCCGCCGAACCTGATGAACATCCCGCCGGGCTGCCCGTTCAACCCGCGCTGCCCCATGGCGCAGCCGGTCTGCCGGGAGAAGGTCCCGCCGCTGCTGCAGGTCGGCTCCGGCCGGGCCAGCGCCTGCCACTTCGCCGAGGAGCTGGTGAACCGTGACTGAGAACATCCTCGAGGTCCGTGACCTGGTCAAGCACTATCCCGTGACCCGGGGCGTGGTGTTCAAGAAGACCATCGGTCACGTCAAGGCGGTCGACGGGGTCTCCTTCGAGCTCAAGGCCGGCGAGACCCTGGGTGTGGTCGGCGAGTCGGGCTGCGGCAAGTCGACGCTGGCCCGGGTCCTGATGAACCTGGAGAAGCCGACGGGTGGCAGCGTCCACTACAAGGGCCAGGACATCTCGAAGTTCTCCGGCCCGGCGCTGCGCCGGTTGCGGCGGCAGATCCAGCTGGTGATGCAGGACCCGTACACCTCGCTGAACCCGCGGATGACGGTCGGCGACCTGATCGGCGAGCCGTTCGAGATCCACCCGGAGGTGGCGCCGAAGGCCAGCCGCCGGGACAAGGTCAAGGAACTGCTCGACCTGGTGGGTCTGAACCCGGAGCACATCAACCGGTACCCGCACCAGTTCTCCGGCGGTCAGCGCCAGCGCATCGGCATCGCCCGCGCACTCGCCCTGCGGCCGGAGATCATCGTCTGCGACGAGCCGGTGTCCGCGCTGGACGTGTCGATCCAGGCCCAGGTGATGAACCTGCTGGAGAAGCTCCAGGGCGAGTTCGGCCTGTCGTACGTGTTCATCGCGCACGATCTGTCGGTGGTCCGGCACCTGTCGGACCGGGTGGCGGTCATGTACCTCGGCAAGATCGCCGAGATCGGCACCGAGGACGAGATCTACGAGCGGCCGACCCACCCGTACACCCAGGCGCTGCTCTCGGCCGTGCCGGTGCCGGACCCGACCGTGCGGGACAACAAGGCGATCATCCGGCTCACCGGTGACGTGCCCTCGCCGGTGAGCCCGCCGTCGGGCTGCCGGTTCCGGACCCGCTGCTGGAAGGCGCAGGACATCTGCGCCGAGCAGGTCCCGCTGTTGGAGATCCGCCCGAGCTCGGACCACCCGAGCGCCTGCCACTTCGCGGAGAAGCGCGAGATCGTGCAGACGCACGAGGTGTGAGCCCCACGGAACCGCCCGCCGACGTCACCGCGACGACGGCGGGCGGTTCCGTCGTTTCCGGGGACGGGCGACCCGCCCGGGCCCCCACGGGGGCGCGGGGCGGGCCGCTGCCGGCGTACGCCTCACAGGGGGCCGCGGCCGGCGCGGAGCAGCAGCAACGCGAGCTGCGTGCCGTCGGCGCCGAGGGCGGCCCGGAAGCGCTCCAGGATCTCCCGCTCCCGGGACAGCACCAGCCGGGTGCCGCCGGAGGCCATCCGCGTCACCCCGACCTCCTGGGAGAGCCGGGCCCGCTCCTGCCAGAGCTCGATCAACGCCCGGTCGATCTCGTCGATCCGCTCCCGGATCTCGACGATCCGGGCGGCCGCGGCCGGCTCCGGGGTGCCGGTGCCCGCCTCCGGCCTGGCGTCGTCGGCGCCGCTCGGGCCGTCGACCGGGGACCCGGGGGCACCCGGGCCGGGCCGGCCCGCCTCGGGTCGCGTCAGGCTGCCGTTGGACTCCACCACGTCTGTCATCATCGGGTACCCCTCGCCGTCAGGTGCCCGGTGCCCGGATCCCGGGACGGAGAAAGCCCCGGGCTTCCAGGAGCCCGGGGCTTTCTCGTAGGTCTTGTCGATCAGGCGCGACCTACGGCTGCCGGACTCCCGGTGCCGTAGTAAAAGTAGAAGCGCTGACCGAACACGTCGTCGAGTATGCCGACCCCGGCCCGGCCGGCGCAAGGATTCGGCGCAACCCGTGCCCGGACGGGCGGCCCCGGCGCCGTTGCGACGCCGGGGCCGTCCGCGCCTCAGCCGAGGCGGGTGATCCGGTCGGCCGGCCCGGGGGCGACCGGGGCGCCGGCGCCCAGGTAGGCGATCAGGGCGTCGACGTCGAAGCCGGGGGCGGTGGTCCGCGCCGTGCCGGCCTGCAACTCGGTGAACCCGTCCCCGCCGTTGGCCAGGAAGTCGTTCGTGGTGACCCGGTAGCTGGCGGCGGGGTCGACCGGCGCGCCGTCGAACGCCAGGGCGCTGACCCGCGAGCCCGCCGGGGCGGTGCTGTCGTACGAGTAGGTCAGCCCGGCCGAGACCTGGAGGATGCGCTGGGTGGTCTGCCCCTTGAAGCCCACGAACTGCTGCTCCAGCACGTTGCGCAGTTGCGCGCCGGTGAGGGTCTGGGTGACCACCAGGTTGTTGAACGGCTGGACGGTGAACGCCTCGCCGTAGGTGACCTCACCCGGCGCCTCGCCCCCGGCCGAGGCCGCGTACGGCAGGGACGCCCGGATGCCGCCCGGGTTCATCAGCGCGATCTGCGCCCCGTTCGAGCGGGTGTACGCGAGCTGGGCGTCGGCGATGACGTCACCGAGCGGGCTCTCCCCGCTGGGGCGGGCGTCGCGGACGATGTCGGCCGAGATCCGGCCCACCACGCGGTTGGCGATGGGCGCGACGGCCGCCCGGTACTTGTCGGCCAGGGCCTTGGCGCCCGGGTCCACCAGGTCGGGGTTGCGCACGTACGTGCCCGGGGCGCTCTGCTGCCAGGTGCCGTCCGGGTTGCGGACGCCGTTCTCGACGACCACGTTGCGGGCGGTGATCCCGGTGAACCGGCCCGTACGCCGGTCCAGCGAGTAGTCGACGTCGGTGATCAGCTGACCGTTGTTGCCGGCGCTGGTGACCACGCTCGGGGCACCCGAGGAGTTCGGCAGCGAGCAGGAGTAGAAGCGGTGGGTGTGGCCGGAGACGACCAGCCCGAACTCCGGCCGCAGGCCGCGGACGATGTCCACGATCGGGCCGGAGAAGTTGGCGCAGTCCGAGACGCCCGGGGTGGCCGGCGGCGGCGACTGGGCGCCGCCCTCGTGCACCAGCAGCACCATCGCCTTGACGCCGAAGAGCTTGAGCAGGCCGCCCCACTTGTTGGCGGTCGCCACCTCGTCGGTGAAGCGTACGGAGGCGATGCCGGCCGGGTTGACGATGCCCGGGGTGCCCTCCAGGGTCACGCCGACGAAGCCGACCGGCACGCCGCCGACGAACCGCACGTCCACCGGGGGCAGGATCGGCAGGCCGGTCTTCCTGCTCACGGTGTTGGCGGCCAGGTACGTGAACTTCGCGCCGGCGAAACCGTCGCCGTCCTGGCAGCCGTCGACCGGGTGGCAGCCGCCCTTGTTGATCCGGATCAGCTCGTCGACGCCCTCGTCGAACTCGTGGTTGCCGACGCTGCTGACGTCCAGGCCGATCTCGTCCATCAGCTCGATGGTCGGCTCGTCGTGGAAGGCGGCGCTGACGAGCGGGGTGGCGCCGATCAGGTCGCCGGCCCCGACGGTGGTGGTGCTCCGCCCCTCGGCCTTGGCCTCGGCGCGCAGCTTCCTCAGCCAGGTGGCGAGGTACTCCACGCCTCCGGCGGGGGTGCCGTTGACCGCCGCGCCGCTGCCGCCGGGCGGGTCGATGGCGCCGTGGAAGTCGTTGTAGCTCAGGAAGTTGCCCTTGACCTCGCCGCCGCTCGGGGCGGCGTAGGAGACCGAGACGGGGGTGAGGCCGGCCGTCTGGTCGCCGGCGGGACCCGGCGCGGGCCGGGAAGCGGGGGACAGCGTGGCGACGACGGCCAACGCGAGGGTGGGCGCGGCGAGGTGGCGCAGCGCCGCCCGACCGCGCGAACGCGGCTGAGTCATGGTCGTTCTCCCAGTCGTGTACGGGGGAGGAGCCGGATTTTCACCGTCATCGTTCTGCACGGGGGACGGCGGCACCAGACACGACAGGGTGACATCTTCGTCTCGACCGGTTGAGTCGGGGCACGATTCCCTCCACCACGCGCCCGCGGCGGGCAGCCGGCGTCGACGCGGACCGGGCGGATCGACCGGCCCGGGAACGGCTCGGGCGAGCCGGGGTACGCGTGGCGGGGGAACTGTCCGCCCGGCGGCATAGACTCGCCGTGCGATGCATCCTCTCTTCGACATCCCCGCGTCCCCGCCCGCGCCGATGCCTGCCCCGACCTCGCCGCACCGGCCCAGGTCGTCGGCCGTCCACCTCGACCCGCAGGCCCTGGTCGAGGGCCTGAACGGCCCGCAGCGCGACGCCGTCACCCATGCCGGCTCGCCGCTGCTGATCGTGGCCGGTGCGGGCTCGGGCAAGACCCGGGTCCTCACCCACCGGATCGCCTACCTGCTGGCCGCCCGGGACGTGCACCCCGGCGAGATCATCGCGATCACCTTCACCAACAAGGCCGCCGGTGAGATGAAGGAGCGCGTCGCCCACCTGGTGGGTCCCCGCGCCCGCCTGATGTGGGTGTCGACGTTCCATTCGGCGTGCGTACGCATCCTGCGCGCCGAGCACGAGCACGCCGGGCTGAAGTCGACCTTCTCGATCTACGACGCGGACGACTCCCGCCGACTGATGCAGATGGTCGCCAGGGAGCTGGACCTCGACCCGAAGCGCTACCCGGCGCGCGGGCTGGCCGCCCAGGTCTCCAACCTGAAGAACGAGCTGGTCGACCCCGAGGAGTTCGCGGGCCGCGCCAAGGGGCCCAACGAGCGGGCGCTGGCGGAGGCCTACACGCTCTACCAGCGGCGGCTGCGCGAGGCGCACGCGCTGGACTTCGACGACCTGATCATGACGACGGTGCACCTGCTCCAGTCCCACCCGCACGTCGCGGAGAGCTACCGCCGACGGTTCCGGCACGTCCTGGTCGACGAATACCAGGACACCAACCACGCCCAGTACGTGCTGATCAAGGAGCTGGTCGCCGGCACGGAGGGGATCGAGCCGGCGGAACTCTGCGTGGTCGGTGACGCCGACCAGTCGATCTACGCGTTCCGGGGCGCCACGATCCGCAACATCTTGGAGTTCGAGCGCGACTTCAGCGACGCCCGGACGATCCTGCTGGAGCAGAACTACCGCTCCACCCAGACCATCCTCAACGCGGCCAACGCGGTGATCGACCGCAACACGTCGCGCAAGCCGAAGCGGCTGTGGAGCGAGGCGGGCGCCGGCGAGCCGATCGTCGGCTACGTGGCCGACACCGAGCACGCCGAGGCCGACTGGGTGGCCCGCGAGATCGACCGGCTGGTCGACGCCGACGAGACCCGCCCCGGCGACGTGGCCGTCTTCTACCGCACCAACGCCCAGTCCCGGGTCTTCGAGGAGGTGTTCATCCGCGTCGGCCTGCCCTACAAGGTGGTCGGCGGGGTGCGCTTCTACGAGCGCAAGGAGGTCCGCGACGCGCTGGCCTACCTGCGCGCGGTGGTCAACGACGACGACACGGTCAGCCTGCGCCGGATCCTCAACACGCCGCGCCGCGGCATCGGCGACCGGGCCGAGGCGTGCGTGGAGGCGCTGTCCAGCCGCGACCGGGTCTCCTTCGGGGCGGCGCTGCGGCGGGCCAAGGACGCCCCGGGCATCTCCACGCGGGCGGCCAACGGCATCGCCGACTTCGTGGCCCTGCTCGACGGCGCCCGCGAGCTGGCCGAGACGGGCACCCCGGAGGAGGTGCTGGAGGCGCTGCTGACCCGCTCGGGCTACCTCACCGAGCTGGAGGAGAGCCTCGACCCGCAGGACGCGGGGCGGGTCGACAACCTCCAGGAGCTGGTCAGCGTCGCCCGGGAGTACACCGAGCGGATCGAGGCCCTCGGCGAGGAGGGGGAGCGGGCCACCCTGGCCGGCTTCCTGGAGCAGGTCGCGCTGGTCGCCGACGCCGACCAGGTGCCCGCGCCACCCGGCTCGTCGCCTGACGGCGCCGAGGCGGACGACGCCGCGCCTCAACAGGGCGTGGTCACGCTGATGACGCTGCACACCGCCAAGGGGCTGGAGTTCCCGGTGGTCTTCCTGACGGGCCTGGAGGACGGCGTCTTCCCGCACCTGCGCTCGCTGGGCGACAGCCGGGAGTTGGAGGAGGAGCGCCGGCTGGCGTACGTCGGCATCACCCGGGCCCGCCAGCGTCTCTACCTCTCCCGGGCGGTCACCCGCTCGGCGTGGGGGCAGCCGGCCTACAACCCGCCGTCGCGCTTCCTGGAGGAGCTGCCGCCGGAGCTGGTGCGCTGGGAGCGCACCGAGGGGTCGTACACCTCGTGGGCCGGCGGGGGCGGCGGCGTGGGTGGCCGCGCGGACCGGGTGCCCGGCGGCCGCGTGGGCTTCAACGGCGGCACGCCCAAGGCCGCGCAGTTGGCGAAGCGGCTGGGGGTCGACGCCAGCCGCCTCACCACGGCGAGCGAGCTGCCGCAGGGGCCGAAGGTCTCCGTCGGCGACCGGGTCAACCACCAGCGCTACGGCCTGGGCCGGGTGCTCGCCGTCGAGGGGCACGGCCCGGGCGCGCGGGCGCAGATCGACTTCGGCGACCAGACGATGTGGCTGGTGCTCCGGCACGCCCCGATCGACAAGCTCTGAGATCGGCCCGGCCCGGCCCGGCAGCGCGCCGGACCGGGCCGTTTCCGGTGGTCGGGGGTCAGCAGGCCACGTCGATGCCCCGGGCGCGCAGGAACGGCGCGGGGTCGATCTGGTTCCACATCTGGCCCTGGTGCACCTCGAAGTGCAGGTGCGGGCCGGTGGAGTCGCCGGTGGACCCCTCCAGGCCGATGGTCTGCCCGGCGGCGACCTTCTCGCCCACGCCCACCTTGGCGGTGCTCAGGTGCGCGTAGTGGGTCAGGTAGCCGTTGCCGTGGTCGACGAAGACGGAGATGCCGTACCCGTCGCCGACGTCGCCGGCCTTGGTGACGGTGCCGCCGAAGGCCGCGCGGACCGGGGTGCCGGCGGGCAACGCGAAGTCGATGCCGGCGTGCTGCGTGCCCCAGCGCGGGCCGTAGCAGGAGGTGATCGCCGCGCCCTTCATCGGGATCACCCAACTGGGCTTCGGCTTGGTGGTCGCCTTGGGCTTGGGCTTGGCGGTGGTGGCCTTGGGGCGGGGCTTCGCCGAAGGGCTGGCCTTCGTGGCGCTGGGCGTCGGGCTCGCCGAGGGGGTGGCCGGGGCGGTGGTCTCCCGGGCGGAGCGGTCGGCGCGGTCGGCGGCCTGCGCGCGTGCCTGCGGCTCCGCGGCGGCGGCCGGCACGGAGGGCTCGTCGTCCCCGGTGGCCGCGAAGGCGGCTCCGCCGAGACCGAGGCCGGCCAGGGCCGCCGCTGCGATGATCACGCGGGTTCGGCTGCCGATCCGCCGCCGGTGCCGGACGGGGGCGTCGGGGGTGTTCTCGTTCCGAATGTCTTCCTGCACGGCGGACCTTCACTGATCGAGGGGGCACTTGACCTCGAAATACTGGTGTCGCCACGCCGCGTGACGGGTAGGGATACGGAGTCGGGGCGGGCCATGGCGGCCGTCGCCGTCCGTTGCGTACCCGTTAGGTGGTATTCGCGGGCAAAAGTGATCATGCCGGCGGGTGGCACCTGTCACAGTCGTGGGTGTGACGCGGCTTACTTCGGCTGACCGTCGCCTAACGAAGAACCGCCCGGATCGACAGATCCGGGCGGTCATCGTGCGATGCGCAGCGTCAGGGCGCGGCTACCTCGCTGTAGTAAGCCTCGACTTGTAGCTGGATGTCCACTCCGCGCTCCTTGAGCCACGGCACCGGGTCGAGCGGCTCGCCCTTGACATGCACCTCGAGGTGCAGGTGGGAGCCGTAGGAGTGGCCGGTGTTGCCGACGAGGCCGAGCTGGTCGCCCGCCTTCACCTGCTGCCCCTCCTTCACGCTCAGCGCGGAGGAGTGGCCGTAGATCGCCTCGCTGCCGTCGGCGTGCTGGACGATCACCGTGTAGCCGTAGCCGCCGAACCAGCCGGCCTTGGTGACGGTGCCGCTGTGGATGGCGACGTAGGGCGTGCCCTCGGCGGCGACCAGGTCGACGCCGGTGTGCAGCTTGCCCCAGCGCATGCCGTAGGGCGAGTTGAACTCGTAGCCCTGGAGGGGGAGTAACCAGACCTCGGGCTCGGCGGACTCGTCGGCACCGGCCCGGTCGCTGTCGCGGCTGGCGCGGTTGGCGGAATCGGCGCGGGCCGCGGTGTCCTGGTTGACGGTCGAGGCGGCCTTGAGCTCGTCGAGGACCGACGGGCTGACGCTCTTGGCGTCCGGCAGGGCGCCCGCACCGATCGCGACGATGCCGGCGCCGACGAACGCGGTGGTGACGACGGCCGCGTAGCGGCTACGCGGGGGGGTGGGTACGCGGCGACGACCGCGATATCGATCGGGCTCAGACGACAGGCGCTGGCGCACGCACACCCTCCGTTGTCGGGGATCCGATGCGGCTTCCTCGACGCCCGTGAAACTCGGGTGAACGTCGCCTGGCCGCGTCGTCACCCGTCCGTGGACCTGATGACAACCGTGGACACGTTAGCCAACCACCAGTCCCGTCACAAGCCGAAGCGCCGAATTGCTACCGCGTTCTGTCCCTTTGCGTCCGTGATTGTCATGGCTCGTACCCCTCGAACGGTGCCCCCCTAACTGCCCGTTCGTCGCGCAGGGTGACCGAACGGCGGAGGTGTCCGGCTTGACGCCGGCCGTCGGCCCGGTCCGTCGCGCCCGCTCCGCGGGGCTGCGGCCGCGCCCGGTTGCCGTACGGTTCGCCGCCCGGATTTCCCGGGCAGGGCCGGGCGGGTTACCGTTCGTTCAGTGAAGCCGCGGAGCCGGTGAAAGGGATGCGCTGATGAGCTCTCGTGTTCGGGTCGTCGTCGCCAAGCCGGGCCTGGACGGCCACGACCGTGGTGCAAAGGTCGTCGCGCGTGCCCTGCGGGACGCCGGCATGGAGGTCATCTACACCGGCCTGCACCAGACCCCGGAACAGATCGTGGAGACCGCGATCCAGGAGGACGCCGACGCGGTCGGGCTCTCCGTGCTGTCCGGGGCGCACATGACGCTGTTCCGGCGGGTCGTGGAGCTGCTCGGTGAGCGCGACGCCCGCGACATCGTCGTGTTCGGCGGCGGCATCATCCCCGACGCCGACATCCCGGAGCTTCAGCGGATCGGGGTCGCCAAGATCTTCACGCCGGGCGCGACCACCCAGTCGATCGTCGAGTGGGTCCGGGAGAACGTCGCGCAGCCGGTCGCCTGACGGCAGGCGCGGGTTCCTGACGACAGTCGCGCAGCACGCCGTCCGACGGCGGTCGCGGGGCCGGTCGGCCGGAGCCGGACAGGGGGAGGGGCCGGACGCACCCCTCACACGTCCGGCCCCTCTATGCACGATGCCCCGCCGCCACCCCTCGACCGACAGGGCATCGGCCGCTCCCGTCGCCGCGCTGTCTCAGCGCTCCGACACCTGACTCAACGACGCCCCCACGGCGGGGTTACGCACCCCCGGCAACATCGCCCGGACGGCTGAGATCGGGCCGAAGTCGCGAAAAGGCCACGTGACGCCGCCGAATGTGCATTACCACACAACGCGCACCCGCTCGGTTGCCGGCGGTGTCCACCTCGCTAGGCTGCGCCCAATGGCCTGTGTCAAGTGATGACAGGCGTCAAACTGTTTTCCATAACGCTGGTGGCGGCGCGACGGCGCGCCGCGGAGACGGGACGGGACGCGCAAACGTGGACCTGTACGAGTACCAGGGGCGGGACCTGTTCGAGCGGCACGGCTTGCCCGTGCTCGCCGGCGGCGTCGCCACGACCCCGGAGGAGGCCCGCGCGATCGCCGAACGCCTCGGCGGTCGGGTGGTCGTCAAGGCGCAGGTGAAGGTCGGTGGCCGAGGCAAGGCCGGCGGCGTGAAGCTGGCCGAGGGCGCCGAGGAGACGGTGGCCCGCGCCACCGACATCCTGGGCATGGACATCAAGGGCCACACCGTCCACAAGGTCATGATCACCGTGACCGCGGACGTGGCCGAGGAGTACTACTTCTCCTACCTGCTCGACCGGGCGAACCGCACCTTCCTCTGCATCGCCAGCGTCGCGGGTGGAATGGACATCGAGCAGGTCGCCGCCGAGACCCCGGAGAAGGTCGTCAAGGCTCCGATCGACGCCAACACCGGCGTCGACGAGGCGAAGGCGCGCGAGATCGTCACCGCCGCCAACTTCCCGGCCGAGGTCGCCGACCAGGTCGTCAAGGTCGCCGTGGGGCTGTGGAAGGCCTTCGTCGCCGAGGACGCCACGCTGGTCGAGGTGAACCCGCTGGCCAAGACCGGCGAGGGCAAGCTGCTGCTGCTCGACGCCAAGGTCACCCTCGACGAGAACGCCGCGTTCCGGCACCCGGACCACGAGGCGCTGGTCGACCAGGCCGCCGTGGACCCGCTGGAGCAGGCCGCCAAGGAGAAGGACCTCAACTACGTCAAGCTCGACGGCGAGGTCGGCATCATCGGCAACGGCGCCGGTCTGGTCATGTCGACCCTCGACGTGGTCGCGTACGCCGGTGAGCGGCACGGCGGCGTCAAGCCGGCCAACTTCCTCGACATCGGCGGCGGCGCGAGCGCCGCCGTGATGGCGAACGGGCTGGAGATCGTCCTGTCCGACCCGTCGGTGAAGAGCGTCTTCGTCAACGTCTTCGGCGGCATCACCGCCTGCGACGAGGTCGCCAACGGCATCGTGCAGGCGCTGGCCCTGCTCGAGCAGCGCGGCGAGCAGGTCACCAAGCCGCTGGTCGTCCGCCTCGACGGCAACAACGCCGAGGCCGGCCGGGCGATCCTCGACGGCGCGAACAACCCGCTGGTCCAGCGGGTCGACACGATGGATGGCGCGGCCGAGCGGGCCGCCGAGCTGGCGGCTGCGGGGGTCTGACAATGGCTATCTGGCTGACCAAGGACTCGAAGGTCATCGTCCAGGGGATGACCGGTTCCGAGGGTTCCAAGCACACCCGGCGGATGCTCGCCGCGGGCACCAACGTCGTCGGCGGCGTCAACCCGCGCAAGGCGGGCCAGACGGTCGACTTCGACGGCACCGAGCTGCCGGTCTTCGCCAGCGTCGCGGACGCGATGGCGCAGACCGGTGCCGACGTGACCGTGATCTTCGTACCGCCGCAGTTCACCAAGGGCGCGGTCGTCGAGGCGATCGACGCCGGGATCGACCTGGCCGTGGTGATCACCGAGGGCGTGCCGGTGCACGACACCGCCGCGTTCTGGGCGTACAACGTCGCCAAGGGGGAGCGGACCCGGATCATCGGCCCGAACTGCCCGGGCATCGCCTCGCCGGGCGCGTCCAACGCCGGCATCATCCCGGCCGACATCACCGGCACCGGCCGCATCGGCCTGGTCAGCAAGAGCGGCACGCTGACCTACCAGATGATGTACGAGCTGCGCGACATCGGCTTCTCGACCTGCGTCGGCATCGGCGGTGACCCGATCATCGGCACCACCCACATCGACGCGCTCGCCGCGTTCGAGGCCGACCCCGACACCGACGCGATCGTCATGATCGGTGAGATCGGTGGCGACGCCGAGGAGCGGGCCGCCGAGTTCATCAAGGCGAACGTGACCAAGCCGGTGGTCGGCTACATCGCCGGCTTCACCGCGCCGCCCGGCAAGACCATGGGCCACGCCGGTGCGATCATCTCCGGCTCGGCGGGCACCGCCGACGCCAAGAAGAGCGCGCTGGAGGCCGTCGGCGTCAAGGTCGGCAAGACCCCGACCGAGACCGCCAAGCTCATGCGGGAGATCATGTCCGCGGGCTGAGCCCGACTGACGTACGACCGGAGGGCCGACCGTTCGCGGTCGGCCCTCCGGTCGTCGTGGGCCGGTCGGCCTCAGTCGTTGTAGAGCGGGTAGTTGCCGCCGGCCCAGAGGATGCCGCTGCCGACGATGTTCAGTACGCCGAACGCGATCGCCAGGTAGCCGAGCACGGGCGACTGGCCGTAGCGCTTGGCGTCCCGGATCGACAGGTAACCGAAGACGATCCCCAGGATGCCGCAGCACAGCAGGCCGAGGATGATGCCGAGCACGCCCCAGAGCACCGTGCGGTCGCTGCCGGCTGCAGCCGGTGGTGGTGGGGGCGGCGGATACGGAGTGTTCACGACTCTCCTCCGGGCGTCGGTGCCGCGACTCTCGATCGCGTCCCTGCGCCTGACGCTAGACCGGAACGAGGGCTGAAGACGGTGGATCACGGAACTCGTTGCCCCTGCGGGGCGGTATCGGACTGCCACCATCGACCCGGCATGCCAGAGTAGACGCGATGTCCTCCGTCACCCCTGATCAGCCCAGCCGTCCCGGCGTCGACGCCGGCCCCGGCGCCCGCCCGGCCGCGCCCGTCGGGCGGGGTCGACGGGTGCCCGCGCCGCGCGCCGGCGAGCCGCGCCGCAGCCGTGCGCCGCTCGTCGTCGCCGCCGGGGTCGCCGCCGGGTGGGCGGCGCTCACCTCGTGGCTGCCGGTCGCGCTCGTGCTCTGGCTGTTCCAGCTCAGCGAGGGCGCCGCCTCCGTGCCGGGCGCGCTGCGCGCCGGGCTGGCCGGCTGGCTGCTCGGGCACGGCGTCCCGCTGGACACCCCCGCCGGCCCGCTCGGGCTGGCCCCGCTGGCGCTGACCGCGCTGGTGCTCTGGCGGCTGACCAGGGCGGGCGTGCACGCGAGCCGGGCCATCGGCGCGCGGGGCGGGCGGTCGCCCCGGCAGGCGCTCCTCGCCGCCGTCGCGGTCGGCGTCGCGTACGCGTTGCTCGGGGTGCTCGGCGCGGTCCTGGCCGGCGCGTCACCGGTGCGCGCCGGACTGACCCTCGTGGTGCTCGGCACGCTCGGGGCCCTCGTCGGCTCGGCCCGGACGACGCACGTGGCCGGCCTGCTCGCCGTGCGGTCCCCGGTGCCGCTGCGCGACGGGATCCGCACCGGGCTGGTGGCCGCGCTGCTGCTCCTCGGCGCGGGGGCCGGTGCGGCGGGGCTCGCCGTGGCCATTGGGGGCGGCGACGCCGCCGACCTGATCGGGGCCTACCGCACCGGGGTCGCCGGCCAGGCCGGGATCACGCTGGTCAGCCTCGCCTACGCGCCCAACGCCGCGATCTGGGCGGTCAGCTACCTGCTCGGTCCGGGGTTCGCCGTCGGCACCGACACGGCGGTACGCACCAGCGAGGTCTCCGTCGGGGCGCTGCCGGCCGTACCGCTGCTGGCCGGGCTGCCGCGCGGGCCGGTCGACGGGCTCGGGGCCGGGCTGCTCGCGGTGCCGGTCCTCGCCGGGATGGCCGCGGGTTGGCTGCTCGCCCGCCGGCTGCTCCGGCTCGCCGCCGACGAGCGGACACCGCTGCGCTGGGGGCCGCTGCTCGGGCCGGCGGCGATCGCCGGCCCGGTGGCCGGTCTGCTGCTGGGCGCCGCCGCAGCCGGCTCCGCCGGATCGCTCGGCGGTGGCCGGCTGGCCGAGGTGGGGCCCGTCGCCTGGCAGGTGGCGGCGGTGGCCACCGCGGTCGTCGCCGCCGGGGCGCTGCTCGGTGCCGCCGCGACCCGGGTGCTGTCCCGCGCGTCCCGCTGAGGGCCGGCAGACGCGGAGACCCGGCAGACGCCGAAGGGGCGCCCCGGACGAGCCGGGACGCCCCTGTCGCATGCCGGTCAGGGCTGGTTGGGCAGTGTCAGGCTGAAGCCCAGGAAGACGATCTGGAGCAGGCCGAGCACGACGCCGATGGCGCCGCAGATCATGCCGGCGAGGGCCTGACCGTTGTTGTCGGCCAGCCCCTGGGCGGCCTTCTGCTTGCCCAGCCACCCGGTCACCAGCGCACCGAGGCCCAGCGGGATGCCGAGGTAGCAGCAGACCAGCGGGATCGACGCGATGCCGAGGATCATGGACACCAGGCCGAGGGTGTTCTGCTGCTGCCCCGGCCCCTTCGCGGCGAACCCCGCGTTGGGATACATGGGCGGCGGCGGGTACGCCTGCTGGCCGTAGGGGTCCTGGTACGGCTGTTGCCCGTAGGGGTCCTGGTACGGCTGTTGCCCGTAGGGCTGGCCGGACGCCGGCTGGCCGGAGATCGGCTGCTGCCCGTAGGGCTGACCCGACGTGGGCGGCTGCCCGTAGGGGTCCTGCTGGCCGTACGGGTTCTGCTGGCCGTACGGATCCTGCGGTGCGGCGTACGGGTCGTTCGGCTGCCCGGAGGTGGGCTGCTGACCGTACGGCGCCGCCGGGGGCGGGGCGTACGGATCGTGGTGCGGCGCGGTCGGATCCTGGTGCGGCTGCTGGCCGTACGGATCCTGTCCGGGGTAACCGGGCTGCATGCGACTCCTCGTCCGATCTGTCAGTAGCTGCTGGTGGACGTGTCGCCGCCCATGACGCCGGCGAGCCCACCCAGCAGGCAGCAGATGAGCACGATCACGTACCAGCTGATGCCGACGATGAGGGCCCACTTGGACCACTTCTTCGACTCGGCGGCGGCGGCCTGAGCCCCGGCGTAGTCACCCTGCTGGAGCAGCGGGTTCACCTTGGAGGCGTTGATGATCGCCGGGATGGCCAGCGGCCAGAAGAGGAAGATGGCGACGATCGACATCGTCATGTTGTTGTTGATCTGCGGCTGCTGCGGCTGGTATCCGGGCTGCATCTCGGCGTACTCCTCATTCCACTCGACACCCTGCGGGGCGTCGGATCACTGACGGGTGCGGGCCGGACGCGCGCCGGGCCCGAGCGACCGGCAGCGTACCTGGTCCGGGCCATTCGCGTCGTCGGTGAATGTCGCAATGCCCAGCGGATGGACCCGACGGCAGGCCCGATAGGGTGGCCCGGTGACCGAGCCCGCGTCCGTCGCCCGCATCGTCGTCCTCGTCTCCGGCTCCGGAAGCAACCTCCAGGCACTGCTCGACGCCGGCGCCGATCCGGCGTACGGGGCCCGGGTGGTGGCCGTCGGCGCCGACCGGGACGGCATCGCGGGCCTGGACCGGGCCGCCGCAGCCGGGGTGCCGACCTTCGTCGAGCGGGTCGCCGACCACCCCACCCGCGAGGACTGGGACGCGGCGCTGACCGCCCGCGTCGCCGGACACCGGCCCGACCTGGTCGTCTCCGCCGGCTTCCTCAAGCTGGTCGGCCCGCGCTTCCTGGCCGCCTTCGGCGACCGCTACCTGAACACGCACAACACGCTGCTGCCGGCGTTCCCCGGCATCCACGGCCCGCGCGACGCCCTCGCCTACGGCGTGAAGGTCACCGGGGCCACCCTCTTCTTCGTCGACGCCGGCATGGACACCGGCCCGATCGTCGCGCAGGTCGCGGTGCCGGTGCACGACGACGACGACGTCGAGACGCTCACCGAGCGCATCAAGGAAGCCGAGCGGCGCCAGCTCGTCGAGCAGGTGGGCCGCCTGGTCCGCGAAGGTTGGACGATCACCGGAAGAAAGGTCACGGTTCCGTGAGTTCCACTCAGGACGAACGCCGCCCGATCAGGCGGGCGCTGGTCAGCGTCTACGACAAGACCGGCCTGGTCGAGCTGGCCCGGGCGCTGCACGCGGCCGGGGTGGAGATCGTCTCGACCGGCAGCACGGCCTCGGCGATCGCGGGCGCGGACGTGCCGGTGACCCCGGTGGAGACGGTGACCGGCTTCCCGGAGATCCTCGACGGGCGGGTCAAGACGCTGCACCCGAAGGTGCACGGCGGGCTCCTCGCCGACCTGCGCAAGGACACCCACGTCGCCCAGCTCGACGAGCACGGCATCGCCGGTATCGACCTGCTGGTGTCCAACCTCTACCCGTTCCAGGCCACGGTCGCCTCCGGCGCGGGCGTCGAGGAGTGCGTCGAGCAGATCGACATCGGTGGGCCGGCCATGGTCCGGGCCGCCGCAAAGAACCACGCCTCGGTCGCCGTGGTCACCGACCCTGCCGCGTACCCGGCGCTGCTCGCCGCGCTCGACGGGGGCGGCTTCACGCTGGCCCAGCGGCGGGTGCTGGCCGCCCGCGCCTTCGCCGTCATCGCCGAGTACGACGTCGCGGTGGCCGAGTGGTGCGCCACCACGCTCGCGCCCGAGGAGAACGGCTGGCCGGACTTCGCCGGGCTGTCGCTGCGCCGGCAGGCGGTGCTGCGCTACGGCGAGAACCCGCACCAGCCGGCCGCGCTCTACGTCGACCCGGCCAGCCCGGCCGGGCTCGCCCAGGCCGAGCAGCTGCACGGCAAGGAGATGTCCTACAACAACTACGTCGACGCCGACGCGGCGTGGCGGGCGGCCAACGACTTCGCCGACCAGCCGGCCGTGGCGATCATCAAGCACGCCAACCCGTGCGGCATCGCCGTCGGCGCCGACGTGGCCGAGGCGCACCGCAAGGCGCACGCCTGCGACCCGGTGTCCGCGTACGGCGGGGTGATCGCGGTCAACCGGCCGGTCTCGGTCGAGCTGGCCCGGCAGGTCTCGGAGATCTTCACCGAGGTGCTGGTGGCGCCGGGCTTCGACGAGGGCGCGGTGGAGGTCCTCCAGGCGAAGAAGAACATCCGGCTGCTGCACGCACCGGCCTTCGACCCGCTGCCGGCGGAGTGGCGGCAGGTCACCGGCGGCGTACTGGTGCAGGTGGCCGACCGGATCGACGCCGAGGGCGACGACCCGGCCAGCTGGCGACTGGCCACGGGTGAGGCCGCCGACGAGGCGACCCTGCGCGACCTGGCCTTCGCCTGGCGGGCCGTGCGCGCGGTGAAGAGCAACGCGATCCTGCTCGCCAAGGACGGCGCGACCGTCGGCGTCGGCATGGGCCAGGTCAACCGGGTCGACTCGGCGCAGCTCGCGGTCGCCCGCGCCGGCGCGGACCGGGCCCGTGGGGCCGTCTGCGCCTCGGACGCGTTCTTCCCGTTCGCCGACGGCCCGAAGATCCTCATCGACGCCGGCGTACGCGCGATCGTGCAGCCGGGCGGCTCGATCCGCGACGAGGAGGTGATCGCCGCCGCCAAGGAGGCCGGCGTCACCATGTACCTCACCTCCACCCGCCACTTCTTCCACTGATCCGACCTCCCTTCTTGTGGATCATGCAGTTGTGGTGCCCCGCGAAAGGGGTGAAGGCGGCGATCCGCCCACCACGACTGCATGATCCACGGGGACGGGGCGGGGTGGGTCAGGGCGCGGGGCGGAGTTCGGCGAAGTGGCAGGCCGAGGGGTGCGGGTCCGCCGCGCGGGGGACCGCGTGGGGCTCCTGGGTCGCGCAGACCTCCTGGGCCTTCCAGCAGCGGGTGCGGAAGTGGCAGCCGCTGGGCGGGTCCGCCGGGCTCGGCACGTCGCCGGTGAGCCTGATCATGGTGCGCTGGTCGCGGGCCTCCGGGTCGGGCACCGGCACGGCCGAGAGCAGCGCCTGCGTGTACGGGTGGGTGGCCCGCTCGTAGATCTCGTCCTCGGTGCCGATCTCCACGATCTTGCCGAGGTACATGACCGCGACCCGGTCCGAGATGTGCCGGACCACCGACAGGTCGTGCGCGATGAAGATGTACGACAGGCCGAACTCGTCCTGGAGCTTCTCCAGCAGGTTGATCACCTGGGCCTGGATCGACACGTCCAGGGCGCTGACCGGCTCGTCGCAGACGATGATCTCGGGCCGCAGGGCGAGGGCGCGGGCGATGCCGATGCGCTGGCGCTGACCGCCGGAGAACTGGTGCGGGTACCGGTTCATGTGCTCCGGGTTCAGGCCGACCACGTCGAGCAGCTCCCGCACCCGGGTCTGCCGGCTGCCCTTCGGCGCGGCGTCCGGGTGGATCTCGAACGGCTCGCCGATGATGTCGCCGACCGTCATCCGCGGGTTCAGCGAGGTGTACGGGTCCTGCATGACCATCTGCATGTTGCGCCGCAGCCGCCGCAGCTCGGCCCCGGAGGCGGAGAACAGGTCCCTGCCCTCCAGGGTGGCCCGGCCCGCGGTCGGCGTCTCCAGCCGCATGAGCAGCCGGGCCAGCGTCGACTTGCCGCAGCCCGACTCGCCGACCACCCCGAGGGTCTCGCCCCGGCGCAGCTCGAAGCTGACGCCGTCGACGGCCTTCACGGCGCCGACCTGCCGCTGGAACAGCACGCCCTGCCGGATGGGGAAGTGCTTGACCAGGTTGTCGACGGCGAGGATCGTCTCGCCGCGTACCTTGGTCGGGCTAGCGGGCGCTGTCATCACGGACCTCCTGGGCGAAGTGGCACGCGCTGGTCCGGCCGTCGCCCAGCACCAGGTCGTGCGGCACCACGTCGACGCAGACCTGCTGGGCGTACGGGCACCGGGGGTGGAACGGGCAGCCGGACGGGATCCGCATGAGGTTCGGCGGCAGCCCCCTGATCGTGGAGAGCTCCTGACCCCGTACGTCGAGGCGCGGGATCGACTCCAGCAACCCCTTCGTGTACGGGTGGGCCGGCGCCCGGTACAGCGAGTGGACGTCGGCGTGCTCGACGATCCGGCCGGCGTACATGACGGCGATCCGGTCCGCGACGCCGGCGACCACGCCGAGGTCGTGCGTGATCAGGATCATCGCCATGTCGAGGTCGCGGCGCAGGTCGGCCAGCAGGTCCATGATCTGGGCCTGCACGGTGACGTCCAGGGCCGTGGTCGGCTCGTCGGCGATCAGCACCTTCGGGTTCATGGCCAGCGCCATCGCGATCATGACGCGCTGCCGCATGCCGCCGGAGAACTGGTGCGGGTAGTCGCCGAGCCGGCTGGCGGCGCCGGGGATCCGTACCAGGTCCATCAGCTCCACGACCCGCGCGCGGGCGGCGGCCTTCGACATCCCCTCGCGCTGGCGCAGCGTCTCGCCGATCTGCCAACCCACTCCGAAGACCGGGTTCAGCGCGGAGAGGGCGTCCTGGAAGATCATGGCGATCTCCTTGCCGCGCACCTGCCGGCGCTGCTCCTCCGGCAGTTTCAGCAGGTCACGGCCCTGGTAGCGGATCTCGCCGGAGCGGATCACGGCCGGGGGAGTGTCGAGGATGCCCATGATCGCCTGGGCGGTGACCGACTTGCCCGAGCCCGACTCGCCGAGCACGGCGAGTGTCTCGCCGGGATCCAGGTGGTACGACACCCCGTTGATCACCTTGGCCACACCCTCGCCGGTGCGGAACTCGACGTGCAGGTCCCGTACGTCCAGCAGGTGGCCGCCCTCGGGCGTGGGGGAGGCCGGCGTGGGGCGGACGGCGGACTGGCTCACGGTTCGCGCCTTTCGCTCTTGACGGTGGTGGGCGGGGTCAGCGCAGCTTCGGGTCGAAGGCGTCGCGGATCGCGTCGCCGAGCATGATGAACGCCAGCACGGTCAGCGCCAGGAAGACCGAGGGAACCAGCAGCGGGATGGCCGACTCGCGCATGTGCACCCGGCCGGCGTCGATGTCGATGCCCCAGGAGATGGTCGGCGCCTTGAGTCCGATGCCCAGGAAGCTGAGCGTGGCCTCGGCGGCGATGAAGGAGCCGAGGGCGATGGTCAGCACCACGATCGCCGGGGCGAGCGCGTTCGGCAGGATGTGCCGCAGCATGATCCGGCCGTCGCCGGCACCGAGCATCCGTGCCGCCGCGACGTAGTCCTGCTCCTTGGCCGTGATCACCGAGGAGCGGACGACGCGGGCGGCCGTGGTCCAGCCGAGGATCGACAGCACGAAGATCACCGCACCGATCCGGACCGCCGAGCTGTCGCTGTTGACCCGCTTGAGCAGCACGATCGCGGCGAGCAGGAGCGGGATGCCGAGGACGATGTCGATCACCCGGGAGAGCACCGCGTCGACCCAGCGGCCGAAGTAGCCGGCCAGCATCCCCACGGCGAGCGCGATCAGGCCGGTGAGCAGCGCGGAGAGCGCGCCGACCAGCAGCGACGCGCGGGCGCCGTACACCGCCCGGGAGTACGTGTCGCAGCCCTGGAAGTCGTACCCGAAGATCGCCCCGCCGGACGGACCGGCGTGCTGGCGGGCCAGCACGCAGTCGCGCGGGTCGTTCGCGGTGAACAGGCCGGGCACGGCGGCCATGGCGGCGACCAGCACCACCAGGGCGAGGCTGATCCAGAAGATCGGCTTGCGGCGCAGGTCGCGCCAGGCGTCGCCGGCCAGGCTGCGGGGCTTCTGCGGTACGCCCACCTGGTTCGGCGCGCCGGGCTCACCCGACGGCCCCCGCCGCGCGGCCTGGTTCTCGCTCGCGGCGACGGTCTCGAAGTCACTCATGCCCGGTTCCTCCGGTGCACTCACTCATAGCGGATCCTCGGGTCGAGTACGGCGTACAGGACGTCCACCACCAGGTTGGAGACGAGGTAGACCACGACGAGCACGCTGACGATGCCGACCACCAGCGGGCCGTCCTCGGTGCGGATGCCGCGGAAGAGGTTGAAGCCGACCCCGGGGATGTTGAACACGCCCTCGGTGATGATCGCGCCGCTCATCAGGTTTCCCAGCTCGACGCCGAGGAAGGTGACCACCGGGATGAGCGAGTTGCGCAGCACGTGGACGCTGACGATCCGCCGCTTCACGAGCCCCTTCGACCGGGCGGTGCGGACGTAGTCGGCGCGCAGGTTCTCGGCCACCGAGGTTCGGGTCAGCCGCAGCGCGGTGGCCAGCGAGAGCGAGCCGAGCACGATGCCCGGCAGCAGCAGCGCGTACAGGTCCGGGTCGGCGCCGGCGGTGGGCGGGAAGAGCTGCCACTTCACGCCGAGGAGGTACTGCGCCAGCGGGGCGAGCACGATCGTGGGGATGCCGAGCACCAGCAGGGTCAGCAGCAGGGTCGAGTTGTCGAAGATGCTGGCCCGCCGGATGCCGGCGAGGACGCCGGCGGTGACCCCGAAGAGGATGGTGACCGCCATGGCGATCAGCGCCAGCTTGACCGTGACCGGCCAGGCGGCGGCCAGGATGTCGCCGATCGAGCGTCCGGTGAGGGACTGCCCGAGGTCACCCTGGAGCAGGTTCTTGAGGTAGTCGAAGTAGCGGTAGAAGAAGCCGCCGACCCCGGTGCGGTCGAGGTGGAACTTCTCCGTCAGGTATGCCCGCTGCGCCGCCGTGACCGGGCGCTCGCCGGCGAGCGCCTGGATGGGATCGCCCTGGCCGGCGAACATCAGCGCGTAGACGATCAGCGTGGTCCCGAAGAACGCGAGGACCATCTGGAGCAGACGCCGCAGGATGAAGCGGAACATACTTGGCAGTCTGGCGGAAAAAGTGCGAAGAGGAAGGCGGGTCGGGCCACCGTACGCCGATGGCCCGACCCGTCCTGCCGTGGTGTTACTTGACGGCCTCGATCTTCAGCAGGTCGATCCGGTCGAAGAGATCCATCTCCACGTTGGTGACCTTGGTCGAGTGGCCGAAGTTGTTCTGGCCGTACCGCAGCGGGATCACCGGCAGGTCCTCCGCCAGCAGGTCCTCCGCCGCCTGGTACTTCTTGATCGCCTCGTCCTCGTTCGCGGCGCTGGCGCCCTCGGCGAGCAGCTTGTCGAACTCCGGGTTGGCGTAGCCGTAGTAGTTCGACGAGCCGTTGCTGCTGTACAGCGGGCCCAGGTAGTTCTCCATGGACGGGTAGTCCATGACCCAGCCCATCCGGAACAGGCCGACCGGCTGCTTGGCCTTGACCTTGGTCAGCAGGTCCGCGAACTTCGGCTCGGCGGTGCCCACGCAGTCCACGCCCAGGTTGGTCTTGAGCTGGTTGCAGGTCGCGTCGATCCAGTCCTTGTGGCCGCCGTCGCCGTTGTAGGACAGCTCGATCCTCGCCGGGCCGCCCGCGGCCTGGTACAGGGCCTTGGCCTTGGCCGCGTCGAACTCGCCGGCCTCGCCGATGGTGTTGTCGCGGTAGCCCGCGACGACCGGCGAGACGAACGAGCGGGCCGGCTGCTGCGAGTCCTTGAAGATCGACTTGGTGATCTCGTCCCGGTCGATCGCCATGGAGATGGCCTTGCGCACGTCCGGGTTGCTGAACTCCTCCTGGAACGTCGGGAAGGCCAGCACCTGGAGCGACGACGCGGAGCTCTGCTTGAACCGGTCACCGAGGTCGGTGCCGGCCGTCGAGAGGTTCTCGGTCGGGATGGTCTTGATGACGTCCAGGTTGTCCGAGAGCACGTCCGCGTACGCGGCGGTCGGCTGCTGGTAGATCCGGAACTCGACGCCGGCCACCTTCGGCTTCTCGCCGGGGAAGGCGTCGTACTTCTCGACCTCGACCTTGGCGTCGTGCTGCCAGGTGCCCTTCATCTTGAACGGGCCCTGACCGACCGGCGCCTGCTCGTACGCCTCGGCCAGCACGCCGGGCGCGGAGAACGCGGCCTTCGGCATCGGGTAGAAGGCGGTGTAGCCGAGCATGGTCCGGAACTCGCTGTACGGCTGGGACAGCGTGACGGTGAAGGTCAGGTCGTCGACCTTCTTCAGACCGGTGAGCGTCTTGGCCTTGGGGGTCTCGCCCTGCAGGTCCTCGTAGCCGGCGATCTTCTCGAAGAAGTAGCTGGAGTTCTGCCCGTTGGGGGCGTACGCGCCGTAGTTCCAGGCGTCGAGGTAGTTGTCGGCGGTGACCTTCTCGCCGTTGTGGAAGGTGTAGCCGTCCTTGAGCTTGACCGTCCAGGTCGTGTTGTCCTCGGACGTCACTGACTCGGCCGCCACCTCGTAGGGCTTGTTGGCCTCGTCGTAGTCGACCAGCGGGCTGAACAGGGCGGCGAGCACCTGCGAGCCGCTCGTCTCGTTGGTGTTGGTCGGCACCAGGTGCTGCGGCTCGGCGATCTCGATCCGCACGGCCGCGTCGGGGTTGCTCTCGCCGGATCCACCGTCGCCGCCCGAGCCGCAGGCCACCAGGCCCAGGGTCACCGCGAGCGGGAGGGCGGTCCAGGCAGCGAGCCTACGAACACGCATGTAGCCTCCTCATCTCCTCACGCTGCGCAGTCGGGCCCGACGTTGGGTTAACGCTGCGCAACGTTGGGCAACGGTAGGTCACCGGTCGGCGATCGACAACGAGCCGGTTGCGAACCGGTAACGGAGTGCCGGCCTGAGCCTTGTCGAGGCGGCCCGCACCTGCTATGGCTGTCGGGCCCCGGATGTGGGCTCTCGCTGCGGAGACTCTCGGCGTCGCCGAGGCCGCTCGCGACGGTCGGCCCGTCTCGGCCCGCTCGTCCCGGGCGTGCCGTTCCGGTCCGCGGGCTGCCGTTCCGCCCGGATCGGGGAGGCCTCCAGCCCGCCCCGAAGTGACTCAGAGTGATTAACGGCACCTCACTCTTCGTGGTCGCGCGGCCGGCTTGGCCCGGGTCGTCGGATCGCCGGCCGTGGACCGTGAGACGATCTGGGCGTGACGGCGACGCTTCTGGACGGCAAGGCGACCGCGGCCGAGATCAAGGACGAGCTGCGGACACGGGTCAAGGCACTGGCGGAACGCGGTATCACCCCCGGGCTCGGCACGGTCCTGGTCGGTGCGGACCCCGGCTCCCAGGCGTACGTCAACGGCAAGCACCGCGACTGCGCCGAGGTGGGGATCGCCTCGATCCGCAGGGAGCTGCCGGCCGACGCGACCCAGGCGCAGGTCGACGCCGTGCTCGACGAGCTGAACGCCGACCCGGCGTGCCACGGCTACATCGTCCAGCTCCCGCTGCCGGGCCACCTCGACACCCAGCGGGTGCTGGAGCTGATCGACCCCGACAAGGACGCCGACGGCCTGCACCCGGTCAACCTCGGCCGGCTCGTGCTCGGCTACGACGGCCCGCTGCCCTGCACCCCGCGCGGCATCGTCGAGCTGCTCCGCCGCCACGACGTGGCGCTGCGCGGCGCCAAGGTCGCCGTGGTCGGTCGCGGCAACACCGTCGGCCGTCCGCTCGGTCTGCTGCTCACCCGGCGCAGCGAGAACGCCACCGTGACCCTCTGCCACACCGGCACCCTCGACCTGGCCTCGCACACCCGGGCCGCCGACATCGTCATCGTGGCCGCCGGCGTGCCCGGCCTGCTGACCGCCGACATGATCACGCCGGGCGCGGTGGTCGTCGACGTCGGCATCACCCGGGTGATCGGCCCCGACGGCAAGGGCCGCTACACCGGCGACGTCGCCGCCGAGGCGGCGGAGGCCGCAGGCAAGCTGGTACCCATGCCGGGCGGCGTCGGCCCGATGACCCGCGCCATGCTGCTGACCAACGTCGTGGAGCGGGCCGAACGCGACTGAGTCGCCGGCCGGCCCCGCCCGGAGCCGGACGGCGGTGACGTTCGCCCCATCCCGGCGATGGCCGCCGCCCCTGGCCTGTTCGGTGCCAGGATGACTGATACGGTCCGGAAAACCGACTGGTAGCAGGGAGTGGGACGACCATGGGTAAGAAGGTCACTGTCGTCGGGGCCGGCTTCTACGGCTCCACCACCGCGCAGCGCCTGGCCGAGTACGACGTCTTCGACACCGTCGTGATCACCGACATCGTGGAGGGCAAGCCCGCGGGTCTCGCCCTGGACCTCAACCAGTCGCGTGCCATCGAGGGCTTCGAGACCAAGGTGGTCGGCGCGACCACCGGCCCGAACGGCGAGGGCTACGAGGCCATCGAGGGCTCGGACGTCGTGGTGATCACCGCCGGCCTGCCGCGCAAGCCGGGCATGAGCCGGATGGACCTGCTGGAGACGAACGCCAAGATCGTCCGCCAGGTCTCCGAGAACGTCGCCAAGTACGCCCCGAACGCCGTCGTGATCGTGGTGTCCAACCCGCTGGACGAGATGACCGCGCTGGCCCAGCTCGCCACCCAGTTCCCGAAGAACCGGGTGCTCGGCCAGGCCGGCATGCTGGACACCGCCCGGTTCACCAACTTCGTGGCCGAGGCGCTGGGCGTACCGGTGAAGTCGGTCAAGACGCTGACCCTCGGCTCACACGGCGACACGATGGTGCCGGTGCCGTCGCAGAGCACGGTCGACGGCAAGCCGCTGCGTGAGGCCATGCCGGCCGAGCAGATCGAGGAGCTGGTCGTCAAGACCCGCAACGGCGGCGCCGAGGTGGTCGCGCTGCTCAAGACCGGCTCGGCCTACTACGCGCCGTCGGCCGCCGCCGCGCGGATGGCCAAGGCCGTCGCGGAGGACTCCGGCGAGGTCATGCCGGTCTGCGCCTGGGTCGACGGCGAGTACGGCATCTCCGGCGTCTACCTGGGTGTCGAGGCCGCCATCGGCGCCGAGGGCGTCAAGCGGGTCGTCGAGACCGACCTGGACGCCGACGAGCTGGCCAGCCTGAAGGAGGCCGCCGAGGCGGTCCGCGCCAAGCAGGGCGACGTCGCCAGCATGTGATCCACCCGTCGAGGGGGCACGCCGGTCGCCGGCGGGCCCCCTCGCGTCGTATCCGGCTACAGCGTGACGAACGCCTCGCCCAGGTGCGGGGTCGCGAGGACCGTGGGGCCGCGCGCGGCCAGGTCGCGCAGCAGGCCCACCCGCGAGGCACGCGCCGTGGCCTGGTCCTCCTCGTGGGCGTACGCCAGCTCGGGGTCGACCAGTTGCACGGCGTGCACCAGCAGGTCGCCGGTGAGCAGCAGCCGCTCGTCGCCGACCTCCAGCAGTACCGACTGGTGCCCGGGCGTGTGCCCCGGCGTCGGCAGCAGCCGTACGCCCGGATCGAGCCTCTCCTCGCCGTCGACCACCCGGAGCTGGCCGGCGGCGCGCAACGGCGCGACCAGGCCGGCCGACAGCCCCGGGTCGAGCTGCCCCACGGCGGCCAGCTCGGCCCGCTGGAGCAGGTAGTCGGCGTTGGGGAAGTACGGCGTGCCCGGTGAGCCGGTGACCGCCCAGCCGACGTGGTCGCTGTGCAGGTGGGTGAGCACCACCGCGCGCACGTCGGCCGGGTCGATGCCGGCGGCGGCGAGTTCGGCCGGCAGCCGGCCGGGCACCGGCGCCCAGCTCGCGGCGGGGGAGCCCGCCGGGCCGATCCCCGCGTCGACCAGGGTCACCGGGCCGTCCCCGGCGCGGATCGCGAAGCCGCGGAACGGCAACCACCAGCGGCCGTCGGCGGTCACCGTGCCCGGGTCCCGCCGGTCGGCGGCGCGCCACTGCTCCGCCGTGGCGTCCGGGAACGCCTCGGCGCGAGGCTGGAAGAACGGCCCCTCGCCGTCGGTGAGCGCGGTGACCGTGATAGACCCGAGGATGCGGCTCAGCGGCATCGGGCGATCATGCCAGCGGTCCCTGCGCCGTGCACTCCGTTTCTTCCGGCCCGACCGAGGCCGGCTGGGGACTGCCGATCAGTTTCCAGTACGCTCGTACTGCTTGAGCACGTGTCCCCCGAGAGGAGCGCCGGCCGATGGCGAAGATCAAGGTAAACAACCCGGTCGTTGAGCTCGACGGCGACGAGATGACCCGGATCATCTGGAAGCAGATCCGGGAGCAGCTGATCCTGCCCTACCTCGACGTCGACCTGCACTACTACGACCTGTCGATCCAGCACCGCGACGAGACCGACGACCAGGTCACCGTCGATGCCGCCAACGCCATCAAGGAGCACGGCGTCGGCGTCAAGTGCGCGACCATCACCCCGGACGAGGCCCGGGTCGAGGAGTTCGGCCTGAAGAAGATGTGGCGGTCGCCGAACGGCACGATCCGCAACATCCTCGGCGGCGTCGTCTTCCGTGAGCCGATCATCATGTCCAACGTGCCGCGGCTGGTCCCCGGTTGGACCAAGCCGATCATCATCGGCCGGCACGCCCACGGTGACCAGTACAAGGCCACCGACTTCGTCGTGCCGGGCCCGGGCAAGGTGACCATCACCTACACCCCGGCCGACGGCGGCGCCCCGATGGAGATGGAGGTCGCCAACTTCCCCGGCGGCGGCATCGCCATGGGCATGTACAACTACGACGAGTCGATCCGGGACTTCGCCCGCGCCTCGTTCCGGTACGGCCTGGACCGCAACTACCCGGTCTACCTGTCCACCAAGAACACCATCCTCAAGGCGTACGACGGCCGGTTCAAGGACATCTTCGCCGAGGTGTTCGAGAACGAGTTCAAGGCCGAGTTCGACGCCGCCGGCATCACCTACGAGCACCGGCTGATCGACGACATGGTCGCCGCCGCGCTCAAGTGGGAGGGCGGCTACGTCTGGGCCTGCAAGAACTACGACGGTGACGTGCAGTCCGACACCGTCGCGCAGGGCTTCGGCTCGCTGGGCCTGATGACCTCGGTGCTGCTCTCCCCGGACGGCCGTACGGTCGAGGCCGAGGCCGCGCACGGCACGGTCACCCGGCACTACCGGCAGTGGCAGAAGGGCGAGAAGACCTCGACCAACCCGATCGCGTCGATCTACGCCTGGACCCGGGGCCTGGCCCACCGGGGCAAGCTGGACGGCACCCCGGCGGTCACCGAGTTCGCCAACACGCTGGAGCAGGTCATCGTCGACACCGTCGAGGGCGGCCAGATGACCAAGGACCTCTCGCTGCTCATCTCGCGGGACGCCCCGTGGCTGACCACCGACGAGTTCATGAACGCGCTCGACGAGAACCTGGCGCGCAAGCTCTCCGCCTGATCTTCTCTGCGCCTTCCGGCGGCACCTGACGGTGCCGCCGCCGCATCACCAGGAGCCCGCCGGCACCCGCCGGCGGGCTCCCGCCGTTCCACTCGCTCGTGCCGTCCTGCCGTCCCGTCGAGTGGCGGGAGCGTGGGCTCTGGCGGTGGTCGCCCGCCGAGCGCCTGAGATCTTGGTGAGAAACGGCCCCTCCAGGGGCCCATTCCTACCAAGATCTATCTGCTTGGCCTTTCGGCGTACGTGCTTGGCGGCGTGTCGGGGGGTGACACGCCGTCGGCGTCACCTGCTTCGGCGCGCCTCGTTGACCTGGGTGGACGAGATGCCAGTCGCGTCCAGGAAGGTTGACCGCGGTCGCCTCGCGGCAAGCGCGCCGATCAGCCAGCCTTCCCGGCTGTCGCGTACAGCCAGCCGTCCCTTCCCTGCGGGGGGCCCTGTCCCGGGCCCCCCGCGCCCTGTCTCCGCCCCGCCACCGGCGACCACCCGACCGCCCGCGCCCACCGGTACCGCTCCAGCCGGCAGCGCCGGTCGAACCGGGGGCGTCACGCCGGCGGCCTTCCCGCGTCCGCTGAGCCCAGTTCGGTGGACGCGGTGCCGTGGCTCAGGCGGCGCGGAGGAGTTCGGCGGCGCGCTCCGGGGCGATGTCGTTGATGAAGACGCCCATCCCGGACTCGGAGCCCGCCAGATACTTCAGCTTGTCCTTCGCGCGCCGGATGCTGAACAGCTGAAGGTGCAGGTGACCCAGCTCGCGGTCGACGCGTACCGGCGCCTGGTGCCAGGCGGCGATGTAGGGCATCGGCAGGTCGAACAGCCCGTCGAAGCGGCGCAGCAGGTCCAGGTAGAGCGGCCCGAAGGCGTCCCGCTCGGCGTCGTCGAGCGCGGGGATGTCCGGCACCGCCCGGTGCGGGGCCACGTGCACCTCGAACGGCCAGCGGGCCGCCGCCGGGACGTACGCCGTCCAGTGGTCGTTCTCGGCGACCACCCGCGTGCCGGCGGCCCGCTCGGCGGCGAGCACGTCGGCGTAGAGGTTGCGCCCGCCGGTGCCCTCCGCGTGCCGGCGGGCGGCGGCCAGCAACGCCCGGGTCCGCGGGGTCACGAAGGGGTACGCGTAGATCTGGCCGTGCGGGTGGTGCAGGGTGACGCCGATCTCCACGCCCCGGTTCTCGAAGCAGAACACCTGCTCCACCCCCGGCAGCTCGCCGAGCACCTGCGTACGGTCGGCGAGCGCGTCGAGGACGGTGCGCACCCGACGCGGCGGCAGGGCGGCGAAGGACGCGTTGTGGTCGTCGGTGAAGCAGACCACCTCGCAGCGGCCCCGGCCGGGCCGGACCGGGGTGTACGGGGTGATCTCGGCGGGCTCGTCGGCCACCCGGCCGCTCAGCGAGGGGAACCGGTTCTCGAAGACGGCGACGTCGTAGCCGGGCGCCGGGATCTCGCTCTGCCGACCGTGGGTGCTGGGGCAGAGCGGGCACTGGTCGGCCGGCGGGAGGAAGGTGCGCGTCTGCCGGTGCACGGCGACAGCCACCCACTCGTCGGTCAGCGGGTCCAGGCGCAGCTGCGACGCGGGCGGTGGCGGGGGCAGCTCGCGCCGGTCCGGCTGGTCCCGGACGGCGTCGTCGCGTTCGTCGAAGTAGATCAGCTCCCGGCCGTCGGCCAGCGCGATCGCGGTGCGCTTCACCTCGCCATCCCCTCATCTGTCGTCGTGGCCGCCCGCCCCGCGCCCGCCGAGGCGGGCACGACGACCAGCTCGCCCACCCGTTCGGCGAGCGCCTGCCGCGCGTCGGAGGGCAGCCGGTCGTCGGTGACCAGCAGGTGGGCGGCGGAAAGCTCAACGATCGAGGAGATGCCGACGGTGCCCCACTTGGTGTGGTCGGCGAGCACGACCAGCCGGTCGGCGGCGGCCACCAGGGCCCGGTCGGTCTCCGCCTCCATCAGGTTCGGGGTGGTGAATCCCGCCCGCTGGGTGATCCCGTGCACCCCGAGGAAGAGCAGGTCCAGGTGCAGCGACCGGATGGCGGCGACGGCGAGCGGCCCGACCAACGCGTCCGAGGGCGTACGGACCCCGCCGGTGAGCACCACGGTCTGGTCCGACCGGCCGCCGGTGTGCAGTATCTCGGCCACCGGCAGCGAGTTGGTGACCACGGTCAGCCCCGGCACGTCGACCAGTCGGCGGGCCAGCTCGGCGGTGGTGGTGCCGGCGGAGAGGGCCACGGCCGCCCCGGGCCGGACCAGCTCGGCGGCGCGGCCCGCGATGGCCGCCTTCTCCGCGAGCTGCCGCACCGACTTGACCCGGAAGCCGGGTTCGTCGGTCGAGCCGGGGCCGGCCACCGTCGCGCCGCCGTGCACCTTGGCCAGCAGGCCGCGTTCGTGCAGCGCCTCCAGGTCGCGGCGGATGGTCATGTCCGAGACGCCGTACTCGGCGGCCAGCTCGGTGACGCGTACGCCCCCGGTGGCGCGGACCCGCTCCAGGATGGCCGCCTGTCGCTGCTGAGCGAGCATCCGCCGCACCTCCGTGCCTGCCGCGCACTCTCACGCGGTCGAACGTGTTCGAACAAAGATGAACACTAGCGTGAAGGAGGGGACCACCGGTAGGCGGAGGGGCTGTCAGAGGGACGGGAGGCGGGGTTCGACCCAACCCGTCTCGTTCAGGTGGTGCAGGACGGCCTCGACCGCCTCCTCGACCGACAGGTCGCTGGTGTCGACCACCAGGTCGGCGTCGGTCGGCTCCTCGTAGGGGTCGTCGATGCCGGTCATGCCGGTCAGCAGGCCGGCCCGGGCCCGGGCGTAGAGACCCTTGCGGTCGCGCTGCTCGCAGACCTCCAGCGGGGTCGCCACGTGCACCAGCAGGAAGCCCGCGCCGGCGGCCAGCGCCATCTCGCGGGCGGTGGCGCGGGCCTGGGCGTACGGGGCGATCGGGCAGCAGATGCCGACGCCGTGGTGCCGGGCGATCTCCGCCGCCACCCAGCCGATGCGCCGGACGTTCAGGTCCCGGTCGGCCTTGCTGAAGCCCAGCCCGGCGGAGAGTTCCCGGCGCACCACGTCCCCGTCGAGCAGCGTGACACTCCGGTCGCCCTGCTCGCGCAGCACGTCGGCCAGGCCCCGGGCGATCGTCGACTTGCCGGAACCCGAGAGCCCGGTCAGGAAGATCACCAGACCCCGGTGCCGCCGCGGCGGCCGGGCCCGGGCCAGCTCCTTCGCCACCGCCGGCGGGGTGTGCCACTCGGGCAGCGGGAAACCCCGGTCCAGCAGGTCGTCGATCTCCGGCTGGGTCAGCGCCAGACGCCGGTTGCGCGGCGGGATGTCCTCCCGCCAGCGCCACTGCCCGTCGCGGTTGTCGTAGGCCAGCTCGCGCGGCACCAGCACCCGCAGGCCGGCGCCGGAGAGCATCTCGCCCGTGGAGAGCAGGTGCGTGACGCCGTACGCCGCCGACACCCGGGCCCGCAGCAGCGCGTCACTGATCTCGTCGCGCCGCCGGGACAGCGGCACGGCGACCAGCGTGGCCGGCGGCATCCGGTCGCGGGCGGCGAAGACGCTGCGCACCAGCGCCTCCGGCGGCAGCCCGCCGAGGCCGTCCTCGCCGACCGGGATCATCACCAGCAGGTGGGCGCCGAGCGTGCGGACCGCGTGGGCGATCTGGGCGAGCTGCGGCCGGTGCAGCGGCCGGTCGGCGATCACCCCGAGCACCCGCCCCGACGGCAGCAGCGGGCGTACCTCCTCCGGGGTGCGGCGCAGCCGCTGGAACGGGCCGTGCCCGCCGTCGCCGAGCCGGCGGACCGTGCCCCCGACGCCGGCCACCCCGTCGCGGACCTGCCACACGTCGGCGACCGACAGCGCCGCGACCGGCGCGCCCTCGCCGTCGGTGAGCACCAGGGCCCGGCGTGCCTCGTCGCGCGGGTCGAGGCCCTGGGCGAGCGCCGCCGGCACCTGGAGGGTCACCGGCACGGGCCACGGCGAGCCGTCGGCGAGCCGGCCCCGGCGGCTCACCGAGACCAGGTCGGCGCGGGTCATGAAGCCGGCCAGCGGCGCGTACGCCCCGGTCAGCAGCAGCTCCAGGTCGGCCAGCTCGCCGGGGCGCGGCGTGTACGCCGGCGCATCCCGGAGCACCTCGTCGGGCAGCACCCAGCTGTTGCTCATCCATCCCCCAAACGACACTGACCGGCACACAGTTTCTCAGCCGGCCGGCGATCGGTCGAGAGCGCCACTCCACCGGCGGCTCAGCCGGCGGGCGACGGCGGCCGGCGGGTCAGCGGGGCAGGGTCAGGGGCGCGGCCCCGAAGGAGACGGCGAACCGCTTGCACCAGATGGAGACGCTGGTCAGGCCCGTCAGGTCGACGTCGGCCGGGATGTCGTAACCCTGGTCGCCCCGGTTGCCCTTGAGCCGGCCCAGCTCGACCCACCGGCCGTCGTCGAAGACCCGCCACCCGGCAGTGCCGCTGCGCACCGGCTGGTCGGTGAGCCAGACCCGCAGGTCCGGGCCGTTGGAGGTGGCCAGGCCGACGAGTTCCAGCCGGTGCCGTCCGTCGGGGGCGCGGACGATCCGCGCGCTGCCCGACGTGTCGTGCTCGTGGGTCACGAAGTCGCCCTGCCCGACGAGGACCGGCCCGGCGGGAGCGGGCGCCGCGCCCGTGGCGGAACCCGTCGGCGCCGGCGTGGCCGCCACGCTCGAGAGTGCCTCGTCGACCTCGGCGTCGGTGACCAGCTTCCAGGGCTGGAACCAGTAGAGGCCGAACGCCGACCCGGCGGCGAGGACGGCGACCACCACCCACGTCAGCGGTGCGCGGAAGAGTCGGTTCACGCCCACAGTCTGTCGGTCCGGGCCGCGTCCTGTCTGCCCCGCGCGGCGTGGCGGAGGCGGATGCGTGCCGGCGGTGCCGGCCCGCCCGCCACCGCCGGGGGCCGCGCCGGACCCTAGGGGACGCGGGCCGCCAGGATCAGGGGAGCGCCCGGGGGCGAGCCGCTGCCCGGGGCGGTCGTCGCCTCCTACGCTGTACGACGTGACACTCATCGCGACCGAGTCGCTGACCAAGACGTACGGGGGTGGGGTCACCGCGCTGGCCGACCTGACCGTCGCGGTCGAGCCGGGGATCATCGGGTTGGTCGGCGCGAACGGCGCCGGCAAGTCCACCCTGATCAAGATCCTGCTCGGCCTCCTCGCCCCGACCAGCGGACGGGTCCGGGTGCTCGGCCTCGACCCGACCACCGACGCCGCCCAGGTCCGCGCCCGGGTCGGCTACATGCCCGAGCACGACGCCCTGCCGCCGGACCTCTCCGCCGCCGAGTTGGTCACCCACCTGGGCCGGATCAGCGGCCTGCCGCGTACGGTCGCCCGCGAACGGGCCTCGGAGGCGCTGCGCCACGTCGGGCTCTACGAGGAGCGCTACCGTCCGGTCGGCGGCTACTCCACCGGCATGAAGCAGCGGGTCAAGCTCGCCCAGGCCCTGGTGCACGACCCCGACCTGCTGCTGCTCGACGAGCCGACCAACGGCCTCGACCCGGCCGGTCGCGACGCCATGCTGGCGCTGGTGCACCGCATCGGTACCGAGTTCGGCATCTCCGTGCTGGTCTGCTCGCACCTGCTGGGCGAGGTCGAGCGCATCTGCGACACCCTGGTCGCCATCGACGGCGGGCGGCTGCTGCGCGCCGACCACATCTCCGCCATGACCTCGGCCACCGACGTGCTCGCCGTCGAGGTGAGCGAGGGCACCGACGAGCTGGCCACCCGGCTGGCCGCGCTCGACCTGCCGGTGCGCCGGGACGGCCGGCTGCTGCTCGTCGAGCTCGCCGACGACGCCACCTACGACCTGATCCTCGGCGCGGTCGCCGAGCTGGACCTGCCGCTGCACCGGCTGGACCAGCGCCGGCACCGGGTGGCCGAACTCTTCGCCACGAGGGAGCCCAGCCATGCCTGAGCCGACCGGCGTCATCCACGACATCGGCTACCAGCGCTACACCGGTCCTCGGCTGGGCCGCCGGGCCGTCTTCGGCGCGCTCTACCTGCACGGCCTGCGTACGGCGTTCGGGCTGGGCCGCAGTGCGAAGGCCAAGATCTTCCCCTGGCTGGTGGTCGCCATCGTCACCGTGGTGGCCGCCGGGCTCGCGGCGGTTCGCAGCCAGGTCGGCGAGGCGGTGATGACGTACGCCCAGTTCGCCGACAACATGAGCTGGCTGGTCATCTTCTTCGTCGCGGTGGTCGCCCCCGAGCTGGTCTCGCGGGACCTGCGCAGCGGGGTGCTGCCGCTCTACTTCTCCCGGCCGCTGCCGCGTTCGGACTATCCGCTGGCCAAGCTGCTGGCGCTGGCCACCGCGCTCTGGCTGCTGCTCGGCGGGCCGCAGCTGCTGATGTTCCTGGGCGCCGCCTTCACCACCGGCGACGGCATGCGCGGGGTCTGGAACGAGCTGCTCGACCTGCTGCCCAGCCTGCTCTACGCCGGGCTCTGGGCGGTCGTCTTCGCCTCGGTCGGCCTGCTGGTCGCCTCCCTCACCGGCAAGCGGGCGTTCGCGGCCGGCGGGATCGTGGCCGTGTTCCTGATGACCACCCCGATCGTCGGCACCCTGTCGATCATGCCCTCCCAGACGGTCAACGAACTGGCCTTCCTGGCCTCGCCCTCGACGTTGGTGGGCGGCGTGGGCACCTGGGCGCTCGGCGACCTGCTGCTGTTCGAGGGGGAGGGCGGAGTGCCGATCGGCGACTTCGGCCCGATCTATGCGGTCGCCGCCGTGCTGCTCGTGACCGGCAGCGTCGCCCTGCTGATGCTGCGATACCGGAAGGTGGCTGCCCGATGACCACGATCAGCGCCGACCAGGTGGCGGGGACGCCGACCGCCGCCGTCAGCACCCTCGACCTCGACGGCGTCTCCCGCTGGTACGGCAACGTCGTGGCGGTCAACGACGTCAGCATGAGCCTCGGCCCGGGCGTCACCGGGCTGCTCGGCCCGAACGGCGCGGGCAAGACCACCCTGCTGCACATGATGGCGGGCTTCCTGGCCCCGTCGCGCGGGGCGGTGAGCCTGGACGGCCGGCCCACCTGGCGCAACCCGGAGGTCTACCGGCGGCTGGGCCTGGTCAGCGAGCGCGAGGCCGTGCACAGCTTCCTCACCGCGCACGAGTTCGTGCTGGCCAGCGCGAAGCTGCACCGGCTGCCGGATCCGACGGAGGCGGCCCGCCGGGCGATCGCCCTGGTGGAGCTGGAGGGCGCGCAGGACCGTCGGATCGGCACGTACTCCAAGGGCATGCGGCAGCGCGCCCGGGTGGCCGCGGCGCTGGTGCACGAGCCGCAGGTGCTGCTGCTCGACGAGCCGTTCAACGGGATGGACCCGCGCCAGCGGCTGCACATGATGGAGCTGCTGCACCGCCTCGGCGACGCCGGCCGGACCATCCTTTTCAGCTCGCACATCCTGGAGGAGGTCGAGCAGGTCTCCGGCACCGTCCAGGTGATGGTCGCCGGCCGGCTGGCCGCCTCCGGCGACTTCCGTACGATCCGCCGGCTGATGACCAACCGGCCGCACGTCTTCGCCGTGCACTCCACCGACGACCGGGCGCTCGCCGTGGCGCTGATGGCGGAGGCGTCGGTGACGGGGGTCGAGCTGGGCCGCGCCGGGTTGACCGTGCGGGCCGGCGACTACGGCGCGTTCACCCGCGTCCTGCCGAAGATCGCCCTGGCGGAGGGCATCCGGGTGCGGCAGTTGGTGCCCGAGGACGAATCCCTGGAGAGCGTCTTCTCCTACCTCGTGGAGGCCTGAACCCATGTCTACCGTTTCCTGGATCACCGTGCGGGGGCTGTTCGGGCGCCGCCGGTTCCTGCTGCTGCTGCCGCTGCCCGTGGTGCTGGTGCTGCTCGCCGTGCTCTCCCGCGCGCTCGGGGTGGACCCGGGCGAGTGGGGTCCGCCGGTGCTGGTCGGCCTCGGCCTGGCCGTGGTGCTCCCGGTGGTCGCCCTGATCGTCGGCACCGGCGTGCTGGGGGCAGAGATCGACGACGGCACGGTCGTGCACATCCTGACCAAGCCGCTGCCGCGCTGGCAGATCGTGCTGCCCAAGCTGGCGGTGGCCGCCGGCGTCACCGCGGTCACCGTCGCCGTGCCGCTCTACGTGGCGGGCGTGCTGGCCGACTCCGTACGCCTCGGGCTGTCGCTCGCCGTCGCGTCGGCGGTCGGTGCGCTGGCGTACTCGGCGCTGTTCGTGGCGCTCAGCCTCCTCACCCGGCGGCCGGTGCTGCTCGGCCTGGTCTACGTGCTGATCTGGGAGGGGCTGCTCGGCAACGTCGTCAGCGGCACCAAGGTGCTCTCCATCCAGCAGTACGTGATCAGCATCGCCGACCGGATGGCCCCCACCGGGCTGCTGGAGGCCGGCGTCTCGGTGCCGGTGGCGGCGGTGATGGCCACTCTGATCAGCGTGGGGTTCACCGCGCTGGCGGTCGACCGGCTCCGTTCGTTCAGCGTGGCCGGCGAGACGAGCTGATCTCCGCCATGACGGTCGTCCGGGCGGCCCCACCTGCGATGGTAGGGCTGGCCGGATGGACCGGTCCGGGCGGCTGCGCGAGGCTGACGGCGTGAGCGCGGAGACGGGGCTGGTGATGTCGCGGGAGTCCCATCCGGGTGCCGGCCGGCACTGGATGGTCAGCCTGGCGGTGGCGGGGCTCGCGGCGGCGGCGACCACCACGGCCGCGCAGGCCACCGGGCACTTCCACTGGTGGGCCGGCTTCGTGCTGATCCCCGGCGCGCTGATCGCCGCCACCGGCGGGCCGCTGCTGGCCCGGGGCGGCGGGCGGGCCTTCGCCGGCTACGTGGTCGCCTGCCTCGGCGCGCTGGTCTTCGCGGTCGGGGCGCTGCTGATGTTCGGCGCGTTCGGGCGGGGCTGGCCGCTGATGGTCGTCCTGCCGTGCCTCGCGGTCGCCGGCACCTACCGCTGGCGGCTGGTCCACCCGCTGGCCCGGGGGCTGCACCGGGCGGTCGCCCTGCTGGCGCTGGCCGGCGCCCTGCTGCTCGGCGGGATGCTGCAACTGGTCCGCGTCGGCCTGGTCGACGTCGGGGCGGCCCCGATGTGGGGTGCGTTCCTGATGCTGGCCGGGGTGATCGTGCTGGGCAACGCGGTGGAGCTGACCCGGCACCGGATGCCGTACCGCCTCCAGGCGATCACCCTGCTGGTCGGTCCCGCCGTCGTCGCCTTCCTGCTCGGCCTGCGCCTGCTGCGCGGCTGGTGAGCCCCGCCGCGCCGCTGGGCCCACCCGGCACCCGCCGCGCCCGGTGGGGCGCGACGGGGCCGGCCGGTCAGAACGCGCAGGCGATCACGAGTTCCGGGGTGCGGTCGGGGAGCAGGTCCAGCTTGGCGATCCGGCCGGCGGCCCGGACGTCGTCGGCGACCGCGGTCAACTGTTCCAGCAGGGCCGCCGGGCCGAGCGCCTCCGCCAGCGGCACCTCCGCCTTCATCGACAGCTTCCGCTCCGACTTGGCCCGGCGCACCTGGCTGAGCGCGTCGCCGGCCAGCCGCAGCAGCTCCGGTTCGCCGGCGCCCTCGATCGCCCGGTCCACCTCGTACGTGGTGGGCCAGGTCGCGCGGTGCACCGACCCGTAGCGCCACCACGACCAGACCTCCTCGGTCGCGTACGGCAGCACGGGGGCGAAGAGCCGCAACTGCACCGACAGCGCGGTGGCCAGCGCCGCCCGGGCGGAGTCCGCCCCCGGCCCGGAGCCGTAGGCGCGTTCCTTCACCAGCTCGATGTAGTCGTCGCAGAACCGCCAGAAGAAGCTCTCCGCGACCTGCAACGCGGCCGTGTGGTCGTACGCCTCCAGCGCCGACGTCGCGGCGGCGACCACGCCGGAGAGTTCGGCGAGCATGGCGCGGTCCAGCGCCTCGGTGGCCGGGGCCCGCAACGCGTCGGCGGCGCCCAGCCCGAGGGCGAACTTCGACGCGTTCAGCAGCTTGGTGGCCAGCCGCCGGCCGACCTTGATCTGGGCCGGGTCGAAGGCGAGGTCCATGCCCGGCCTGCCGTTGGCCGCCCAGTAGCGCACCGCGTCGGAGCCGTGCTGCTCCAGCAGCGCCATCGGGGTGACCACGTTCCCCTTGGACTTGGACATCTTCTTCCGGTCGGGGTCGAGGATCCAGCCGGAGAGCACCGTGTCCCGCCACGGCAGCGCCCCGTGCTCCAGGTGGGAGCGGACCACCGTGGAGAACAGCCAGGTGCGGATGATCTCCTGCCCCTGCGGGCGCAGGTCCATCGGGAAGACCCGGGCGAACAGGTCCGGGTCGGTCTCCCACCCGCCGGCGATCTGCGGGGTCAGCGACGAGGTGGCCCAGGTGTCGAGCACGTCGGGGTCGCCGACGAAGCCGCCCGGGCGGCCCCGCTGCGCCTCCTCGAACCCCGGCGGGGCGTCGGTGGACGGGTCGACCGGCAGCGCGGACTCCGCCGGCGTGAGAGGCTGGGACCAGTCCGGCTCGCCAGCGTCGTCGAGCCGGTACCACACCGGCACCGGCACGCCGAAGAAGCGCTGCCGGCTGACGAGCCAGTCACCGGTCAGGCCGCCGACCCAGTGCGCGTAGCGGTGCCGCATGTGCTCCGGCACCCAGCGCAGCTCCCCGCCCCGGGCGAGCAGTTCCTCGCGCAGGCCCGCGTCGCGTCCGCCGTTGCGCAGGTACCACTGCCGGGTCGAGACGATCTCCAGCGGCCGGTCGCCGCGCTCGTAGAACTTGACCGGATGGGTGATCGGACGCGGCTCGCCGACCAGGTCGCCGGCCTCGGCCAGCATCTCCACCAGCGTCCGCCGGGCGCCGTCGACGCCCTGCCCGGCCAGCTTCGCGTACGGCTGCGCCGGCACGCCGGCCGGCGGCTCGGGCAGCAGCCGGCCGTCGCGGCCGATCACCACTCGGGTGTCCAGCCGCAGCTCCCGCCACCAGGTCACGTCGGTCAGGTCGCCGAAGGTGCAGACCATCGCGATGCCCGTGCCCTTGGCCGGGTCCGCCAGCGGGTGCGCCCGCACCGGCACCTCGACCCCGAAGACCGGCGTACGCGCGGTGCCGCCGACCAGGTCGGCGTAGCGTTCGTCGTCGGGGTGGCAGACCAGCGCCACGCAGGCCGGCAGCAGCTCGGGGCGGGTGGTGTCGATCAGGATCTCGCGCCCGCCCCGCCCCGCGAACCGCAGCCGGTGGTACGCCCCGGGCCGCTCCCGGTCCTCCAACTCCGCCTGGGCGACGGCGGTGGCGAAGCCGACGTCCCACAGCGTCGGCGCCTCCGCCTGGTACGCCTCGCCCCGGGCCAGGTTGCGCAGGAACGCCCGCTGCGACACGGCCCGGGCCGCCGCGCCGATCGTGGTGTACGTCAACGACCAGTCCACGGAGAGCCCGAGTCGCCGCCAGAGCGCCTCGAAGACCTGCTCGTCGGCGGCGGTCAGCCGCTCGCAGAGCTCGATGAAGTTGCGTCGGGAGACCGGGGTCGGGTCCTTGCGGGCGGCCTCGCTCACCGGGGCCTCGGGGGCCTGCCGGTCCGGGTCGTACGGCAGCGCCGGATCGCAGCGCACGCCGTACACGTTCTGCACCCGGCGCTCGGTGGGCAGGCCGTTGTCGTCCCAGCCCATCGGGTAGAAGACCGTGCGCCCGCGCATCCGCTGGAACCGGGCCACCACGTCCGTGTGCGTGTACGAGAAGACGTGCCCCATGTGCAGCTCGCCCGATACGGTCGGCGGCGGGGTGTCGATCGCGTACACGTCGGCCCTGCGACCGTTCGGGCTCGGCGCGTCTGACGCCGCGCTGCGCCCCCGCACGGTCGTCTTCGCGCGGTCGAACGCGTACGTGCCTTCCTCCTGCCAGCGGCGGGCCCAGGTCTCCTCGATGCCGTCCAGGGTCGGACGTTCGGGGACGCCGGCGCGGGCCGTCCTCGCCGTATCAGTCATCCGTCGATGGTAGGCACCGGCCAACGGCCGGACCACGGGATAACCCGCGCGCCACGACGGATGTCGTCCGACGCGCCCGGTCGGCGGGTCAGCGGATGACCGGCCGGGTCAGCGGGGGGAGCGGGCCACTGGTGGCCAGCCGGATCCGCAGGCCCCCGTAGGTGCGGGCGTTCGCCCGATCGAGGATCGTGGAGACCGGGGCGTAGGAGTTGCGCTCGTTCGGGTTGGTGCAGGGGCCCTGTCCCGGGTCGCCGTGCGACAGGATGCCCAGCGCCTTGCCGTCGGCCTCGGTGAAGAGCGGGCCGCCGCTGTCGCCCGGGCGGGCACAGATGCGCACGTCGATGCCGCCGCTGGTCTTGCCGATGATCTCCCCGCAGCGGGTGCCGGGCACGTAGCCGGCGCCCGCGCCCGAGTCGACGTGCTGCTCGCCGTCCTTCGGGGTGTACGCCGCCCCGGTGGCGCAGACCACCCAGCCGGGCTGGATGGCGCTCCACGGCACGTGCCCGGTGATGGCCACGTCGCGGCTGCCCCGGGTGGCGCATCCGGTGCTGTCCGGCACGCACCAGTAGTTGACCAGGCTGGGCACCTGCGTGGCCCCCGCCGGGTACGCCCACAGCCCGAGCGCGCCGGCCTGGTACGGCATGATCGCGTAGTCGTACGGGTATGCGTTCTCGGCCAGCCCCGGCCTCGACGACTCGACGGTCACCGGCACCTTCGGGCCGAGGAACTGGTGCCAGGTGCGGTCCACCAGTTGGTGCCGCCCCCCGACGACGCAGTGCCCCGCCGTCAGCACGTACGGGTCGCGCAGCCCGGCGACCACGTTGAAGCCCGTCGTGCAGCCGCCCACGGTGCCGTCGTCGCGCGGCACGTCCAGCCGGATGCCGCCGCGCATCGGCGCCTGCGCGCAGTCGCGCGGGTCGCAGGCCTTCCGCACCGCGCTCTCGGCGATCCGGGCCTGCGCGCGGGCCGGCACCCCGGCGGCGCGCAGCGCCCCGGCCAACCGGGGGTCGTCGGCGGCGATCCGGTCGCCGGTCAGCACGACGACCTCGTTGGCCCGCTCGTCCACCAGGACGTCGGCGCCGGCCGTGGCGTCGAGCGTGGTGGCCAGCCGGGTCGCCGCCTCGGTGAGCTGCCGCAGCGGGTGGCGCACCGGCACCACCCGGACGCGCGCCGCGTCCGGCATGCCGGCCAGTGCCGCCCGGACCGGTTCGACGCCGGTGGCGGCGACGGTCAGCACGCCGCCGGCGGCCTGGTCCAGCCACATCCCGCCGTACGCGGCGGGGAACTCCGTGGCGAGCCGGGCGGCCAGCGGCGCGGACAGCTCCTGGAGGGCGAGCCGCCGGGCCGCCTCGTCGGCGTCGACCCGGTAGCGGTCGCGCAGGTAGGAGACCGAGGCGGGGCTGCCGGCCGCGACCTCGGCGGCCGGCCGGGCCCGGAGGGTCACCGCCGCGCCCGGCGTCGCGCCGCCTCGGGGACGGCTGCCGGGCCCGCTGTCGGCGCGGACCGGCGCGCTGTCGGCAGGGACCGGCGCGCCCGCCGGGGCGGCGGCGTCGCCCGGCGACGCAAGGGTCTCCCCGGCGGTGAGCGTGGCCGGTGTCCGGCCGGCGTCGCCGAACGGCATCCCGGCGACCGCCGCCGCACCCAGCGCGCAGGCGGTGACCATCCCCGCCACCGTCACCCGTCGTCCGAACCGCACGTCGCAACCCCCCTCGTCGCCGCCGTCGGGACGACCACCCGGTGGGCCGCTCCGCTCGGCGCGGTGAGTCTAGTGGCATCGACGATCATGGTGGGGGCCGTCGACCGTGGGCGACCGCGACCGACCGGGGCTCACACCAGGGAGTCGCGCCACTGCCGGTGCAGGGCGGCGTACCGGCCACCGGCGACGGCGAGCCGGGCGGGCGGGCCGTCCTCGACGATCCGGCCGGCGTCGAGCACCAGCACCCGGTCGGCCGTCTCCACGGTGGAGAGCCGGTGCGCGATCACCAGCGCGGTGCGGTCGGCCAGGACGGTGCCGAGGGCGTGCTGCACCAGCCGCTCGGTGGGCACGTCCAGCGACGAGGTTGCCTCGTCCAGGATCAGCACCGTCGGGTCGGCCAGGAAAGCCCGGGCGAACGCGACCAGTTGCCGCTGCCCGGCGGAGAGCCGGCCGCCGCGCCGCCGCACCTCGGTGGCGTACCCGTCGGGGAGGGCGGCGATGAAGTCGTGCGCGCCGATGGCCCGCGCGGCGGCCTCCACGGCGGCGTCGTCGGCGCCGGGACGGCCGAAGCGGATGTTCTCCGCGACCGTGCCGCCGAACAGGTGGGTCTCCTGGGTCACCAGCACGACGGCGCGCCGCAGCTCCGCGTCGGCGACCTCGCGCAGGTCGACCCCGTCGAGGGTGACCGCCCCCGAGACCGGGTCGTGGAACCGGGCGAGCAGCTTCGCGACGGTCGACTTGCCGGCGCCGGTCGCCCCGACCAGCGCCACGGTCTGGCCGGCCGGGACGGCGAGGTCCAGCCCGGCGATGATCGGCGCGTCCGGCCGGTAGCCGAAGGTGACCGCCCGGAAGGCGACCGCGCCGCGGCCGGGCCCGGTGGGCAGCGGCACGGGCCGGGCCGGTTCGGCCACCGACGGCCGCTCGTCGAGCACCCCGGCGAGCTTCTCCAGTGCGGCGGTGGCCGACTGGAGCGAGTTGTAGAAGTGGCTCAGCTCCTGCATCGGCTCGAAGAACCGCCGCAGGTAGAGCAGGAACGCCGCCAGCACCCCGATCCCGGTGGACCCGCCCAGCACCCGCCAGCCGCCGTAGCAGAGCACCACCGCCACGGTGACGTTGCCGATCACCTTGATCCCCGGCGAGTACGTCGCGATCAGCCGGAACGCGTCGCGGCTGGCCCGCCGGTAGTCGTCGCTGACCGTCCCGAAGATCTCCTGGTTGCGCGGCTCCCGGCGGAACGCCTGCACCGCCCGGATGCCACGCATCGACTCGACGAAGTGGACGATGACCAGCGCCACCGTCTCCCGGGTGCGCCGCCACGCGTCGGCCGACGCCCGCGCGAACCAGCGGCTCAGCCAGATCAGGAACGGGAACGCGAGCAGCGTCACCGCGGCCAGGGGCAGGTCCAGCCAGAGCAGGATGCCGGCGATCGACAGGATCGACAGCACGGCCAGCACCACGCCGTCGATGCCGCCGCCGACCAGCTCGCCGATGGAGTCCAGGTCGCTGGTGAGCCGGGAGACCATCCGGCCGGAGGTGTAGCGCTCGTGGAACGCCACCGACAGGCGCAGGAAGTGCGCGTACACCCGCTGGCGGAGGTCGAGCAGGACGGCCTGGCCGATCCGCGCGGAGAGGGTGAGGAAGCCCCGGCGGGCGACGTACTCGACGGCGGTGGCGGCGGCGAACCCGGCGGCGACGGCCATCAGCGGGCCGGGCTCGCCGGCCCGCAGCGGCGCGATCGCCCGGTCGATGCCGAGCATCACCAGGTACGGCCCGGCCATCGCGGCGGCGTTCTGGCCGAGCAGCAGCGCGACGGCCAGCCCGAGGCGGCGCCGGTGCGGGCGCAGCAGGTCGCGCAGCAGCACCCGGCTGCGGGCCCGGAGCCGGGCCACCGCCTCGGGGGCGGTGTCCTCGGCGTGGCTGCGGTCCGCGTCCGGGTCGGTGGCGACGCCGCGCCACCGCGCGAGGCCCGCCCCGCCCGGGCGCCGGACGGCGTCGCCGGTCACGAACGCACCAGGCCGCGGTCGCCGGGCGGTGCGGGGGTGGGCTCGGCCGAGAGCACCGCGCGGTACGCCGGCACGTCGGCGAGCAGTTCCGAGTGCCGCCCGACGGCGGTGATCCGGCCCTCCTCCAGCAGCGCCACCCGGTCGGCGAGGGCGATCGTGGAGGGCCGGTGCACCACCAGCAGCGCGGTGGTGGTGCGCAGCACCCGCCGCAGCGCCGTCTCGACCAGCGCCTCGGTGTGCACGTCGAGCGCGGAGAGCGGGTCGTCCAGCACGAGCAGGGCGGGCCGGCCGAGCACCGCCCGGGCCAGCGCCAGCCGCTGCCGCTGCCCGCCGGAGAGCGACAGCCCCTGCTCGCCCACCCGGGTCGCCAGCCCCCACGGCAGCTCGTACGCGAAGTCGGCCTGGGCGAGGGCGAGGGCGGCGCGCACCTCGTTCTCGCCGGCCTCCGGCCGGCCGAGCGTGACGTTCTCCCAGACCGACATGGAGAACAGCGTCGGCTCCTCGAAGGCCACCCCGACCAGCCGGCGCAGGGCGGACAGCCGCAGCTCGCGCAGGTCGTGCCCGTCGAGGGTGATCCGCCCGCCGGTCACCTCGTGCAGCCGGGGCACCAGGGAGAGCAGGGTGCTCTTGCCGCAGCCGGTCGCCCCGACCAGCGCCACGGTCTCGCCCGGCTCGACGGTCAGGTCGATCTCCCGCAGCACCGGCGCGGCGCTGCCCGGGTAGCGGAACGACACCCGCTCGAAGCGGAGCCGCCCGCGTACGTCGGCGCGGCGGGGGGCCAGCGCGTGCGGGGCGTCCTCGATGGCCGGCGGGGTGTCCAGCACCTCCCACACCCGGTCGGCCGCGGTGGCCGCCTCCTGGCCGTTGGCGATGATCCAGCCCAGCGACTGCACCGGCCAGATCAGCATCAGCTGGAGGCTGACGAAGGCGACCAGTTCGCCGATGGTCAGCACCCCGCCCGCGGCGGCCGCCGCGCCGGCGACCAGGACCACGCCGAGGGTCAGGTTGGGCACCAGGTCGAGCAGGGCGGAGGTGCGGGCCAGCAGCCGGCCCTTGGCGACCCCCGTGTCGTGCAGCGCCCGCGCGTCGACGCCGAAGCGGGCGGCGAGTTCCGACCCCCGCCCGTACGCCTTCATCGTGCGCAGCCCCTGCGCGGTCTCCTCGACGAGGGTGGCCACGTCGCCCTGCTGGTCCTGCATCCGGCGGGAGGCCGCGTGGTAGTGCCGCGCGAAGCGGCGGCTGATCAGGAACAGCGGCACCGCGCTGCCCGCCACCAGCAGCCCCAGCGTGGGGTGCAGCCGGATCAGCAGCACCACCACGGCCAGGTAGGTCACCAGGTTGAGGATCAGGAAGAAGAGGCCGAAGGAGAGGAAGCGGCGCAGCACCGACAGGTCGCTGGTGACCCGGGAGAGCAGTTGGCCGGACTGCCAGCGGTCGTGGAAGCTGGCCGGCAGCCGTTGCAGGTGGGCGTAGACGTCCTCGCGGATGGCCGCCTCGATCCGCATCGAGGAGGACGACTGCACCCAGCGGCGGATGAAGATCAGCAGCGCCTCGACCAGGCCGAGCAGCAGCGCCAGCCCGGCCAGCCGGAACAGCCCGGCCGGGTCCTGGCGGGCCACCGGGCCGTCCACGACCCGCTGCGCGACCAGCGGTACGGCGATGCCCGCCCCGGTGGCGGCGAGGCCGGCCAGCAGCAGCCAGCCGAACTCCGCCGCGTGCGGGCGCAGGTAGTGGCGCAGTCGCCAGAGGTTGTGCAGGGGACGCCGGCCGGTCTCCACCCGGGAGGCCGGGTTGCCGTCACCTTCCGCAGGCACTACCCGACGGTAGCCTCAAACGGCCCGGCGCAGGTGTCGGCTTCCCGTCATGGTCGCTCGTGCCCGAGAAGCCACTTCTTCACGTCCAGCCCCCAGCGGTAGCCGCCGAGGGTCCCGTCGGTGCGCAGCACCCGGTGGCAGGGCACGAAGAGGGCGGCGGCGTTGCGGGCGCAGGCCGCCGCGGCGGCGCGTACGGCGGCGGGCCGGCCGGCCAGCCCGGCGAAACCGGTGTAGGTCACCGGGTCACCCGGCTTCACCTCGCGCAGCACCTGCCAGGCGTGCGCCATGAACGCGCCCCCCGTGTGCTGCCGTACCGGCACGGCGTCGATCGCGGCCAGGTCGCCGTCCAGGTAGGACGCCACGGCGGCGCTGACCGGGCCGAGGTCGCCCCGGTGCCGCAGCGGCGCCCGCAGGGTCGGGTGCACGAGGGGGAGCAGGCTCTCCGGGTCGCCGGTGAAGCCCGCCGCCCGGACCGCGCCGTCCGGGCCGGCCACGATGCTGAGCGGTCCGGCGGGGGTGGCGATGATGGTGCTGTCGTTCATGCTCATGCTGCTCTCCAGAGTCGGATCACCGCGTAGGAGCGCCAGGGGCGCCAGCGGTCGGCGTACGTGTCGAGGGTCCGGGGGTCGGCGGGGACGCCGAGGGCGGCGGCGCCCCGGCGTACGGCGAGGTCGGTGGGGAGCAGGACGTCCGGGTCGCCGAGGGCGCGCATCGCCACGTAGCCCGCCGTCCAGGGCCCGATCCCGGGCAGCGCCAGCAGCCGCCGTACGGTCTCCTCGCGGTCGCCGCCCGGCGCCAGGTCCAGCGACCCGTCGGCGACGGCCCCCGCCAGCGCCCGGAGTGTCTCCCGCCGCCCCGCCGGCATCCCGAACACCTCGTCCGGCACCCCGAGCACCTCCTCGGCGGTGGGAAACCCCCGCAACCGGCCCGCCCGCTCGGCCCCCTCCGCACTTCCCGCGCCCTCGGCTGGTGGATCGAGAGGTTCGGGCTCCCGAGAGCGGTCACCTGGTGCCCGAACCTCCTGCTCGACGCCGCCGGGGCCGGGGGCGGGGGCGGGCGGGCGGAGGTGGGTCAGGAGGCGGGTGAGGGTGGTGCGGGCCGAGCGGACGGAGACCTGCTGGCCGACGACCGCGCGCACGGCCATCTCGAAGCCGTCGACCGAGCGGGGGAGCCGGATCCCGGGCTCAGCGGCGACCGCCCCGGCCAGCGCCGGGTCGGCGGCGAGGGTGCCGTCGACGGCGGTCGGGTCGGCGTCGAGGTCGAGCAGGCGGCGGCAGCGGGCCACGGCGGGGGCGAGGTCGCGCATGTCGGTCAGCCGTAGCGTCGCGCTCACGTGCCCGTCCGCCGGGGTCAGGGCCGCCTCGCCCGGGCCGTGCGGCAGCCGCAGGCCGCGCCGGTACGTCCCGTCGCGCACCTCCTCGACGCCGGGCAGCGCGCGCAGCGCGAGGAAGTCCAGCAGCGCCCGGGCGTGCAACGGCGGGCGGTACGCGAGCCGCAGCGTGATCGTGCCCGCCCCGCCCGGCGCCACCGACCGCCCGCACGCGGTGCGCAGTTCGGACGGGGCCCTGCCGTACACCTCCCGGACCGTGTCGTTGAACTGCCGGACGCTGCCGAACCCGGCGGCGAACGCGATCTCCGCCATGCCGAGCCCGGTGGTCTCGATCAGGGTGCGCGCGGTCTGCGCGCGTTGCGCCCGGGCCAGGGCCAGGGGACCGGCGCCCATCTCGGCCCGCAGCATGCGGTGCAGGTGCCGCTCGGTGTACCCGAGCCGGGCGGCCAGCCCCGGGATGCCGTCGCGGTCCACCACCCCGTCGGCGATCAGCCGCATGGCCCGGCCGACCACGTCGGCCCGTACGTCCCACTGGGGCGAGCCCGGGGCGGCGTCCGGCCGGCAGCGTCGGCAGGCGCGCAGCCCTGCCGTCTGGGCGGCGGCCGCCGACGGGAAGAACCGGACGTTCTGCCGCTTCGGCGTCGTCGCCGGGCAGGACGGCCGGCAGTAGATCCCGGTCGACGTGACGCCCGTGTAGAACCAGCCGTCGAACCGCTGGTCGCGGCTGTCGACCGCCCGGTAGCACCGCTCGAAGTCCAACTCCACGTCACCGATGATGCCCCTGCTCGGCGCCCACGGCTCGCGGGAATCGGACGTGGCCGTGCGGGCGCGAACCCGACTTCCGGCGCCGAAAGTGTCGGTTGTGGCCGGTACCGTCCGGCCACCAACTCAAGAAGGGGTGCGGCGATGGCGAGCGTGGCGGGTCGGGAGGCGGCGTCGGCACGGGACGGGCACCCACCGCTGGACGGCGTGGTGGTGCAGCGCTTCTACGAGCGGATGCGCGCGGTCGCCCCGGCCGCCGTCGGCGCGATCGAACGGGACCGGGCCGGCGATCCGGGTCGGGCCTTCGGCGACACCGCCTGCGGTCGGCTCGTGCGTTCGCTCGACACCGACGGCGTGCGCGCCCTGGGGATGTGGGTGCACCACTGGTGCATGCGGTTCTACGACGACGACACCCGGGTGGCGCTGCGCCTGGTCCGCGAGATCGCCGGCCGCCCCGGGCTGGGCTGGACGGCCGATGAGGTGCGCTGGATGCTCCGCGAGTCCTACGCCGCCGGTCCCGCCGCCGAGGCCCGCTTCACCCTGCCGCTGGCCGCCGCCGGGGAGCTGGCCCCCGGCGCCCTGCGCATCGAGGCCGTGGTTCCCCGCCAGGCGGGCCCCCGCGACTGACCCGCCGGCCCGGGCCCCCGCGACCGACCCGCCGGCCCGGGCGGGCGTGCCGGCAGTTGCCCGGCCACGGTGGCGCCGACCGCCACGGCGAAGCCGACGAGCTGCCACCCGGTCAGCGCCTGCCCGAGCACGGCCCAGCCGAGCGCGGCGGCCGTCAGCGGGCTGAGCGCGCCGAGCAGCGAGACCTGGGTGACCGGCAGCCGGGCCGCGCCCCGGAACCACAGCGCGTACGCCAACGCCGTCCCGGCCAGCGTCAGCCACGCGTAGCCGGCCAGCGCCGGCGGGTCGGGCACGGGCGGCGTCCCCTCGACGAGCAGGGCCGCCGGCACCACCATCAGCCCACCGGCGGTGAGCTGCCAGCCGGTGGCGGTGAGCGTGCCGACGCCCGGCGGGCGGCCCCAGCGGCGGGTCAGCACCAGACCGGCGCCCATCGCGGCGGTGGCGGTCAGCCCGGCGGCGACGCCGGCCGGTTCGAGGCCCGCGTCGGGGCGCAGCACGACCAGGGTGACCCCGGCCAGCGCGGCGAGCGCGGCGGCCAGCGCCCGGGGGCGGGGCCGCTCGTGCAGCGCGAGCACCGTCAGCCCCGCCACCAGCAGCGGCTGGGTGGCGCCGAGCACGGCGGCGGTGCCCCCGGGCAGGTGGTAGGCGGCGAAGAAGAGCAGCGGGAAGAACGCCCCGATGTTCAGCGCGCCGAGCGCGGCCGAGCGCCACCACCAGGCGCCGCGCGGGCGGTGCCGGGTCAGCGCCAGCAGCAGCAGGCCGGCGGGGAGGGCCCGGATCGCGCCGGACCAGAGCGGCCGGTCCGGCGGCAGCAGCTCGCTGGTGACCAGGTAGGTGGTGCCCCAGGCGGCCGGCGCGGCGGCGGTGAGCAGGACGTCGGGCCAGCGTCGGTCCACGGTTCCTCCCTGAATGCTTGACGTCAAGTATCTTGCCACTAAGCTACTTTGTGGCGAGACAAGAGGGGAGTGCGAGGTGCGGCACAATCCGGGAGTGACCGAGCGGGACGACGTCGACGGCATCGTCGAGCAGTGGCAGCGGGAACGGCCCGGGATGCGCCCCGAGCCGATGGCGGTCTTCGGCCGGATCTACCGGCTGGCCCGGCTCGTCGGCGACGAGCAGGAGCGCACCTACGCCCGCTGGTCGATCAGCCGGGGCGAGTTCGACGTGCTCGCCGCCCTGCGCCGCGCCGGCGCCCCCTACACGCTGGCGCCGAAGGCGCTCACCGCCTCGCTGATGCTCACCTCCGGCGGGATGACCGGCCGGCTCGACCGGCTGGAGCGCGCCGGGCTGGTCCGCCGCTCACCCGACCCGGCCGACCGGCGCGGACTCCAGGTCACGCTCACCCCCGCCGGCCTCGACCTCGTGGAGGAGGCCGCCGAGGCGGGGCTGGCCGTCCAGCGCCGGCTGCTCGACGCGCTGCCCGCAGAGGACCAGCGGCGCCTCGCCGACCTCCTGCGTACGCTGCTGGGCGCGGTCACCGGCGGCGGACGCTGAGCGGCGGCGCGGACCCTGGCGGCGACGGGCGGCAGCCCCGGGCGGGCCTGCGTGGCGGGCGCTGAGTGACGGGGGACCGGCCTCGGGCAGGATGGGCACCGTCGACCCCGACGGAAGGACGACCGTGCCCGCCAGCGAACCGACCATCCTCGCCACCAGCATGGGCATCTACGCGCCGCGCCACGAGGGCGGGCCCCGGCGGGTCAACCCCGTCTTCGACCTCGCCGCCGAACTGGCCGGGGCCGGGCCGGAGCCCAGGATCTGCTTCCTCAACCAGGCCGAGGGGGACCAGCCGACCACGCTCGCCCGGGTCTACGAGGCGTTCGCCGGCAGCCGGTTCCGGATGATGCACCTGGCGCTGTTCCCGATGCCCAACGTCGACGACGTCCGCGCCCACCTGCTCGCCCAGGACGTGATCTGGGTCGGCGGCGGCAGCGTCGCCAACCTCTGCGCGGTCTGGCAGGTGCACGGCCTCGGCCAGATCCTGCGCGAGTGCTGGGAATCCGGCGTGGTGCTCGGCGGCGTCTCCGCCGGCTCGATCTGCTGGCACACCGGCGGGGCCACCGACAGCTTCGGCACCACCCTGCGCGGCTTCACCGGCGGGCTGGGCTGGCTGCCCTACGGCAACGGCGTGCACTACGACAGCGAGGAGCAGCGCCGCCCGCTGATGCACCGGCTGGTCGCCGACGGCACGCTGCCGACCGCCCACTGCACCGACGACGGCACCGGCCTGCTCTACCGGGGCACCCGGCTGGTCGAGGCGGTCGCGGACCGCGAGGGCGTCTCGGCGTACGAGGTCAGCCGCGCCGAGGACGGCACGGCGCGGGAGACCCCGATCGCCCCCCGCCTGCTCGCCTGAGCCGCCCGGGCCACCTGAACCCCTGGCCGATCTTGGTACGGGAGCGCCCCTCGGGGGGCCGTTTCGTACCAAGATTCGGTGGGCGTGGATCCGGCGCACCGGCCTGCCTGACCGGGAGCGTGGGGCACCGGCGTAAGCTGGCTCGTCGTGAGTCTCACCATCGGCATCGTCGGCCTGCCCAACGTCGGCAAGAGCACCCTGTTCAACGCGCTGACCAAGAACGACGTGCTCGCGGCGAACTACCCGTTCGCCACCATCGAGCCCAACGTCGGCGTCGTCGGGCTGCCGGACGAGCGGCTGCACACGCTCGCCGAGATCTTCAGTTCGCAGAAGGTGCTGCCCGCCCCGGTGTCGTTCGTCGACATCGCCGGCCTGGTGCGCGGCGCCTCCAAGGGGCAGGGCCGGGGCAACGCGTTCCTGGCGAACATCCGTGACGCGTCGGCGATCTGCCAGGTCGTACGGGCCTTCTCCGACCCGAACGTGGTGCACGTCGACGGCAAGGTCTCCCCGGCCGACGACATCGAGACGATCAACACCGAGCTGATCCTCGCCGACCTCCAGACCCTGGAGAAGGCGCTGCCCCGGCTGGAGAAGGAGGCCAAGCTCCGCAAGGACCGGGCCGCCGCCGTCGCCGCCGCCAAGCAGGCCGTCGAACTGCTCGACACCGGCGTCACCCTCTACGCGGGCGCCAAGGACGCGGGCATCGAGCTGGAGCACCTGCGCGAGTTGCACCTGCTCACCACCAAGCCGTTCCTGTACGTCTTCAACGTCGACGAGGCCGAGCTGGGCAACGCCGAGTTCCTCGACGAGCTGCGCGCCCTGGTCGCCCCGGCCGAGGCGGTCTTCATGGACGCCAAGATCGAGTCCGAGCTGGTGGACCTGCCCGAGGAGGAGGCCCGCGAGCTGCTGGAGTCGATCGGCCAGCCCGAGCCGGGCCTGGACCAGCTCGTCCGGGTCGGGTTCCGCACGCTCGGGCTCCAGACGTACCTCACCGCCGGCCCCAAGGAGGCGCGCGCCTGGACCATCCCGGTCGGCGCGACCGCCCCGGAGGCCGCGGGGGTCATCCACTCCGACTTCCAGCGCGGCTTCATCAAGGCCGAGGTGGTCTCCTTCGACGACCTGGTCGCGGCCAAGTCCATGGCGGCGGCAAAGGCAGCCGGCAAGGTCCGGATCGAGGGCAAGGAGTACGTCATGCAGGACGGCGACGTCGTGGAGTTCCGCTTCAACGTCTGAAATTCCCTGTTCGCCCTGGCCGGGGTGTTGTTTCCTGGCCCTGGGGCATTTCGGGGGCACAGCCCCACACCTGATCGACGGCGCGACGGGTGAGGTGGGTCTGATGCCGTGGCAACATGCGGCGGTGACGTTCGATGATGACCGGTACCTGGATGCCTTTGTCGACTACAGCAGAGGGCGTCACTTCGTTCGGCTCGACGTCGAAGTGCCGGCGGAGACCCTGACGGGAGGGTTGGCCGGCCCCGATGACCACGTGCCACATGGCTCGTTGTGGTTGTCGGCGGACCGGGCGGACGCGTTGGCTGAGGCGTTGCTCAGTTGCGCGGCAGAGGTGAGGAAACAAGGCGGTCTGCACGCTCGTGAGTGACCAAGCCGAGGTCGGCCCCCGTCAGCCCGTTGGCTTCCACCAGGCCGCGAGCAGCCCTACGACGGCGATGAGGAAGAGACAGGTAAATCCCGTACAGAGCAGCAGGCCGAAGCCGGCCAAGGTTCCGAATTCCACCGGCCGACTGTAGGTGGACGAGCCTCGATCAATGCCCGCGGGAGACGGCCCGGCGGTCTGGGGCACAGTGGGCCCGAGTACCGCAGCATCATCGGCTCAACCGACTCTCCTGCGTCGAGCGCCCCGGCAAGCGGAGCCAACCTCTCGGCCGGTTGACGCCAGCTGAGCTGGACGCCGCCGCCCGCTGCGGTGTTCACGTCCACCAGGACCCCGACGCACGGGTCTTCGCTCTCCGCCACCCCGTTCCAGGCGCTGCCGACCGGTAGGCCGACAGCGTGAAGCTCGCCGACGACAGCGTCGCGAAGAGACCGCCAGCTCGCGACGTTCGAGGGGCTGGCACTGCCCTGCAGAGGCTTCTGCGCACCTTCGTCGGCGGTCACGGCGACACCCTAGCCCGATGTGACACGGGGATCCTGACACCGATCTGCCACGGTCGCAGGTTTTGAGCCCCGGACTGATCCACGGCGCGAGGGTTTGCTCGCATCCCCTACCCTCACGAGCCATGACCCACCCGTACCAGGTGCCCCAGCCGCCGAAGCGGCGCACGCTGCGCACCGTGTTGATCGTCGTCAGTGTGGTCGTCGTGCTGTGCTGCGGTGGTGCCGGCGTCGGCGGCTTCTTCTTGTACAAGGGGGTCAAGGGCGCGACGGACCCGGCGCGGCAGGCCGCCGAGTCGTTCGTGAGCCACCTGGAGGCGGGCGAGCCGGACGCGGCGTACGAGCTGTTGTGCGGCGACACGCGCGGCGGGTACACGAGGGAGGCGTTCGCACAGGGCGTCGCCAAGCAGCCGAAGATCCGCGGTCACAAGGTCGACGGCGTCAACGTGTCGAGCGTCAACGGCCGCACGTCGGCGACGGTGAACATGGCCCTGACGCTGGACAGCGGCTTCACCGACCGGCACACGTTCATGCTGGTGAAGGAGGACGGGGCCTGGAAGGTGTGCGGCCAGCCGTACTGAGCGCGCGCACGGTCGTACGTTCTGGGACCGGTAGGTGTGGATGTCGTCCTCGTGCTGCACGCCGAGCTTCAGGCGCATGGCGGGACGTCACCTCCGCGCGGGCAGCCGGCGGGTGCCGTCGATCGCCCGCGACCGACGCCGGACCGCTAGCTGACGAGGCTCTTGGTCAGGATGTGCTCCCGGCGCACGCCGTCGGGCATGAGGCCACCCAGCTCACCCGTGTCCTGGAAGCCATGCCGCTGGTAGAGCGCCCAGGCGTTCCTGTTGCCCGCCACCACGGCCAGCCGCAGCGCTTCCGAGCCCACCTGCCGCGCCCACTGCTCGATCGCCCGCACGAGGTGGTCGCCCACGCCCCGGCCACGTCCCACCGGCGCCACGTACATCGAGATCAGCTCGACGATGCCGTCCTGTTCGGTCGGCACCCCACTGGCCATCCCGACGGGCTGCCCGTCGAGAGTCACCAGGATGTTGCGAGAGCCGGGGATGGCCAGCCGACCGCGCCAGCGTTCCTCGCGGTCGCCGTCGCCCTGCCAGTCCGCCAACTGGGAGCCGAATGCGTACGCCGCCTCCGCCAGCGCGGCGAGCCGCAGTTCCCGCCACATCCTCCAATCGTCCTCGCTGAGGACACGCGTCTCGATCATGCGATGGAGGCTGCCGCAGGCATGGGAAGCACGCAACCCGGTATCCGGTGACTACCAGAACCTGCCGACCGCCGAGGATGGTTGACGGCCCGTACAGGTCCTCGCGTTCCCCCGTCTCGATCCTGCCGTGCTCGTCGTTGACGGCGTTGAGGGCGGTGACCACCCGCTCCACCGCGGCGAAGACCTCCTCGTCGGACGGCGAGGAGCGAGCGTACGTCCGCTTCGTAGGCGTCGAGAACGATCGCGCAGCGTAGTGGCGGAGTCCGACACCGTCGCGTGGTTCAGCCGCTGCGTGGGGCGTACATGATGACGGCGACCCCGACCAGGCAGATGGCCGCGCCGACGAGGTCGTAGCGGTCGGGGCGGAACTTGTCGACGACCATGCCCCACGCCAGGGAGCCGGCGACGAAGACGCCGCCGTAGGCGGCCAGGATGCGGCCGAAGTTCGGATCGGGCTGGAAGGTGGCGACGAAGCCGTAGAGGCCGAGGGCGACGACCCCGGCGGCCACCCACAGCAGCCCCCGGTTCTCGCGCCAGCCCTGCCAGACGAGCCAGGCCCCGCCGATCTCGGCGAGCGCGGCGAGCAGGAACAGCAGGATGGAGCGGGCCACCGTCATGGGGTCGAAGGTAGCGGGAGCATCACCTGGTCAGCGGGCGGGCGGCCGCTGCCCTCGCTTGTGCGGCGAGGCCGTCGAGCACGTCGGCGTGTGCCGCGGGCACCCGGACGTCCAGCGTAAGCGCGTCCGGGCCGGAGCGGGAGAGGTCGAACGTGAAGAACGAGCAGCACGTGGCCTCGCGCGCCGTCAGGTCCCGTGCCGCCTCCTCCGCCTGCCCCGACCCGGCAAGCCGCAACCGCAGGTGCCGCGCCGAGAGCCGCGTGACGTCGCGTACCGCCTCGCGGAAGAACCGGTCGAACTCGGCGAGTCGCAGCGGTCGTGCGGCCGTCGGCAGCGTGCAGGCGTCCGGCACCCAGGCTGCATCCGTCGCGGAATCGTGGTCGTCCATGTCCCGACGGTAGCCCGCTGGGCGGGCACCGGAGGCGAGCCGTCGACGGGCGCAGGCCCCGTGCGTGCCCGGCCCGGACGCACCGGGCTCCCGTCCACGGGGGAGGCGGTCCCCTCGCGCTCGGGAATCGGCGCGAGGTCCGCCGGGCCTAGCGTCGGGACCATGGATGCTTCTCCTGGTGCGCGGCGATGGCCGGCCTACGCGGTGGCGGTGCTCTTCCTCGCGTACGCCGTGGGCAAGGCCGCCTTCGCGCTCGACTCCCGGCTCGGTTTCCCGGGCGGCCCGGTCGTTCCGGCCGCCGAGCACGAACGGTACGCCCGCGACGTGATGGGCGTGGCGACGGCGCAGTGGTCGGCGGCCGTGTCGGGGGTGGTGGGGGCCTGCCTCGCCCTCGCCACGGTCACGGCGCCGGGGCGCCGGGTGCCGAGGCCCCTGATGCTGCTGGCGCTGGCCGGCATGCTGTTGGCCGTCGGGGCCGGCGCCACGATCATGATCGTGGACGGGTTCGTGGGCATCGGCGTGGGCTGGCAGTGGTACCACGGCCTTCTCGGGCTCGTCGTGATCGGGCTGCTCGTGGCGATGGTCCGGTCCTACGTGGTGGCGACGAGACGTGCCGCGCACTGACCGGGCCCGGGTGGGCGCGTACGGCGCGGCGGCGTGCGCCTCGGCCTACGGGTCGATGAAGCTCGCGCAGGCGCTGGGGGCCAACGCGCTGGCCGACAAGGATCCGCTCCCGCCGGAGCTGCGCGAACGGCTCCTCGCCCGTGATCCGCTGTTCGTGGCGAGCCACTGGGTGCTGGCCGCCGCCGCGGTCGTCGGCGTCGTGGTCGCGCTGGCCACCCTGCGCCCCTGGCCGGCGGCCCTGCCACGCCGGCTGCTGTCGACGGTCGCCTGGACGCTCGGCGTACTCATGATCGCCCGGGCGATCGGGGCGCTGGGGCACGGCCTCGTCGGTGACGCGCTGCTGCTGACGGGCCTGCGGCCGCCGCCGGCCACCCACGCCGCCCTGGCCCGCGACCTGGCCCGGTGGGACCTGCTGCTGTGGTCGCCGTTCTTCCTGCTCTGGGGGGCGTGCTGGGCGACGGCGGCATGGCGGCTGGGCAGGCGGCACCGCGCCGCCGGTGGACCTGAGGCCACTGGCCGTCTGGACCCGGCCCGCCCGAGCGCCGTCCGACCGGGCGACCCGCACCCGCCTACGAGCACGGCACCGCATCGGGGAGCAGCTCCGCCGCCAGGGTCCGCGCCCGGTCGTAGCTGGGCGGCGTGACGCCGCGACCTTGTTCCTTCCGCCACGGCGCGCACGGGGGCAGCCGAGTAAGGCCGCCGCTGATACTGTCCCGCCTCAGCGGTGATCATCGATCCGCTGCTTACCTCCCCCTCTCCTGCTCTCCTCCAAGAGGTCGCTTGATGCGCACATCTTCCAGACCGACCAAGTCGCTGCGGCGGCTCGCCGGCGGGCTGCCCGTGGCTCTCGCAATCACCCTCGCTCTTGCTCCCACGCCCGCGGCTGCGGTACCGGCCGGGGGAATGTCGGCGACGGCGCTCAACACGATGTTCCAGACGTACGGCGATCAGGGCGGGCACTGGACGGGAGGTGACAACACCGCCTCCGTGGCCCTACCCGACGGGCGGGTCGCGTGGCTCTTCTCGGACACGTACCTGGGCACGGTCAACGCGGACGGCACCCGTCCGGCCGGCACGCCGATGGTGAACAACACCCTCGTCGTGCAGGAGAACACGAGCCTGGTGTCCACCCGCCACGGTGGCTCAGCGTCGGCACCGTCCGCCCTGGTCGTCCCAACCCAGGCCGACCAGTACTTCTGGGCGGCGGACGGCGTCGTCGAGGGCGGTGCCCTCAAGGTGCTCTACAACCGCATGCAGCGCGGTGGGAGCGACGACAATCTCGACTTCATCCTCAAGGGAACCTCACTGGTGACCTTCGCCCTGCCGGGACTCACAGTCTCATCCGTCGTGGATCTGCCCGTCGGTGACTCGGTCGGCTGGGGCTCGGCGATTTTGGAGGACGGCGGATACACCTACATCTACGGCACGTCGTCCGGTGATGGCGGCATGCGCTTCGGACACGTCGCCCGCGCACCCGCAGGAGGCTTCGGCGGCGCATGGCAGTACTGGACGGGCAGCGCCTGGTCGAGCACGGAATCCTCGGCCGCACGGCTGCTCAGCGGCGTCGGCACGACCTATGGCGTCTTCCGGTCGGGAGACAAGTACGTCCTGCTCACGCAGGACAACAACCAGGTCTTCAACCCGCAGTTCGTGACCTACACCGCCGACTCGCCGACTGGTCCGTTCACCGGGCCGACGCCCCTGTTCGACGCGCCCGAGGCCGTACCGGGCACTCCGAAGATCGTCTACGACGCCCGTGTCCATCCCGAGCTCACCACCAGCGGCAAGCTGCTGTTCTCCTACAACGTCAACAGCCTCGACAACGCCGACAACCTCAGCGACGCCCGGCTGTACCGTCCCCGGTTCATCGAGCTCGCCTGGCCTCGGCCGGTCCCCGACCCGGCGGCGCTCCCCGGAGTACCGCAGGCGGTCACCGCGACCCCGGACGACAAGGGCGACGTCACACTCGCGTGGCAGGCGGTCGCCGGCGCCACCGGCTACCGGTTGCACCGGCGTGACGTGACAACCGGCCAGACGCACTTCAGCCGGGAGAGTGCGGTCGCCACAGGGACGTCCGCGAAGATCGGCTTCCTGTACTCCGGGCACACCTACGAATTCCGGGTCAGTGCCGTCAACACGGCAGGCGAGGGCACGCCGTCGACCACGGTGACCGCGGTGCCCCGGATCGCCCCGCCGCCGGCCCCGGCATCCGTCACGGCGGTCGCCGACGATGCCGGCAGCATCACCGTCTCGTGGGATCAGGTGCCTGACGCCTGGGGCTACGACCTGCTCGAGCGTGATCTCACCGCAGGTGACAGTGAGTTCAACCTCGCCCTCCGACCCGGCAGCACCGACACCCAGGTCCGGCGGGAGAACCTCGAGCACGGTCACCTGTACGAGTTCGCCCTGGTCACCAGGAACGGTGGTGGCGAGTCACCCCGGTCGGCGATCGCCACGGCGACCGCACAGTACGCGCTCCCGCCCGCGCCGACCGGCCTGACCGCCACCCCCCGCAGCGACGGCAGCGTTGCCCTGGCGTGGACGGCGCCGGCCCCTCTGCTGTGGTACATGGTCTATCAGCGGGACGTGACGGCCGGCGAGGCGGCCTTCACGCAGTTGCCCCTCCCCGTCGAGGGCACCGCGATAACCGCCGATTTTCTGCACCACGGGCACACCTACGAGTGGAAGGTCAGCGCCACCAACCGGGGAGGCGAGGGGCCGGCCAGCGGCGTGGTACAGGGCACGTCGACGATGGCGCCGCCGGCTGCCCCGACGAACCTCCGGGCAACCGTGGGAGATGGGAAGGTCACCCTCGTTTGGGACGCGCCGAGCGACAACGTCTTCTACCACATCTACCAACGCAACGTCACGACCGGGGAGGGGGAGTTCACCGAACTCCCCCTGCCGATCACCGAGTGCTGCACCATGACGCCGGAGTTCCTCACCAACAACGAGACCTACGAGTTCAAGGTGGCCGCGAGCAACCAGGGGGGCACGGGCGCGGCGTCCACCGCCATCCAGGTCACCCCGCGGGCGCCGACGCCGGCCAAGGTGACCGGCCTGACGGCGACGCCACAGTCCAACGGCTCGATCCGGCTGCAGTGGACCGGGCCGACGGGCAACTACTGGTACGACGTCTACCGGCGTGACGTCACCGCCGGCGGCAGCTTCACCAAACTTCCGCTGCCGGTGACGACCTGCTGCGCCATGACGGACTCGTTGCTGGTGCACCGCCACGTGTACGCCTACAAGGTCGTCGCCAACAACGGCACCGACGGCCCGGCGAGCGACATCGTCCAGGCGACCAGCAACTACTCGCCGCCGCCGGCCCCGCAGAACCTGCGCGCGAGGGCGGCTGGTGACGGCAGCGTGGATCTGGACTGGGATCCGGTCGGTCCCAACATCGACTATTGGATCTACCAGCGTGACGTGACCGCGGGTCAGACGTCCTTTCAGAAGCTGCCGCTCCCGCTGACCGACAGCGCGTTCAGCGCCGGCCTCCTGGCCAATGGCCACCAATACGAGTTCAAGGTGAGCGCGTCCAACCAGGGCGGGGAAGGAGCCACGTCGGCCGCGGTACGCGTCACCGCCCTGGGTGGGCTTCCCGCCCGTCCCGCCAACCTGAGCGCGGACGTGGGCAACGCCACGGTGCGCCTGACCTGGACGGCGAGCGCCACCTCCGGCGTCTCGTACGACGTCTACCAGCGGGACGTGACGGCCGGGCAGTCCTGGCAGAAGCTGCCCTACCCGGTGACGACCTGCTGCGCGTTCAGCGGCTCGCTGCTCACCAACGGGCACACCTACGAGTGGAGAGTGGTCGCCACCAACGTCCACGGTTCCAGCGCCGCCTCGAACGTGGTTAGTGGCCGCCCGATGCCGCCACTGCCGGGCAGCCCCTCGAACCTGGTTCGGACGGTGGGTGACGGAACGGTCCGGCTGACCTGGACGGCCAGCCCGAGCCCGAACGTCTCGTACGACGTCTACCAGCGGGACGTGACGGCCGGACAGTCCTGGCGCAAGCTGCCGTACGCGGTGGGCTGTTGCTCGTTCAACGGTGGCCTACTCACGAATGGGCACACGTACGAGTGGAAGGTGAGCGCGACGAACATGACCGGTTCGAGCGGATTCTCGAACACCGTCAGTGGGCGTCCGATGCCACCCCTGCCGTCGGCCCCCTCCGGTCTCACCGCTACTCCGAAGAGCAACGGCGTCACCCTTAAGTGGACGGCCAGCACGCCGTCGAACGTCTCCTACTCGATCTACCAGCGGGACGTGACGACGGGGCAGTCGTGGCAGAAGTTGCCGCTCGGCGTGAGTTGCTGCACCTTCAACGGGGCCCTGCTGATCAACGGGCACACGTACGAGTGGAAGGTCCTGGCGTCGAACATCACGGGTTCGAGCGGGTTCTCGAACACGGTGAGCGCCCGCCCGATGCCCCCGATGCCGAAGGCGCCCGGCGGGCTGTTGGCCTGGGGTGGCGTCAACCGGGTCACGTTCACCTGGGGGGATGGCGGGAACTCGAAGCTCGACACGTTTTACCAGGTCTATTACCGAAACCTCAGCGATGGGCAGACCAGTTGGTCGAAGTACCGGAGCCCGATCGCCGAAACCAAAGTAATCATTTACGATTTCCTGCGCGAACTGAAAGCCTACGAGTTCAAGGTCTCGGCGGTGAACATTTCCGGTGAGGTGTCGTCGAGTTCCACGGTGGAGGCCATCCCCTATCGGGTGGTGCCGTACAACAGTGGCGTCCGGCGGCGAGGGAATCAGGATAACGGCAGCAACGACTGGGCCGGCATATTCGCGCTGGCCCACAGCACTTCATGCCAGGGGGACTGGTTCCAGACCATCTGCTTCGGCATGACGCCGATCATGTACGCCGGCCAGACCAATCCGGTGACGGTGGGTGACTTCTTCTTCTACGCAAGAGGCGGCCCGCAGCGGCTGGAAGAGGAGTTGGTGTGTGAGGTCCGGCAGCGGTTGATCCTGCGGCGGATGTACGGGGCGGCGACCGCGAACAACGAGGGCCCGGACCTCCTCTGGCACGAGCAGATCCACTCCGTTCAATGGTCGGAGTACAGCGATTGGGGGGCCTTCCTGTGGGATTACCGCAACGATCACATGCGTTTCGAGAAGGAGGCAAACCTCTACTGGGGCGGCTACAAGGTCAAGTACGGCGCATCGAGGTGCTGACCGGGCGGCGGCCCTGACCGAGCCCGGCGAGTGCGGCCGACGTGACAGGCGATGTCACGTCGGCCGCGTGCGTCCCGCGCGACCCGGCTGCCGCCCGTCGCCCTCGCCCGACGCGGCGAGTGGAACACCACGTGCGTCAAACACGAACGTTGACAGCCATGCTGTTCCACTCGCGGGCGTGGCGGGACATGCCGCTGGTGTCGACTGCGGGTCAGCCGGCCGTGCGTCATGTGCCCGTCAGTCCGAGGTCACTGCCGATGAGAGCCGCCCGGGATCGTTTCGTCATCCACCTGCCGGTGGTCACGAGAGACCTGCTCTCCGCCGTACGCCTGGCTCGGGTGGTGGCGCGGCGGGCGAGCGTGCTCGCGCAGACCGACCCCGGCGAGACCACGGTCTCCGTCGGGGACGCGCAGCACCTGCGGCACCGGGTCTTCTGTGACACGCTGCTGGCCGAGGGCCGGCGCTGCCTGCTGCGGGCCGGCCACGAGGGCCGCTGCACCCGCCGTCCGGCGAGATTCTGGGATCGCCGGACGCGGGTTGTCCGGAACCGGGCCGCCCGTTCGTCACCCTGGTGACAACCCGACACCGAGGAGCGGCATGAAGTACCTGATGTTCGTCTGCACCGACAGCGAGCCGGACACCGACCGGGCCGACTGGCCGGACGTCGAGGCGTGGGTCGAGGAGAACGACGCCCGGGGCCGGCGGCTGACGGGCGACGCCCTCGCGGGCACGACGGCTGCCACCACGGTCCGCGTCCGCAACGGGGAGCTGCTGGTCACCGACGGTCCGTTCGCCGAGACCAAGGAGGTGATCATGGGTTTCGACCTGCTGGAGTGCGCCGACCTGGACGAGGCGATCGAGGTGGCGCGCGCCCACCCGATGGCCCGCGAGGGGCGGCTCGAACTGCGTCCGGTCGTCAGTCTGGATGGCTGACGGCCCCGCCGACCCGCTCGCGGTGGCGGCAGCCGTCGCCACCGCGAGCACCGGGTCGTACGCCCGGATCGTCGCCACGCTGATCCGGGTGACCGGCGACTGGACCCTGGCCGAGGACTGCGCCCAGGAGGCGTCGGCGCTCGCGCTGACCCGGTGGCCGGCCGAAGGCGTGCCCGCCAACCCGGGCGGCTGGCTGATGACGGTGGCCCGCAACCGGGCGATCGACGTGCTCCGGCGGGCCTCGGTCGAGCGGCGCAAGCTGCGTGAGCTGGCCGTGCTCACGCTGACCGAAGCGGAACCCGGGGCGGGAACGGGGGCGGGGGAGATCGTGGACGACCGGTTGCGGCTCGTCTTCACCTGCTGCCACCCGGCCCTGTCGCCGGAGGCGCGGGTCGCCCTGACGCTGCGTACGGTCTGCGGGGTGTCGACCGCCGATATCGCGCGGGCCTTCCTGATCACCGAGTCGACCATGACCCGCCGGCTCACCCGGGCCAAGGCGAAGATCGCCGCCGCCGGCATCCCGTACCGGGTGCCGACCGGCCCGGCGCTCGCCGAGCGGCTCCCGGGCGTCCTCGCCGTGCTGTACCTGCTCTTCACCCAGGGCTACGACGCCGACGGCGAGCCCGCCTTCGCCGACGAGGCGATCCGGCTGGCCCGGCTGCTCGACCGGCTGATGCCGGGCCAGTCCGAGGTGGCCGCCCTGCTGGCGCTCTTCCTGCTCCAGCACTCACGGCGCGACGCCCGCCGCGACCCCGACGGCAACCTGCTCACCCTCGACCGGCAGGACCGCGCCCGTTGGGACCACGACGCGATCGCCGAGGGCGTCGGCGTGCTCGCACGGGTCGCGGCGGACGGCCCGTACGCCCTCCAGGCGCGGATCGCCGCGTGCCACGCCACCGCCGCGTCCGCCGAGGCCACCGACTGGGTGGCGATCGCCGAGGCGTATGACCGGCTCGCCCGGCGGCAGCCGTCGCCGGTGGTGGAGCTGAACCGTGCCGTCGCCCACGGCTACGCCCACGGGCCGGCGGCGGGGCTGGCGCTGCTGGCCGCCGCCCGGGCCGGCGGGGCGCTGGACGGCTATCCGCTCGCCGTCGCCGCCGAGGCGGAACTGACCGCCCGGCAGGGCGATCGTCACCGGGCCGCCGAGCTGTTCCGCCGGGCGGCCGAGGCGCACTCCGGCGCCGCCCGGCGGGCCCTCCTGGAACGCGCGGCGACCCTGCTGCCCGGCCTCTGACCCGACACCGACCAGGGGGACCGGGCACCGACCAGGGAGACCGGGCACCGGCCCGGCGGAGCCTGGCCCCTGACCCGGTGGCGAGACCGGCGGGTCGGGCCGCCCCGGGGAGGGAGCGGCCGTCGCGGTCGGACCGGTCGCTCCCTCCCCGTGCGGTGCTGCTCCCGGTGTGCCTACCCCTTGCGGTACACCGAGACGTGCGAGGCGCTGTCCGTCCCGAAGGGCGACCGGTGCCAGTCGGCGTACCGCTCGGCGAGCCGGAGACCGGCCCGCTCCGCCAGCTCGTCGACCTGCTCCGGCCACAGGTAGCGCATCGCGAAGGGACGCAGGTGGACGCCGTCCCGGTCGAACGTGATGGTCTGCCGGACGAACGTCTGCGCCGCCCGGTCGTACTGGTGCACACGGATGGTGGCCGAGTCCTCGGTCACCGCCCGCATCTGGACCTGCTCGTCCCGGTCGAAGTCGGCCGGGTCCGGCACGAACGTCTCGATGACGAATGCGCCGCCCGGCGCGAGCACCCGGGCGACGTTGCGGAAGCAGTCCGCCTGCCGCTCGGCGTCGACCAGGTTGAACAGGGTGTTGAACACCAGGTACGCCAGCCGGTACGGGCCGGTGACCGGCACGTCGGCCATGTCGCCGATGACGACCGGGATGTCGCCGCCGGGCTTGGCGCGCAGCTTCGCCACCATCTCCGGTGACGCCTCGACGCCCTCGACGGCGACGCCCCGCTCGGCGAGCGGCAGCGCGACCCGGCCGGTGCCGATGGCGAGCTCCAGGACCGGGCCGCCGCCGGCCAGGTCGGCGAGGAAGTCGACGGCCGGAGCCGGGTCCGGGTTGCCGGGACCGTCGTAGGTGTCGGCCCACAGTCGGCCGAAGAGGCCGGGATCGTCGAAGACCGACATCATCGGCCTCCCGGGGTGACGCGGTCAGTGGCGCCCTGCGGCGCGGGAGTGCGGGTGTTCACGAAGCCTCGATTCCGGTTGGTCGGGGGTTCCTGCCTGGGCGGACCTCGACGCGTCGGACATCGTCGTCTCCCTTCACTCGGTCTGACCCCACCCAACCGGCCCCGCAGCGCGCCGGCAACCGCTTTACCCGCCACCCGTGGACGCCGTCGCCCCGCCTCCGGCGCGAGGTGCCCCGCCGACCGGTTCAGCTGATGTGGTGCAGGATCACGTTGTGCACGTGGTGGCTCTTGTCGGCGCCCCGGAACTCCACCTCGTAGGTGTGCGTACCGACGTGGATCGCGATGGCGCCGGTGGAGAAGAACGAGCCACCCCACGACTTGTTGCTGACCACGCTGACGCTGGTGATCTTCGAGTACGGGATGCTGGTGATGGCGTACCGCTTGCCGACGAAGGAGCGGTCCTGGATGATGACGCGCCGGTCGGTCAGGCCGATGAAGCCGGTGCCGGTGCCGACGGCGTCGTAGACGGCGATGATCTGTTCTCCGTGGAGCAGGCCGCTCTGGATCTGCTGGAACTGCTCCTTGCGGTCGTACGTCGCGTTCGCCATGCCCCCACGGTAGGTCGGGTCCGCCAGCCGAAGATCACTGCCGCCTGGCGAGGACGAGGAACTCGCCGTCCCCCCGGCCCACCGGCTCCCCGCCCCAGCATCCGTCAGGCCGCGTTCGCGTCGGTCGCGGCCCGGACGAACTCGTGGACCCGGGCCGTGGCGTTGCTCTCCCGCCAGATGAGGCCCCGCCGGATCGGTGGCGCGTCGCGGATCGGCACGTACGCCACGTCGGGGCGCGGGTAGTAGCGGCGGGTGTGCTCGCCGACCGGCAGCACCCCCCGTCCCATCGCGACCAGCGTCAGCATCTCCGAGAACGTGTTGCCGGCCGGCCCCTTCGGCACCGGGCGGCCCGACGGTGTGTGCTCGGGGGTGCGGTCGCGCTTGAACTCCGCCGAGGTCACGGCCGGGTACTGCACCACCGGGTGGTCGCCGAGCGTCTCCAGGCGGACGGACTCCTCCCGGGCGAGCGGGTGTCCGGCGGCCACCGCGAGCAACCGCCGCTCCTCCAGCAGCGCCGGCCCGCAGGCCATCCCGTCGAAGGGGTACGCGGCCATCAGGACGTCGACGGAGCCGTCGAGCAGGCTCTGCCGGGAGTTGAAGAGCTGCACCTCCCGTACCTCGACCTGGCACTCGGGGTGACGCTGCGAGAAGAGGGCGACGGCCTTGAGTAGCGTCGGCGCGGTCCACTCGCCGAGGAAGGCGACCCGCAGCCGGCCGGTCACGCCCCGTCCGGCCTCGACGGCCCGGCGTACCGCGTCGTCGATGCCGGCCACCAGCGGCGCCAGGTCGGTGGCGAGCTGCCGGCCGATCGGGGTGAGCTGTACGACGCGGCTGGTGCGGGCGAACAGCGGGGCGCCGACGCGGCGTTCCAGCTTCTTCACCACGTGGCTGATCCGCCCGGTGGTCACCCGCAGCCGCGCCGCCGTCCGGCCGAAGTGCAGCTCCTCGGCGAGGGTCAGGAAGGTCTCCAGCTCGTGTCGTTCCAGCACGTCCCGCCCCATCGTTGAATCCGGCTCAACGATGGTAGTGCGATCGCGTCTTGGTCGGCCCCGCCCGCCGGCGGATCGTGAGGGGCATGGAAACCACGACAGTCACCGACTACCTGGCCGCCCTCGACGCCCCGCTGCGAGAGGTCGGCGAGAAGCTCCGCCCCGTCATCGAGGCGGCCCTGCCGGGCGCGACGGGCGCGATGTGGCACGGACACCCGGTCTGGGGTCTCGGCGACCGCCCGGGCCGGCACCCCGTCTGCCTGGTGAAGGCGTACGCCGCGTACGTCACCTTCGGGCTGTGGCGCGGCGCCGACGTCACCGACCCCTCGGGGCGGCTCGTCCCCGGCGCCCGGCGGATGGCCGCCGTGAAGCTGCGGACGCTCGCCGACGTCGACCCCGCCCTGTTCACCGACTGGCTGCGCCAGGCCCACGCCCTGGAGGCGAGGTGAGCGCGGTGCGGGTCACGGGTTTCGACCACCTCGTGCTCAACGTGACCGACGTCGAGCGCGCGTTGGACTTCTACTGCGGGCAGCTCGGCCTGGCGCCGGTGCGGGTCGACCGGTGGCGGGCCGGCGCGGTCCCGTTCCCCTCCGTACGGGTCGACGCGGGGACCATCATCGACCTCGTGCGCCGCGACCGGCACGGAACCAACGTCGACCACTTCTGCCTGGTGGTGGAGCCGCTGGACTGGGCGCAGGTGGTCGCCTCGGGCGCCTTCGCGGTGATCGAGGGCCCGGTGGGCCGGTTCGGGGCCCGCGGCGACGCCACCTCGGTCTACGTACGGGACCCGGACGGCAACGTCGTCGAGCTGCGCTGTTACCCGGGGGACGACGCCTGAACGACCGGCGTCGGGGCCGGCCGTCGGCGCGGCTGTCCGACGCGGGTCAGGGCTGGGTGACCGCCCGGTAGGCGTCCTCGATGCGGGCGGCCAGGAGGACCTCGCCCTCGGTCAGCGGCGCGTCGCCGTGCCCGACCCGGATCTGGGTCTGGCCGGCCCGGCGGCTGATCTCCGGCCGCTGGTGCAGTGCGTCCGCGACCACCTTCACGCGCTCGGTGAGCGCCGCGTGCTGGGTGTCGTCGAGGGTCAGGGTGCGTCGGATCTGCTCACCCTCGCGGATCCAGCCGGTGAGGAGGGTGAGAGCGTCGCTGAGGTAGTCGTGCTTGGATCGACTGCTGAACAGCGCGCGCATCACCGCACCTCCCAGGCGCCGTTGCCGGCTTGTGGCCAAATCGTCGCCGTCCCGTGTCTTGTCGGTGCCTTCTAGTCTGTCCTCGCATGCTGGGTGTGTCCACGCCCACACTTCCGGGTTCTCCTGCCCTGACGGTCGGCTACGGTACCCAAACCGCCTATTGATCTGGCACGCTGGACGCCCGTGCGGACCGAACGGGCTAATGGCGGCGGGCAGGCCGAGCGACGGGACCTCAGGGTGATCGTCGGGGCGGCGATCATCAGGGACGGCCGGGTGCTCGCCTGCGCCCGCTCCGCCCCGCCCGAGGTGGCGGGCATGTGGGAGTTCCCCGGCGGCAAGGTCGAGCCCGGCGAGAGCGAGACCGCCGCGCTCGCCCGCGAGTGCGCCGAGGAGTTGGCCGTCCGCGTGGAGATCGGCGACCGCGTGGGCCGCAACGTCCGGATGGCCCACGGCCGTTCGGTGCTCAAGGTGTACGCGGCCCGCCTGCTGCACGGCGACCAGCCCAAGGCCCTGGAGCACTCGGCGCTGCGCTGGCTTTCCGCCGACGAGCTGGACAGCGTCACCTGGCTGCCCGCCGACGCGCCCATCGTCGCCGCCCTCAGGCCGATGCTGTCAACCTGAGCGGAAGCGGACAGCCGGGTCGAACGGGGACGGGGGCCGGCGGCACAAGCCGCGGCCCCCGTCTTCACCAGACACACTCAGTGCTTGTCCTGCTCCGGGTGGGCGAAGTTCAGGTGCTCCGGAGGCAGCGGGAAGGTCACGTCGTCCCCGAACGGCGACGGCGCCGCCGCCCGGTCGAAGGTGAGCTCCGTCAGCGGCAGCTTGCCGTGGTCGTCGACGGCCGGCGCGGTCGGCCTCGGCACCTCGCGGTCCCAGTTGACGCCGCGCTGCGCCTGCACCTCGGCCCCCGGGTCGTGGGAGCCGCCCGCGTGCGAGTGCACGCCCCCGTGCGCCGCGCTGCCGCGCACCGCACCGCTGACGTGCCCGCTGGTCACGCTGGTCTGAGGCACCTGACCCCTCCGGAAGATCTTGCTACCAAGCCACACAAGGGGATCGTACCTGCGGTCGACGACCCGCTCCTTCATGGGGATGATCCCGTTGTCCGTGATCTTGATGTGCTCGGGGCAGACTTCGGTGCAACACTTCGTGATGTTGCAGAATCCGAGGCCCTGCTCGGCCTGCGCGTATTCCTTGCGGTCGCTCTTCGCGTCCAGCGGGTGCATGTCCAGCTCGGCGGCCCGGATGAAGTACCGCGGCCCGGAGAACGCCTGCTTGTTCTCCTCGTGGTCCCGGATCACGTGGCAGACGTTCTGGCACAGGAAGCACTCGATGCACTTGCGGAACTCCTGCGAGCGTTCCACGTCGACCTGCTGCATCCGGTAGTCGCCGGGCGCCACGTCGGCCGGCGGCGCGAACGCCGGCGTCTCCCGGGCCTTCTCGTAGTTGAACGAGACGTCGGTGACCAGGTCCCGGATCACCGGGAAGGTACGCAGCGGGGTGACCGTGACCGTCTCGTCCTCCGTGAAGGTGGACATCCGGGTCATGCAGCTCAGCCGCGGCTTACCGTTGATCTCCATCGAGCAGGAGCCGCACTTGCCGGCCTTGCAGTTCCAGCGGCAGGCCAGGTCGGGGGCGTCGGTCGCCTGGAGCCGGTGGATGACGTCGAGGACGACCTCGCCCTCGTTGACCTCGACCATGTAGTCCTGGAGCTCGCCGCCGTCCTCGTCGCCGCGCCAGATGCGGAACTGGCGCTTGGCGCCCGGCTTGCCCGGCCCCGGGGAGTTCTGGTTACCCATTGCGTCAGCGCTCCTTCTCGGTCTCGACGTCGGCGACGTGGGCGTCGAACTCGGCGAGTTCCTCGTCCGTGAGGTACTTGGCCAACTCCGCGCGGTCGAAGAGGCCGATCAGCTCGGGGCGCATCCTCGGCAGCGGCTTGCGCTCCAGCCGCACCGTGTCGCCGTCGAGGGAGCAGACCAGGTTGACCCGGCGCCACGCCGGGTCCATCGCCGGGTGGTCCTCCCGGGTGTGGCCGCCGCGCGACTCCCGCCGCTCCAGCGCCGCCTTCGCGGTGCACTCCGAGACGACCAGCATGTTGCGCAGGTCGAGGGCCAGGTGCCAGCCCGGGTTGTAGCGCCGGCCGCCGCTCGCGCTGACCTTCGCCACCCGCTCCCGCAGCTCCGCCAGCCTGATCAGCGCGTCCTCCAGCTCGCTCTCCCGGCGGATGATGCCGACGAGATCCCCCATCACCGCCTGGAGGTCCTGCTGGAGGGTGTACGGGCTCTCGCCGGTGTCCCGCTGCAACGGCGCCAGGGCCGTCTCCACCGCGGCCTCCACGGCGGCGACGCCCACCTTCGGGCGCGCGGGGAGGGTGTCGGCGTACGAGGCGGCGTGACCGCCCGCGCGCTTGCCGAACACCAGCAGGTCGGACAGGGAGTTGCCGCCGAGCCGGTTGGAGCCGTGCATGCCGCCGGACACCTCGCCCGCGGCGAAGAGCCCCCGCACGTGGCCGAACGCGGCCCCGCTGTCCGGGTCGACCTCGACGCCGCCCATCACGTAGTGACAGGTGGGCCCGACCTCCATCGGCTCCTTGGTGATGTCGACGTCGGCCAGCTCCTTGAACTGGTGGTACATCGACGGCAGGCGGCGGCGGATCTCCTCCGCCGGCTTGCGGGAGGCGATGTCCAGGTAGACGCCGCCGGCCGGCGTGCCCCGCCCGGCCTTCACCTCGCTGTTGATCGCCCGGGCCACCTCGTCGCGCGGCAGCAGCTCCGGCGGACGCCGGTTGTTGTCCGGGTCGGTGTACCAGCGGTCCGCCTCCTCCTCGGTCTCCGCGTACTGCTTGCGGAAGACGTCGGGGACGTAGTCGAACATGAACCGCTTGCCGTCGGAGTTCTTGAGCACGCCGCCGTCGCCGCGTACCGACTCGGTGACGAGGATGCCCTTCACCGACGGCGGCCAGACCATGCCGGTCGGGTGGAACTGGAGGAACTCCATGTTGATCAGCGTCGCGCCGGCGCGCAGGGCGAGCGCGTGCCCGTCGCCCGTGTACTCCCAGGAGTTCGAGGTGACCTTGTAGGAGCGGCCGACGCCGCCGGTCGCCAGCACCACGGCGGGAGCCTCGAACAGGACGAACTCGCCGGACTCCCGGTAGTAGCCGAACGCGCCCGCGACCCGGTCGCCGTCGAGCAGCAGCTCGGTGATCGTGGTCTCGGCGAAGACCTTGATCCGGGCGTCGTACGAGCCGTGGTCGCGCTTGTCCTCCTGCTGCAGCGACACGATCTTCTGCTGGAGGGTGCGGATCAGCTCCAGGCCGGTCCGGTCGCCGACGTGCGCGAGGCGGGGGTACTCGTGGCCACCGAAGTTGCGCTGCGAGATCTTCCCGTCCTTGGTGCGGTCGAAGAGCGCACCGTACGTCTCCAGCTCCCAGATCCGCTGCGGCGACTCCTTCGCGTGCAGCTCGGCCATCCGGAAGTTGTTGAGGAACTTGCCGCCGCGCATCGTGTCGCGGAAGTGCACCTGCCAGTTGTCCCGGCTGTTCACGTTCCCCATCGCGGCGGCGGCGCCGCCCTCGGCCATCACCGTGTGCGCCTTGCCGAAGAGCGACTTGGAGATGATCGCGGTCTTCTTGCCGGCGAGGCGGGCCTCGATCGCTGCGCGCAGGCCGGCACCGCCGGCCCCGATCACGACGACGTCGTAGTGGTGTCGTTCGATTCGCGTTGTGTTCGTCATGTCAGGGGCCCTCTAGTTGATGAACCGCAGGTCGTTGAACCAGCCGGCCGCGACCGCCATGACGTAGAAGTCCGTCAGGGCCAGCGTGCCGAGGGTGATCCAGGCGAGCTGCATGTGCCGGACGTTCAGGACGGAGATGAAGGTCCAGGCCCGGTAGCGCACCGGGTGCTTGGAGAAGTGCTTCAGCCGCCCGCCGATGATGTGCCGGCACGAGTGGCAGGAGATCGTGTACGCCCACAGCATCACCACGTTGCCGAGCAGGATGATGTTGCCCAGCCCGAACCCGAAGCCCTCGGGGGAGCGGAAGGCCAGGATCGCGTCCCAGGTGTTGATCAGCGAGATGATCGCGGCGGCGTAGAAGAAGTAGCGGTGCAGGTTCTGGCCCAGCAGCGGGAAGCGGGTCTCGCCGCTGTAGGACTTGTGCCCGTCGGGGACCGCGCAGGCGGGCGGCGACAGCCAGAACGACCGGTAGTAGGCCTTGCGGTAGTAGTAGCAGGTGAGCCGGAACAGCAGCAGGAACGGCAGCGTCAGCGCGGCGTCCGGGATGATCCACCAGTCGGGCAGGAACCGTCCGAAGTGTGCGGCCTCCGGCAGGCACCGGTCGGTCACGCAGGGGGAGTAGAACGGGGTGAGGTAGTGGTAGTCCTCGACCCAGTACCACTTGTGCATGAAGACCCGGACCGTCGCGTACGCCACCCACGCGCCGAGCCCGATCACGGTGATCAGCGGGGCGAGCCACCAGCGGTCGGTACGCAACGTCTTCGCCGCGATGGCGGCGCGCGCCCGCGCTCCCCGCGGCCTCGTTGCCGTTGATGTCATTAGAGTCGTCTCCCTGACAGGACCCTCACGGGCGGATCAAGTTCCGGTCGGCACGCGGACCGGCGAACCCGCACCCGCCTGCCACGTCATGCGCACACCAACGACCGCGCCGGCGATACGGCGCAGCTAAGTGACACACGTTACGCCGATCTTCGCGAGCCGTCCGCGCAAGGCAGTGTCCCGTGTGTCCCGGCCGGTGGAAAGCCCCGCACGATGATCGATGTCCGGATGTTAAGAACTTCACCCGACGCCTGTCCGGCGTACCGGAGCGGCTCACCCGAACAGCGTCCCGCGGCGGTGGCCCGTCAGGCGAGCAGGTCCGCCGGCCGGATCGTGGCCCGGACCGGCTCGGTCAGCTCCAGCGCCTCGCCGGCCTCGGTCACCGACCGCTCGACGTAGTGGGCGTCCTGCCGCTGGTAGACGTGCACGGTCAGCGTCTCCTGCTCCACCAGGAGATACCACTCGATGCCGGCCGCGGTCATCGTCACCTCCACCTCGTGCCGGGGGACATCCTTGCGGGACTGCCGCGCCCATCGTCGCACCCGCTGTCCCGGCGCGGGAGGTCAACGCCGGTGAATGCCGAGGTGAGGGGTGTTCAGGCCCGTTGCAGAGTCGTTACGCTGTGGCCCGCTGACAGCCCCCGGCTATGTAGCTTATTTTCACCCTCAGTGCTTTCCTGTAAGTTCTCTTCGTCACTGAGGGAGGCGGTCGTGGCCAGGTCGGAGTCGGCGCCGTCCGGGAAACCGGACCGCCCCAACGTGCCGGAGCAGCGTTCCGGCGGGGATCCCTACCTGCGGGTGAGCGACCTGCGGGTCCGCTTCGACACCGAGGATGGCGTGGTGCGCGCCGTCGACGGGGTGTCGTTCGAGGTGGCGCGGGGGCGCACCCTCGGCATCGTCGGTGAGTCCGGCTCGGGCAAGAGCGTCACCTCGCTGGCCATCCTCGGGCTGCACAGCGCCAAGCGGACCAGCATCAGCGGGGAGATCTCCGTCGGTGGCCGCCAGCTGGTCGGCCTGCCGGACGAGGAGATACGCCGGCTGCGCGGCCGGGACATGGCGATGATCTTCCAGGATCCGCTGTCCGCCCTGCACCCGTACTACACGGTGGGCAGGCAGATCGTCGAGGCGTACCGGGTGCACCACCCGAAGGCCGGCAAGCGCGAGGCCCGGCAGCGCGCGGTCGACATGCTGGGCCGGGTCGGCATCCCGCAGCCGGCCCGCCGCTTCGACCAGTACCCGCACGAGTTCTCCGGCGGCATGCGCCAGCGGGCGATGATCGCGATGGCGCTGGTCAACGACCCCGACCTGCTGATCGCCGACGAGCCGACCACCGCCCTGGACGTGACGGTGCAGGCGCAGATCCTCGACCTGCTGGCCGACCTCCAGGCCGAGTTCAACTCCGCGATCATCCTGATCACCCACGACCTCGGCGTGGTCAGCCAGGTCGCGGACGAGGTGCTGGTCATGTACGGCGGGCGGGCCGTCGAGCACGGCAGCGTGGAGCAGGTGCTCCGCCGGCCGCAACATCCGTACACCTGGGGCCTGCTCTCCAGCGTGCCGTCCCTGCACGGCGACGCCGACGCGGACCTGGTGCCCATCCGGGGCAACCCGCCGAGCCTGATCAACCTGCCGTCCGGCTGCGCCTTCCACCCGCGCTGCCGCTACGCCGACCGCAACGGCGACCGGTCCCGCACGGAGGTCCCCGAGCTGCGCCCCGCCGGCGCGCCCGGCCACCTGGTGGCCTGCCACCTCTCCGCCGACGACCGGACGCTGCTGTACGCGGAGGACATCGCCCACGTGGGAGTCGCCCGATGAGTAGCCAGGTGGACACCGAGCCGGTGCGCCCGGCCGAGACCGCTGAGCCGCTGCTGCGCGTACGCGGGCTGACCAAGCACTTCCCGGTGCGCGACGGCCTGCGGCGCGGCGGGCTGGTCCGGGCCGTGGACGGGCTGGACTTCGACGTGCGCCCGGGCGAGACGCTCGGCCTGGTGGGGGAGTCGGGCTGCGGCAAGACGACCACCGGCCGGATGCTGGTCCGTCTGCTGGAGCCCACTGCGGGCAGCATCGAGTTCGCCGGGCGGGACATCACGCACGCGGGCCGCCGCGAGCTGCGGGCGCTGCGGCAGGACCTCCAGATCATCTTCCAGGACCCGTACGCGTCGCTGAACCCCCGGCACACCGTGGGCCGCATCGTGGCGATGCCGTTGCAGGTCAACGGGATCGACCCGCCGGGCGGGGTGAAGAAGCGGGTCCAGGAGCTGCTGGAACTGGTCGGGCTGAACCCCGAGCACTACAACCGCTACCCGCACGAGTTCTCGGGCGGCCAGCGGCAGCGCATCGGCATCGCCCGCGCGCTCGCCCTGCAACCCAAGCTGATCGTTGCCGACGAGCCGGTCTCCGCCCTGGACGTGTCGATCCAGGCGCAGGTGGTCAACCTGCTGCGCGACCTGCAACGCGATCTGGGCCTGGCGTTCGTCTTCATCGCCCACGACCTGGCCGTGGTGCGGCACTTCTGTCAGCGGGTCGCCGTCATGTACCTCGGCAAAATCGTCGAGATCGGCGACCGGAACGACATCTACGAGCGCCCGCAGCATCCGTACACCCGGGCCCTGCTCTCGGCGATCCCCGACGTCACCCAGCTCGGCGCGGCCGGTCGGATCCGGCTCTCCGGGGACGTCCCCACGCCGCTGGACCCGCCGTCGGGCTGCCGCTTCCGCACCCGGTGCTGGAAGGCGCAGGAGCGGTGTGCCACCGAGGAGCCGGCGCTGGTGCCGCGCGGTGGCGACCAGGCCACCGCCTGCCACTTCCCGGAGACGGGGCCGGTCGGCGCCACCACGGGACCGGCCGGTGACGACGTGCGGCCGGCGGACCCCGGGACGGCCGGGGTCGGCACGACCGCCGAGGAGGTGTCGAAGTGAGCCTGTCCCCGGTCGAGGGCACGGCGCTGGCCGAGATCGAATCCGGCGGCGACGCCGGCGAGGGGAAGACGCTGGTCGGCCGCTCGCCGGGCCAGCTCGTCCGCAGCCGGCTGCGCAGCGACCGTACCGCCCTGGTGAGCGGCGTGGTGCTGGTCCTCTTCGTGCTGCTGGCGGTGGGCGCGCCCCTGGTCCAGCGGCTCTACGGGGTGACGCCGAACGAGCAGTTCGGCGAGCTGCTGGACAGCACCGGGATGCCGCTGGGCTACGTCGGCGGGATCAGCGGCGACCACTGGTTCGGTCTGGAGCCCGGCCTGGGCCGGGACATCTTCATGCGGATGATCTACGGCATCCGCACCTCGCTGCTGATCGCGCTCGGCGCGGCCCTGATCACCACCACGATCGGCGTGGTCCTCGGGATCCTCGCCGGCTACCTCGGCGGGGTGGTGGACGCGGTGATCAGCTGGATCACCGACGTGGCCCTGGCGATGCCGTTCCTGATCTTCGCGCTGGCCGTGGTGCCGACGTTCTCGCTGCGCTTCTACGGGCCGCGCGACGAGGTGCCGACCTGGTTCGCGGTCACCACGCTGATCGTGGTCTTCACCGCGTTCGGCTGGACCAGCACCGCCCGGCTGGTCCGGGGGCAGGTGGTCTCGCTGCGCGAACGCGAGTTCGTGGAGGCGGCCAAGGCCAGCGGCGCGGGGCTGGGGCACATGCTCTTCCGGCAGCTGCTGCCGAACATCTGGGCCCCGATCCTGGTGTCGTTCTCGCTGCTGGTGCCGTCGTACGTGACCAGCGAGGCGGCGCTGTCCTTCCTGGGCGTCGGGCTGCCCGAGTCGGTGCCCAGCTTCGGCCGGATGATCTACCGGAGCATCGACTACCTCCAGACCGACCCGGCCTACGTGTTCTTCCCCGGCATCACGATCTTCGCGCTCGTGCTGGCGTTCAACCTCTTCGGCGACGCGTTGCGTGACGCGCTCGACCCGAAGTCGTCACGGTAAGGGGTACTGCGCATGGTGCGCTTCCTGCTGAAGCGGGTGCTGCTGGCGATCTCGGTGCTGTTCGCGGTGAGCGTGGTCAGCTTCCTGCTGTTCTTCGCGCTGCCCGCCGACCCGGTGACCGGCATGTGCCCGAAGAACTGCAACGCCGAGCGCCTGGAGCGGGTGCGGACGGAGCTGGGGCTCAACGAGCCGAAGGTGCAGCAGTACGCCGACTACATGAAGGGCATCTTCGTCGGCCGCGACCTGGGCAGCGCGCAGGGCGGCGAGTGCGCGGCGCCCTGCCTCGGCTACTCGTACGTCAACAGCGAGGCGGTCACCGACACCTTCGCCCGGGTGCTGCCGGTGACCTTGAGCATCGTCCTGCCCGCGGCGGTGCTGTGGCTCGCCATCGGCGTCGGGCTCGGCATGGTCTCGGCCCTGCGGCGCGGTTCGCTGCTGGACCGGATCTCGATCGGCCTCACGCTGACCTTCGCCTCGCTCCAGCTCTACTTCGTCGGCGCGGTGCTGTTGCTGATCTTCGTCTACACCCTGAAGATCCTGCCCACGCCCCGCTACACCTCCATATTCGAGAATCCGGTGGAGTGGGCGCGAGGGCTGGTGCTGGCCTGGGTGACCCTGGCCCTGCTCTTCTCCGCGATCTACGCCCGGCTGTCCCGGGCCCAGATGTTGGAGACGCTCTCGGAGGACTACGTGCGTACCGCCCGGGCCAAGGGCATGCCGAAGCGGCAGGTGTACGGCAAGCACGCGCTGCGCGCCGCCATCACGCCGATCGTCACCATCGCCGGTCTCGACGTCGGCACGGCGCTGGGTGGGACGGTGATCACCGAGACCACCTTCGGCATCCAGGGGCTGGGGCGTACGGCCGTGGAGGCGGTCAGCCAGGGGGACCTGCCGACCATCATGGGGACCGTGCTGATCGCCGCGCTGTTCGTGGTCGTCGCCAACATGCTCGTCGACCTGCTCTACGCGTTCATCGACCCCCGGGTGCGCCTCGGCTGACCCGCGGGGCCTCGGGGCCGATCGTTGTAGCCCCGTTATCTGCTCGAAATTTACCGTCATTGAAGGCTAGGCGAAGCTTTCCTTCATCGGCGATCCGGAGGAGTGAGTATGCGAGCAAGACGCGTCACCGCCCTGGGCGGTGCGATCGCACTGATGGTTTCCCTCGGTGCGTGCAGCGAGAACACCGGTGACGACACCGGCGGGGTGGACACCACCAAGCCGCGCACCGGCGCCATCGCGACCGACCCCAAGGACTCCCTCGGCCCGGCGCCGGAGGTGCCCGGCGCGGCCAAGGGCGGCACGTTCTACATCCTGCGGGAGAACAAGATCTCCCACATGGACCCGCAGCGGATCTACTCGTTCGCCGGGCTGATGGGAAGCCAGCTCTACGCCCGCTTCCTCACCACCTTCAAGGACGACGGCAAGGGCAACGTCACCCTGGTCGGCGACCTCGCCGAGACTCCCGGCACCAACGTCAACAACGACTGCAAGGTCTGGGAGTTCAAGGTCAAGCAGGGGGTGAAGTTCGAGGACGGCCGCCCGATCACCAGCAAGGAGATCGCGTACGGCATCGCCCGGTCCTTCGACCCGGACCTCACCGGCGGCCCGACCTACCTCCAGGAGTGGCTGGTCGACAGCCCGCAGTACGACACCAAGTGGGACTTCAAGGCCAACAAGACCTCGCTGCCGCCCGGGCTGACCACGCCGGACGAGCGGACCCTGCGCTTCGAGTTCAACAAGCCCCGCTGTGACCTGCCGTTCGCCGTCTCGCTGCCGGCCACCGCGCCGCTGCCGGCCGACAAGGACACCGGCGTCAACCTGGACAACCAGCCGTTCTCGTCGGGCCCGTACAAGTTCACCAAGCACACCCCGGGCGTCGAGATCGTGCTCGAGCGCAACGAGCACTGGGACCCGGCCACCGACGCCGTGCGCCACCAGTACCCGGACAAGTTCGTCTGGTCGCTGGGCGCGGACCAGGCCGCCCAGACCAACCGGGTGCTCGCCGGCACCGGCAACGACGCCGCGGCGGTCGCCACCGGCGGTGTCCCCTCGGAGCTGATCGCCAAGGTCACCGGCGACCCCAAGCTCAAGGAGCGGATGATCGTCGCCGCCACGCCGAACGCGTACCGGCTGAGCATCAACACCGCCCGGGTCACCGATCTGTCGGTGCGGCAGGCGATCAACCACGCGATCGACCGCACCAGCATCACCAAGAACCTCGGCGGCCCCTACGGCGCCGTGCCGATGACCACGCTGCTGCCGCCCACCACCCTGGGCTACAAGCAGTTCGACGCGTACCCGGCCGGCGACAGCGGCAACCCGGAGAAGGCCAAGGAGCTGCTCGCCGGCAAGACGCAGAACCTGGTGCTGCTCACCTCCGACGTGACCAGCTCCCAGGAGCGGGCCACCCAGATCAAGAACGCCCTGGAGAAGGCCGGCTTCACCGTCACGATCAAGACGATCCCCGAGGACGGCTACCTCGACACGGTGAAGAAGAAGGACAACCCGTACGACATCTGGGTCGACTCGTGGGCGGCCGACTGGCCCAGCGGCGCGTCGATCCTGCCGGTGCTCTTCGACGGCCGTGGCATCAAGGCCGAGGGCAACAGCAACACCTCGCAGCTCAACAACGAGGCGCTCAACGCGGAGTTCGACCGGATCCTCGCGCTCGACCCGGCCAAGCAGGCCGAGGAGTGGAGCAAGATCGACGAGCGGCTCATGAAGGAGACGGCGCCGGCGGTGCCGCTCTACGTCGAGGTGGTCTCCCTGGCGCACGGCGAGAAGGCCGGCGGCGTCTTCATCGGCAGCATCTTCGGCTGGCCGAGCTTCGTGGACGCGTACGTCAAGCAGTGACACCGCCCGTGCCGCGATGACACCCCAGCGGTGACACGCACGGACCGACCCCCGGTCGACAATGTCGTCGGCCGGGGGTCGCCGTGTCCGTGGGCTGCCACCCGCGACCTGCTCGGCGCCGCCACCGCCCGGCGGGAGCCGGCCGGCCCGCGGCGGCGGGGACGGCGGGCGCGGCTAGAGGTGGCGGCGGACGAAGTCGAGTTCGAGCCTGAGCAGGCGTTCGGCGATGCCGCCGGCGGCCATGTGGGTGGCCCCGGTCAGCGGCAGCACCGAGTGCGGCCGGCCGGTCGACAGCAGTGCGGCGGACAGCCGCAGCGTGTGCGCGGCCACCACGTTGTCGTCCACCAGGCCGTGCACCAGCAGCAGTGGCCGGGCCGCCTCCCCGGCCGGCACGGGCTCGCCGGCCAGCTCCACCAGCGAGTGATGCGCGTAGATGTCCGTGCCGTCGTCCGGCAGGCCCAGGTAGCGCTCCGTGTAGGCGGTGTCGTACAGCGCCCAGTCGGTGACCGGCGCCCCGACGATGCCGCACCGGAACAGCTCCGGGTGCCGCAGCACCGCCAGGCCGGCCAGCCAGCCGCCGAACGACCAGCCCCGCACCGCCACCCGCTCCAGGTCGAGGTCCGGATGCTTGCCGGCCAACGCGGTGAGCGCGTCCACCTGGTCGAGCAGGACCACATCGGCCACCCGGCGGTGGATCGCCTTCTCGAAGGAGGGGGCCACGCCCGGCGTACCGCGGTTGTCGATGGTGACCACCGCGAAGCCGGCGTCGGCCCACCACTGCCGCTCCAGCCACGCCCCACGGGCGGCCAGCACCTCCTGGTGTCCCGGCCCGCCGTAGACGTCCAGCAGCACCGGCAGCCGCCGGCCGGTGACGTAGTTGTCCGGGTAGAGCACGGCCGTCGGCAGCCGCCGGTCGGTGACCCGCTCCAGCAGCGGCAGCGGCGCGTACGGCGGGGTGGCGGCGAGCGAGCGCAGCACAGCCACCTCCTGCCCGCCGCGCCGCACCGTCCACCGGGTGCCCGCGTGGTCGAGCGAGGCGCTGCCCACCACCAGCACGTCCCCGCCCACGGCGGCGGTGTGCCAGCCCGGGTCGGTGGTGATCCGGCGGGCGTCCACGCCGCCGCCGATGGTGGTGCGCACTCGGAACAGGTGCCGCTCGCTCGGCTCGCCGTCGCTCGCCTCCACCAGCAGGTCGGCCGGGCCGGTGCCGCCGGGCAGCCGCCCGACCACCCGCCGCACGTAGAGCGACGGCGGGGTGAGCAGGGTGCCGTCGGCGAAGAGGCAGCGGGCGTCGTACCCGTCGTGGGCCAGCTCGCCGCCGACCAGCACCCGGCCGTCCGGCAGGTGCGCCGGGGTGCCGGGGATCGGCTCCACCCAGCGCGGGTCGGCCAGCTCCGCGTGCACCTGGGTCTCGCCGGTACGCGGGTCGATCGCCAGCACCAGGCCGTGCTGCTGGGAACGGCGCAGCACGGTGATCAGCGGCCCGCCCTCGGCCCAGTGCACGGCCGTCAGGTACGGGTAGGTCTCCCGGTCCCAGTGCACGTCGACCCAGCCGTCGTCGAGGTCCAGCAGGTGCAGGCTGACCTCGGCGTTCGCGCTGCCCGCCCGGGGGTACGCGACCGTGGTCGGCGGGCTCGCCGGGTCGGCCGGGTCGTGCAGGTGCCAGCGTTCGACCCGGGACTCGTCCACCCGGGCGGCCAGCACCGACCGGCCGTCCGGCGCCCACCAGTAGCCGCGGAAGCGGTGGAACTCCTCGGCCGCGATGTGCTCGGCCAGCCCCCAGGTCACCCCGGAGTCCTCGCCGGCCAGCAGCGTGTCCGTGCCGTCGTGCTCGACCACCCGCAGCTGCCCCCGGCGGACCCCTTCGGCGGCGTCGGTGACGTACGCCAGGCGCTGCCCGGTGGGGTCGGGCCGGGGGTCGAGCACCGGACCGACGGTGGCCACCTCGACCACGTCACCGTGCACCAGGTCGGCCCGGAACAGCCGCCCGGCCAGCGCGAAGACCGCCACCCGCCCGGTGCCGTCGAGGGCGTACGAGCCGATGCCGGAGGCGCTCAGCCGCAGCCGCTCGCGCAGCGCGCGCTCGCCCGGGCTCAGCGCGGCGGGATCGGCGTCGGCCCCGAGCAGCGTCGCCGGGTCGGCGACCAGCCGCTCCTCGCCGGTCGCCACGTCGAGCAGCCAGAGGGCGTCGGCCGGGTCCTCCGGGCCGGCCGAGCGCAGGAAGACCACCCGGGAGCCGTCATCGGCCACGGTGACCGCCCGCGGCGCTCCGCGGCTGAACCGGCGGGTGCGGGCGGCCAGCTCCGGAAAGTCCACAGTCCAGATCGTAGAGCGGTGACCGGGGGTGATGTGGCCGACCTGCGCGGACGCGTCAGGGTCGGCGGAGGAGAACCGCCGGATAGAGTGACCGGCGTGACGACGCTGCCTGACCGCCGCCTCCTGCTGGTCCACGCGCACCCCGACGACGAGTCCATCGGCACCGGCTCGACGATGGCGCACTACGCCGCCGCCGGCGCCCACGTCACCCTGGTGACCTGCACCCTCGGTGAGGAGGGCGAGATCCACGTACCGGCGCTGGCCCAGCTCGCCGCGGCCGAGGCCGACCAGCTCGGCGGCTGGCGGATCGCCGAGCTGAACGCCGCCTGCGCCGCGCTCGGCGTCACCGACCACCGCTTCCTCGGCGGCGCCGGCCGCTACCGCGACTCCGGCATGATGGGCCTCGCCACCAACGAGCACCCCCGGGCCTTCTGGCAGGCCGACCTCGACGAGGCCGCCGGGCACCTGGTGGAGATCATGCGGGAGGTACGCCCGCAGGTCATGGTCACCTACGACGACAACGGCTTCTACGGCCACCCGGACCACATCCAGGCGCACCGGGTCGCGATGCGCGCGTACGAGCTGGCCGGCGCGGAGGGCTTCGCCCCGGCGAAGGTCTACTGGACCGCGATGCCGCTCAGCGTGCTGGAGGCCGGCCTGACCCACTTCGCCGAGGCGGCCGACAACCCCTTCGCCGGCATCCAGGACATCTCCGAGCTGCCCTTCGGCACCCCGGACGCGCAGATCGCCGCCCGGATCGACGCCACCGAGCAGCACGCCGCCAAGGAGGCGGCGATGCGCGCGCACGCCACCCAGATCCCCGACGCCTCCTGGCTCTACTCGATCGCCGGCAACTTCGGCAGCGAGTTCATGGGCGTGGAGTACTACACCCTCGCGGTGGGGGAGAAAGGGCCGGGCAGCGGCCCGTACGGCTGGGAGGACGACCTCTTCGCCGGGCTCGACGTCGCCGACGGCCCGGACCGGTCCCCGGTCGCGGCGGCCGGTCTCCGGTGACCCTGCCCGTCGCGATGTCGGCCGCCCCGGAGGAGACCGCCGCGCCGCCGCCCGGGCGGTCCCGGCGGCTGCTCGACCTCGCCCTGCGGGTGGCCGGCGGGCTGATCGCCGTCCTCGGCGGGACGCTCACCGCGGTGCTGGAGCTGCTGTTGGCCACGCTCCGGGTCGGCGGCCAACTGATCGGCGTCTCGGTGCTGGTCGCCATCGGCGCGAACATCGCGCTGAGCTGGTTCGCGCACGAGGCCGTCGGCCGCCGGTGGGCGGTGGCGCTGCCCGCGACCCCCTGGTTCGTCCTGATGGCGGTGGCGGCGGTGCGTACCGCCGAGGGGGACCTGCTGGTCTCCGGCGACAACTGGGTCGGCCTGGCGATGATCGTGGCCGGCGCGATGACCTTCGCGGTGATGGGTTTCCGGCAGATCCTGGCGCCGCCGCCGGTCCCTTCGGGGGACTGACGCCGCACAGGTTCCGGTGGTAGACATTCCTGCCAGGAGGCCCGCCGCCGGGGCGGGCGGTACGGCGGGAGGCGTGCGATGAGTGAGCGGTGGCGCGGGACGGCGGTTCTCGCGGTCGCGCTGTTCGCGGTCAACGTGGTCGCCCGGCTGGTCACCCGGTTCGGCTTCGACGGCGACGACACCGCCGCCGACCGGGTGTCGCTGGGGATGTTCATGGTGATCGGGCTGGTCCTGGCCGCGGTCGCCTTCGTCTGGGGCAGGCGTCGGCCGGTGGCCGCCTGGGGTGCGGACATGGCCGCCGCGGTCGGGGTCGCCCTGCTGCTGACGGTGCTGGTGGGGCCGCTGCTGGTCGGTGACAACCCGTTCGGCGGGGGCGCCGGCACCTTCTTCGCCCAGATCTGGCTCTACCTCGCGGCGGCCGGCGTGGGCGTGCTGCTCGGCTACCTGCTGCTCACGGCGCTCGGCCTCGACCACCGCTCCCAGTCCCTCAAGCGCTACGCCGAACTCCGGGCCAGCAAGCCCCGCCGCGTAGTCCGCCGCTGACCACCCACCCCGCGCCGGCCCCCCACCCCCACCCCCACCCCCGGCCCCCCACCCCCGCGCCCCCGTCCCCCGCCGCGAGGTCGATCATGAAGTTAGCGCCCTGGAACGCGCTTTCCGGGGGCAATAAGTTCATGATCGACGACGTCAGGTGGCGGGAGGGCGCGGGGCAGGGCCCCGGGTGGGTCAGGGGGGTGGGGTGCGGGTCAGGTAGGTGTGGTGGGTGGTGAAGCCGAGGGAGCGGTAGAGGGCCACGGCCGGGGTGTTGCGCTGCTCGACCTGGAGGAAGGCGCGCGAGGCGCCGGCTGCGGCGCCCCAGTCGACGAGGGCGCGGATGATCCGACCCGCCAGGCCCTGCCGCCTCGCCTCGGGCAGCACCTCGATCAGGCTGAGCCCGAGCCAGCGTCCCGGCCCGGTGACCGTGCCCCGGCCGATGGCGAGCAGCGCGCCGTCGGCGTACACGTGGGCGAAGCGGACCTGGTCCACGGCGGTGAGCACGTGCCGGGCGGCGTCCGGTAGCCCGCCCTTGCGGCCGGCGGCGACGGTGAGCCAGTCGTCCGACGGCGCGGTGGCCAGCGCGACCGGCGGCGCCCCGGCGTGCTCCGGCGCGGCCGGCGGCAGCCCGGCCAGCGGCACGGTCTGCACCAGTACGGGCGGCCGGACGACCCAGCCACGGGCGTCCAGTTCCGCGCCGACCGGCGCGGCGAGCGGCAGCGGGGTGTTGACCATCGGCGGCTGCCCGAGGTCGGTGTACCAGCGCTCCACCGCGTCGAGCGCGGCGGGCAGAGGCCGGTCCGGGTCGCCCACGGGCAGCGCCGAGTTGGCCCGGCCGGTCCAGCCGTCGGCGGCGCGCAGCCGCCAGTCGCCGAGTCGACCCCGTACGGCGGCGGGCCAGGCCTCGTCGGCGGCCAGTTCCAGCTCGACCACCGCCGCGGCGGTGGGCCGGCGGGTCGGCGGTACCCGCTTGGCCCGGTGCACCTCGGCCACCGGGACCCGGAGCCGACCCTGCGCGGTAGCGAGTGTGAGGTGGGTCTCACTCAGCTCGACCAACTCGCCGAGGGCGTCCGAGAAGAGCGGCCGGCCCTCGCGGATGCCCACGATCCGGCGAACCACGATCCGGTGTCCCACATCCTGCTGTCGGAGCACGATCGACCCCCTCCCCGGCGAGATACTAGGCTCTTACCGTCGCGGGTGATCGCGGCGTGTCTTGCGGAGGAGAAGACCGGTGACCTACATCATCGCCGAACCGTGCGTGGATGTGCTCGACAAGGCTTGCATCGAGGAATGCCCGGTCGACTGCATTTACGAGGGCAACCGGATGCTCTACATCCACCCCGACGAGTGCGTCGACTGTGGTGCCTGTGAGCCGGTCTGCCCGGTCGAGGCGATCTTCTACGAGGACGACGTGCCGGAGCAGTGGAAGGACTACACCGGCGCCAACTACGAGTTCTTCGAGGACCTGGGCTCGCCCGGTGGCGCCTCGAAGATCGGCAAGGTGGAGAAGGACGCGACGTTCGTCGCCGCGCAGCCGCCGCGCGGTGAGGGCCACTGAACCGGCCCGCGCCGGTCTCGTCACGGCTGCCGGAGTTCACCTGGGACACCCTGGACGCCGCGGCCGCCCTGGCCGCGGCGCATCCTGAGGGCCTGATCAACCTCTCCATGGGTACGCCGGTCGACCCGGTGCCCGAGGTGATCAAGCGGGCGCTGGCCGACGCGGCCGACGCCCCCGGCTACCCGCTGACCGCCGGGACGCCGGTGCTGCGCGACACGATCGCGGCCTGGGTCGCGCGGGCCTGCGGCGCCGGCGTCAACGGCCTCGGCGTGCTGCCGACGATCGGTTCGAAGGAACTCGTCGCCTGGCTGCCGACCCTGCTCGGGATCGGCCCCGGCGACGTCGTCGTGGTGCCCTCGATCGCCTACCCGACGTACGAGGACGGGGTGCGCCTCGCCGGTGCCACCGTCGTACGCGCCGACTCGCTGACGGCCGTCGGCCCCACCCCACGCGTACGCCTGGTCTGGGTCAACTCGCCCGGCAACCCGACGGGCCGGGTGCTGCCGGCGGCCCACCTGCGCAAGGTGGTCGACTGGGCCCGGGAGCGCGGCGCGGTGGTCGCCAGCGACGAGTGCTACCTGCCGCTGGGCTGGTCCGCCGAGCCCGTCTCGGTGCTCTCGCCCGAGGTCTGCGGCGGCTCGTACGACGGGGTGCTGGCCGTGCACTCGCTCTCCAAGCGGTCCAACCTGGCCGGCTACCGGGCGGGCTTCGTGGCGGGCGACCCGGCGCTGGTGGCGGAGCTGCTCAAGGTCCGCAAGCACGCCGGGATGATCGTGCCGGCGCCGGTGCAGGCGGCGATGGTGGCCGCGCTGCGCGACGAGCGGCACGCCGACGAGCAGCGGCAGCGCTACCGGGCCCGGCGCGAGGTCCTGCACGCCGCGTTCACCGGCGCGGGCTTCACCGTCGAGCACTCCGAGGCCGGGCTCTACCTCTGGCTGACCCGGGGCGAGGACTGCTGGGAGACGGTCGACTGGCTGGCCCGGCGGGGCATCCTCGCGGCCGCCGGCGTCTTCTACGGCCCGGGCGGTCGGCAGCACGTGCGGGTGGCGCTGACCGAGTCCGACGAGCACGTGGCGGCGGTCGCCGGCCGGCTGCGCGCCTGAGCGCGATGACGACCGACGCGTCGGCGCCGGACCCGGCCGGGCGCTGGGCCGGGGTCCGGGCGGCGGTCGTGGGCACCGGCCTGATCGGCGGTTCCGTCCTGCTCCGGCTGCGGGCGGCCGGCCTGGACGTCGCCGGTTGGGACCCGGACCCGGCGACCCGCCGGCACGCCCGGCGGCAGGGCGTCGAGGCCCCGGAGACGCTCGACGAGGCGGTGGCCGGGCGCCGCGTGGTGCTGCTCTGCGGCCCGCTGCCCACCCTCGCGGACACCCTGCTGCGGGTCGCCCGGGCGGCCCCGCCCGACTGCGTACTGACGGACGTCGGCAGCACGAAGGCAGAGCTGGCGGCCTTCGCCACCCGGCACGGCCTCGTCGACCGGTTCGTGCCCGGTCACCCGATGGCCGGCGCGGACTCCGCCGGGCTCACCTCCGCCACGGCCGCGCTGCTCGACTCCGCCGCCTGGGTGCTCTGCCCGTCCGACGGTCCGGCGACGGCCGCTTTCCGGTGGCTCGCGGCCCTGGTCGTCGACGTGTTCCGCGCCCGGGTGGTGCCGATGTCCCCGCAGGAGCACGACGAGGCCGCCGCGCTCGCCTCCCATGTGCCGCACCTGCTCGCCGGGGCGCTGGCGGGGGCGGCCCGGCACGCCGCCCTGCGCGACGCGGTCCTCGCGCTCGCCGCCGGCAGCTTCCGCGACGGCACCCGCGTCGCCGGCACCCCGGCCGCGCGTACCGCCAGCATGCTGCTCGGCAACCGCGACCGGGTGCTGGACGGCCTGGCCGGGGTCACGGCCTTCCTCGACCGGCTGGCGGGCGCGCTGCGGGCCGGCGACGCCGCCTCCCTCACCGCCCTGTACGCCGAGGCCGAGGCGACCCGCTCCGCGCTGCTCGCCCGCCCGTTCGACACCTCCGTACGGGTGTTCCCGGCGGGCGGCGACCACGCCGCCGAGGTCGCCTGGCTGCGGCGGCTGGGCGCGGGCGGTGGGCACCTGAGCGCCTGCCGGGTCGCGGCCGGCACGGTCTCCTACACCGCGCACGCCCCGGCGGGCACCGCGCCGGCCTGACCCGCGACCGGCTCCGGCGTGCTCCGGACGACGGGCGGGTCGGTGGGTGCGCGGTTAGGGTGAGGGCATGGTGGACGGGCCGGTGGTGGCGGTGCGCGGCGAGGCGTACCGGGAGGTGGCTCCGGAGATCGCCCGGTTCTCGGTGACCGCCAGGGCGCGCGACCGCGACCGGGAGGCCACCCTGACCCGGCTGGCCGAGCGGGCCGCCGCCGTCCGGGTGCTGCTCGACGGCGAGGGCACCGGCATCGACCGGCGGGAGACCGGCGAGCTGCGGGTACGGCCGGAGACCCGGCGCTCCGGCGAGCGGGTGGTGGCGTACAGCGGCAGCGTCACCACCACCGTGACGGTCAGCGACTTCACCGCGCTCGGCGAGCTGATGCTGCGCCTGGCCGACCAGGACCAGATCGAGGTGGCCGGGCCGTGGTGGGCGCTGCGGCCGGGCAGCCCGGCCCACCGGGAGGCCCGGCACGCCGCGCTCGCCGACGCCCTGCTGCGGGCCCGCGAGTACGCGGAGGCCCTCGGCGCCCGGGTCACCGCCCTGATCGAGCTGGCCGACGCGGGCGCGGCGGAGCAGCCGATGATGAGCCGGATGGCGTACGCGGCCGACGGCACGGAGAGCGCTCCGCCGGAGCTGGAGCTCGACCCGCAGCCGCAGACCGTGCACGCCGCGGTGCACGCCCGGTTCGCGATCAGCGAGCCGGTCCTCGGCTGATGGCCGCCGCCCGGGTCGTCGGGACCGACGAGCTGGTGGCACGGGCGCGCGCCCTCGCCGAGGCCGGCCCGCGGCAGCTGCTCGGCATCGCCGGGCCGCCCGGCGCGGGCAAGTCGACGCTGGCGGAGCGGATCGTCGAGGCGGTCGGCCCGACGGCCCGGCTGGTGCCGATGGACGGCTTCCATCTCGCCCAGGCCGAGCTGCGCCGCCTGCGCCGGGCGGAGCGCAAGGGTGCCGTGGACACCTTCGACGCCAACGGCTACGTGTCGGCGCTGCGCCGCCTGCGCCGGCTGGAGCCGACGGCGGTCTACGTGCCGGCGTTCCGCCGGGACCTGGAGGAGCCGGTGGCCGGCTCGATCGAGGTGCCGCCGTCGGTGCGGCTGGTGGTCACCGAGGGCAACTACCTGCTGGTGGACGCGACCCCCTGGGACGAGGTGCGGCAGCTGCTGCACGAGGCGTGGTTCCTCGACCTGGACGCCGAGCTGCGGCTGCGCCGGCTGACCGCCCGGCACGAGGCGTACGGGCGGTCGCCGGAACAGGCCCGGGCGTGGGCGACGGGCAGCGACGAGGCCAACGCCGCCCTGGTGGCCGGCACCGCGCACCGCGCCGACCTGGTCGTCCGCCTCGCCGAGCCGCCGCCGACGCCCTGACGAGGATCCACGCTCAGCGGGGTCAGCCGGAGCCGGGCCGGGGTGCCGGGACGCCCCGGCGCAGCAGCCACGCCACCCGCGAGCGTTCCCGGTGGAACTCCGGCGCCTCGGGGTAGCCGCTGTGGTTGCGGATCGGGGGGTCCGCCACCTCCCCGTCGCTGGGGTACAGCGCCTCCGGGTCGCGTACGGGCAGGTCCCGTTCCCCGGCGGTGACCGGCCAGCCGAGCGGGTCGGTGTCGCGCCAGAAGTTGGTCCAGCGGACCTTGTCGCCGGGCGGGGTCAGCGCGTCGGCGAGCACGGGCAGCCGGTCCGGGCCGAAGTAGCCGGGGAAGACCCGCCCGTAGAGCCGGGTCAGCTGGCAGCCGTACGAGAAGAACCAGATCCGCCGGCGTACGCGGGCCGGCAGTTGCAGGAGCACCGCCGCGCAGATCACCGTGCCCTGGCTGTGCCCGGAGAGGATGATCCCGTCCACGCCCCGGGGGTCGTGCTCGGGGAGCGCCAGCAGTCCGGCGACGCGGGTCTGCAACTCGGGTACGGCCCGCTCGGCGTAGCTGGGCGGGGCCAGCGGGTGCGCCGTCCGGGGCCAGAAGGTGCCCACGTCCCAGACCACGCCCACCGAGCGGCGGACGACGTCGTTGCGGTAGACGAGCATGCCCACCGTGGCGATCAGCACCGGCAGCCAGCCGAGCAGCCGCCCGCCCAGCTCGGAGATCCATTCGACCACCGCCGCGCCGCCGGTCGCCACCGTGGGGTGCGGTGGGCTGTGGGTGAGCAGGGCGGCGCAGGAGAGGGTCGCCAGCACGAGCGACACGGCTGCGTAGCAGCCGACCAGCCGTACGGCGTGTTCGCCGACCAGTCGGTGCAGCGCGCGCCAGGCGGCGACGTCGCGGCAGCGCCGCAGCTCGTGCGCGGAGAGGGGGGCGCCGGTGCGTGCCGTCGCCTCCGCGTACTCGTGGCGGCGCAGGCGCAGGTAGAGCAGCCCGGCCCGGACGACGGTGGCGGCGAGCGCGAGCAGGGCGGCGGCGAAGACGAGCCCGGCCCACAGCACCGGAACCGGGGGCGCGACGGGGGAGGACCCGCCCGTGGCCGGGCCGCCGTTGAGCCGGCCGGTGACCCAGTAGAGCAGCCCGGCGCTGTACGAGACGCAGAGCATCCAGCCGAAGCCGGCGAGGAGCGCTGGCGCGCGCCCGCCCCAGGCCAGGTCGGTGTGGGGCCCCAGGGGTTGTCGCCCGAGCGGCACCGGGACGCGCGGCAGCAGCAGCCCGGTGGCGGCCAGGGCGACGATCAGGACGACGACCGCCCAGAACTCCAGCGCGGCGGGCGCGGGCGGCAGCCCGGGCAGCCCCCCGGTGAACCAGACGAACCCGGGAACGAGCAGCAGGGCGGCCGCCGCGGGCGCGACCAGCGCCCGCCGCCCGGACCGGGCCACCGCGCCGATCGCGATCAGCAGCAGCAACTGTCCCGTGCCCAGCCACGCGACGATCCAGTTCAGCCCGGGCAGCGACCGGTCGGCCGGGCAGGCCGGCGCGCCGGTGCGGGCGCAGCCGGGGGCCGGGCGCAGGTCGGCCAGGGGCGTACCGGCGGGGCCGTCGGGCAGCAGCAGGATCAGCACCGTGCCGGCCAGCCCGAACCCGGTGAGCGCGGCGACCGTGATGCTCCACCGGCCGAGCGGGGTGGCCCCCGCGCGCCGCGTCAGGCCGGGTCCGGCGAGGGCCACGACCGCGACGACCACGACTGCGGCGAGGGCCGCCACGGTGGACCAGGCGACGACCGCCCGCGCGCCCCGGGGTGGGTCCAGGGCGAGGACCACCCCCAGCGGTACGGCGGCGGCGGCGACCACGCCGGTGCACAGGTGCAGCACGGCGCCCCTGCGCAGTTGGCCCTCGCCGATCCAGAAGGTGCGGTCCTGCAACGGGTTTCCGGGCGGGTCGGGGGGTGGGTCCGGCGCGGCCGGGCCCGCCTCGGGTTGCTGCGGTCCGTCCGGCGGCGCGTCGGCGGGCCGCGGAGCCCTCGGTGGGGGCACCGGTTCGGCCGGCATCTGTGCCTCGTACTGGTAGGTGCGCCAGCTCACCAGGCCGAGCAGGGCCAGTGCGCCGAGGGGCACGATCAGGCCGACGGCCATCGGTCTGGTGCCCTCGCTCCACCAGCCCCGTCCCAGGAACTCCCAGGGGCCCGGGATCCGGCGCAGGCAGTCCTGGTCGACGCACTGCCAGCCCACGAGGTCGACTCCGACGGCGGTGAGGGTGAGGGTGAGGGTGCCGGTGAGGCTCAGGCAGAACAGCCGGATGAGCCAGGCCGCGATCCCCGAGGTGCTGTGCCAGCGTTCGGTGCCGGGGTCGGCCGGGACGGACGGCCGGGCGTGCAGCGCGACGTTGGCCAGCGTGAACGGGAGCAGCAGCGTCCACAGTGCGCGTTCGAGGTCGCGCGCGGTGCGTGCGCCGGAGGTCAACTGCCCCCAGCTGTACGCCTCGACGACGACCGGGGCACCGGGCTCGGCGGCGGGGGAGCGGTAGAAGCCGGTGACCGGGCCGCCCGCGACGAGCCACGGCGGTGGGGGCGCGTCCTGGCCGGGGGCCGGACGCAGGCCGAGGATCTGGCCCGGGGGCGTGTTGGAGACCCCGTGCACGCGCAGTTCGAGAACCCGACCGACCATCCGCGCCCCCTGGTGACGACGTCACCACCCACAGTGCCGGGTGCCGGGTGTGAAATGCCAGGGGTTGGAGGATGTTTGTGCAGGTGGTGGGCTTGATCGTGGTCAGTCGAGCTGTCGTACGACCCGGGCGGGGTTACCCACGGCGACGACGTTCGCCGGCAGGTCCCTGGTCACCACGGCGCCCGCGCCGACGACGGTGTTCTCGCCGATGGTGACGCCGGCGAGCACGATGGCCCCGCCGCCGAGCCAGACGTTGTCGCCGATGGTGATCGGCTTGGCCGCCTCCCACTTGTCGCGGCGGGGCCCGGGCTCGACGGGGTGGGTGGGGGTGAGCAGTTGCACGTTCGGTCCGATCTGGACGTCGGCGCCGATGGTGATGGGGGCGACGTCGAGGAAGACCGCGTTGAAGTTGACGAAGCTGCGTGGTCCGATCCGGACGTACCGGCCGTAGTCGACGTACAGCGGGGGCCGGACGTGGGTGCCCTCGCCCACCTCGCCGAGCAGGTCGCGCAGGGCGGCGAGCCGGGCCTCGGGGTCGGCGGCGGGGCTGCCGTTGAAGCGTTCCATCAGCCGCGTCGCCCGGTCCAGGTCGGCGGCGATCTCCGGGCCCTCGGCGATGTAGGGCTCGCCGGCCAGCATGCGTTCCTTCATGGAGGTCACCGGCCGATCATCCCCGATGACGGGGCCCGATCGTTGGCTGGTCCGTCATCTTCGTGTCTTCATTGTGCATACCCGGTATGCAATCCTGATGACTGTCAATGCATCCATCCCTACAGGTAGTAACGCCCGACGAGGAGGATCCGTTGCAGCGAAGAAGAAAACTGGTCGGTCTCGGTCTGGTGCTCGGCGTGGTGCTCGGTACCCCCGGCATGGCCGTCGCCCAGGCGCCCGCCGATCCGGCCACCCGTCCCGTCCCGGCCGCGTCGGCCCCGGCGGCGGGCACCGGCAGCCGCCCGGTCACCGTCACCCTGCTCACCGGCGACCGGGTCACCGTCACCGGCTCCCGCGTCAGCGTGCGCCCCGCGCCCGGGCGTGCGGACGTCCGCTTCCTCACCCGACGCGACCGGGGCCACCTCTCGGTGGTGCCCGAGGACGCCGTGGCGCCGATCCGCGAGGGGCGGGTCGACCGGCGGCTGTTCGACGTCACCGAGCTGGTCGCCGCCGGCTACGACGACGCCCGGCGCGACCACCTGCCCCTGCTGATCACGGGCGGCAGCGGGGCGGCCCGGCGCTCGGCCGTGCCCGGCGGGGTGACGGTCACCCGCGAGCTGCCCGCCGTCGGCGGCCTCGCCGCCACGGCGAGCAAGCGTCGCGCCGCGGAGGTCTGGGCGGCGGTCACCGCCGCCGGTGCACGCGTCGGCGCGGCAGGGGGCGCCGACCGGATCTGGCTCGACGGCCGGCGTCAGCTCACGCTCGACCGCAGCGTGCCCCAGATCGGCGCGCCGGAGGCCCACCGGGCCGGATTCACCGGCCGGGGCGTGCGGGTCGCCGTGCTGGACACGGGGATCGACGCCACGCACCCCGACCTGACCGGTCGGGTGGCCGAGGTGCGCAACTTCACCGAGGAGTCCGCGGCGGGCGACGTGGTCGGGCACGGCACCCACGTGGCCTCGATCGTCGCCGGCAGCGGCGCCGCCTCCGGCGGTCGCCTCCGGGGCGTCGCCCCCGACGCGACGCTGCTCGACGGCAAGGTCTGCGAGACGTACGGCTGCACCGAGTCGGCGATCCTCGCCGGCATGCAGTGGGCCGCGGTCGAGCAGCGGGCCGACGTGGTCAACCTCAGCCTCGGTGGCTTCGACACCCCGGAGGTCGACCCGCTGGAGGAGGCCGTCAACACGCTCACCGCGCAGACCGGCGCCCTCTTCGTGATCAGCGCCGGCAACTCCGGCCGGTTCGCGCCGGTCAGTTCCCCCAGCACCGCCGACGCCGCCCTCTCGGTGGGCGCCGTCGACCGGGACGACAGCCTCGCCGACTTCTCCAGCCGTGGCCCCCGCACCGGTGACGACGCGCTCAAGCCCGACATCACCGCCCCCGGGGTGGACATCGTGGCGGCGCGCAGCCGTGACGGCGTGATCGGCGAGCCGGCCGGCGACGGGTACGTCTCGCTCTCCGGCACCTCGATGGCCGCCCCGCACGTCACCGGCGCGGCGGCGCTGCTGGCCCAGCAGCACGCCGACTGGAAGGCCGACCGGCTCAAGGCCCTCCTGATGTCCTCGGCGAAGCCGAACCCCGAGCTGACCGCGTACGAGCAGGGGGCCGGGCGGGTCGACCTGGCCAGCGCGGTCCGGCAGACGGTGACCAGCAACCCGCCGAGCGTGTCGCTCGGACGGGCACTCTGGCCGCACCACGACGACACCCCGATCACCCGCACCGTGACCTGGCGCAACGACGGCGCCGCGACCGACCTGGAGCTGACCGTCGAGGCGACCGGCCCGGACGGCGGGCCGGCCCCGGCGGGCATGTTCACCCTCGGTGCGAGCCGGATCAGCGTGCCGGGCGGCGGCACGGCGAGCGCCACGATCACCGCCGACACCCGGGTCGACGGCCCGGACGGTCACTACACCGGCCGGATCGTGGCCCGCTCCGGCGGCACGGTGGTGGCCACGACCCCCGTGGCCGTGCACCGGGAGGTGGAGAGCTACACGGTGACCGCCCGGCACCTGAACCGGGCCGGCGCGCTCGCTGGCGAGCACGGCACCACGCTGGTCTCGCTGGACGAGCTGAACCCGTACGACCTGTACGACCCGGACGGCACCGCCGAGCTGCGGGTCCCCAAGGGCCGCTACGGGCTGGTCAGCTTCGTGTACGACGTGGCCGGCGAGGAGGTCACCGCGCTCACCCAGATCGTCCAGCCGGAGCTGGTGGTCGCCGGGGACACCCGGATCACCCTCGACGCCCGCCGGGGCAAGCCGGTCCGGATGAGCGTCCCGCAGCGCTCGGCCACCCCGGCGCTCGTCGTCACCGAGGCGATCTTCCTCGCCGAGACGGGCAGCTACACCTTCGGAATGCTGGGCTCCGACTTCGAGGGCCTGCACACCCTCGGGCTCGGGCAACCCGCTTCCGGTGAGCGGTTCGTCGCCACGGTCAGCAGCCAGTGGGCCGACCTGGAAGCGGCGAGCAGCCCCTACCTCTACGCCCTCAGCGAGGGCGTGCCGGGCCGGATGCCGACCGGCTTCGTCCGGCACTACCGCACGAAGGACCTGGCCACGGTCACCCACCGGTTCAACGGCGGCAGCCCGGGGCTGGTCACCGACCGCCTGGTCTTCCCGCAGCGCGAGCCCGACGTCGGCGGCTGGGCGGTCGGCCTGCGTACCGCCACGCCGGGGCAGCGGGTCGAGCACTACAACACGCGGGGCGTGCGCTGGTACTCCGAGCTGGACTTCGGGGTGCCGACCGACGAGGGCTGGGCCGACCTCAAGGCGATCCTCTTCTCCGAGGCGCGCACCCTGCGCCCCGGGCGGCACTACCGGGAGAGCTGGAACAGCGCGCCGTACGGGCCGTCGTTCCCGGTGGCGGGGATCACCCGGCAGGGCGACCGCATCGAGGTGGGCCTGCCGCTGTACAGCGACGCCGAGGGGCACGCGGGAGGCTCGCTCGCCGACACCGCCCGCACCGCCCTCTACCGCAACGGCGTGCTGGTCGGGGAGACGCCCGAGGGGGCGTACGGCGGGTTCGACGTGCCGTCGGGCGCGGCCGACTACCGGCTGGAGGTGCTGTCGAAGCGGAGCTTCACCGACCTCGCCACCGAGGTGGCGGCCACGTGGACGTTCCGGTCGCGGCACGTCGGCGGGGACGACCCGGTCGCGCTGCCGGCGTCGGCGATCCGGTTCGCGCCCCGGCTGGACCGGGACAACGCCGCCCCGGTGGGCCGGAGCTTCGTGATCCCGGTCGAGGTGCAGCGGCAGCCGGGCGCGCCCTCGGCCCGGGTCGCCGCGCTGACCGTCGACGTCTCCTACGACGGCGGCAAGACCTGGCAGCCGGCCCGGGTCCGCCCCGGCGGAGACGGCTGGACGGCCACCGTGCGGCACCCCGCCAGCGCCGGACACGCCTCGCTGCGGGCCACCGCCCGGGACACCGCCGGCAACACGGTCACCCAGCGCGTGATCCAGGCGTACCGCCTGCGCTGAGGCGTACCCCCCGCCGGGTCCGCGGCCGACCGCGGACCCGGCGGGGCGACCGTCAGTCGTTGGCGTGCAGCGCGGCGTTCAGCTCGATGCCCCGGCCGGTGCGCGGCTTCGCCTCCAGCGCGCCGGTGACGGAGTTGCGCCAGAACAGCAGGCCGTCCACCCCGGACAGCTCGCGGGCCTTGACGACCCGACCGTCCGGCAGGGTGATCTTGGAGGCGGCGGTGACGTAGCAGCCGGCCTCCACCTTGCAGTCGTCGCCGAGCGAGATGCCCACGCCGGCGTTCGCGCCGATCAGGCTGCGCTCGCCGATGCGGACCTTGTCGGTGCCGCCGCCGGAGAGGGTGCCCATGATCGAGGCGCCGCCGCCGACGTCGGAGCCATCGCCGACCACCACGCCCTGCACGATCCGTCCCTCGACCATCGAGGTGCCGAGCGTGCCGGCGTTGAAGTTGCAGAAGCCCTCGTGCATGACCGTGGTGCCGGCCGCCAGGTGCGCGCCGAGCCGCACCCGGTCGGCGTCGGCGATCCGCACGCCCGACGGCACCACGTAGTCGGTCATCCGGGGGAACTTGTCCACCCCGTACACGGCCAGGTGGCGGCCGGCGGCCCGCTCGATGACGCGCAGCTCGTCGACGCGCTCCGGGGGGCACGGCCCGGCGGAGGTCCAGGCCACGTTCGCCAGCTTGCCGAAGATGCCGTCGAGGTTGAGCTCGTTGGGTCGCACCAGGCGGTGGGAGAGCAGGTGCAGCCGCAGGTACGCGTCGGCGGCGTCCTTGATCGGGTCGTCCAGCGAGCCGATCACGGTGACCACCTGGACGGTACGCAGCCCGGGCAGCGCCCGGTCGCCAACCGCTCCCGGCGGCAGGTCCAGCACGTCCGCCTCGTCCTCGCCGGCGACCAGCGGCAGCTCGCCGAGGCCCAGCTTGCCGGTCGGGTACCAGGTGTCGAGCACCTGGTCGTCAGCGGTCACGGTGGCCAGGCCGATGCCCCAGGCGGATTCGGACGTCACTGATTCACCTCTCGTTCGTGGCTGCCGGGCGGGCGGGTCACCAGGTGCCCCGCGCGACGCGCGCTCTGACGCCGGCCGCCCGGAACGCTCGCTCCTCACGCGCCCGACCTGACGGTACCGTGCGAACCATGGAGAACCCGCTGACCCCCGAGGTCCTGGCCGATCCGGTGGCGCTGACCCGAGCGCTGGTCGACATGGAGTCCGTGTCCCTCAACGAGAAGGCGATCGCCGACTGCGTGGAGCAGGTGCTGCGGGGCGTACCGCACCTGACCACGTACCGGCACGGCAACACGGTGATGGCCCGGACCGACCTGGGCCGCGACCAGCGGGTGGTGCTCGCCGGTCACCTGGACACGGTGCCGCTGAACAACAACTTCCCGTCGACCATGCGCGGCGACCTGATGTACGGCTGCGGCACCTCGGACATGAAGTCCGGGGTGGCGTACGCGCTGCACCTGGCCGTGAGCCTGCCCGACCCGCGCTACGACGTGACGTACTTCTTCTACGAGGCGGAGGAGATCGAGTCGAAGTACAACGGCCTCTTCCTGGTCGCCGAGGCGCACCCGGAGTGGCTGGAGGCGGACTTCGCGCTGCTGCTGGAGCCGACGTACGGCATCGTCGAGGCCGGGTGCCAGGGCACCATGCGCTCGGTCGTCACCACCACCGGCGTACGCGCCCACTCTGCCCGCTCCTGGCACGGCGTGAACGCGATCCACGCGGCCGGCGAGGTGCTCGACCGGCTGGCCAACTACGAGGCGCGGCGGGTCACCATCGACGGCTGCGACTACCGCGAGGGGATGAACGCGGTCCGCATCCACGGCGGCGTGGCCGGCAACGTGGTGCCCGACCGGTGCGAGGTCGAGGTCAACTACCGCTTCGCGCCGGACCGGACCCCGGCCGAGGCCGAGGCGCACCTGCGCGAGGTCTTCGCCGGCTTCGACGTGCGGGTCACGGACTCGGCCGCCGGCGCCCCGCCCGGCCTGGAGGCGGCACCCGCCAAGGAGTTCGTGGCGGCGGTGGGCGCGAAGCCGATCGGCAAGCTGGGCTGGACGGACGTGGCCCGGTTCGCCGCGATGGGCATCCCGGCGCTGAACTTCGGCCCCGGCGACCCGAACCTGGCCCACCACCCGGACGAGCACGTCGAGATCAGCAAGATCCGGGACGGCGCCGCCACGCTGCACCGCTGGCTCGCCTCCGCCTGACGCCCGGGCGGGTGAACTCCTCGCACGGACGGAGGGTCCGCGTCGGACGACGCGGACCCTCCGCTCACGGTGCTGCCGGTGCGGGTCAGACGGTGGTGGACGCCTCGGCGGTGGGCCGGGCGTCGGTCTGGCCGCCCTGATCGGTGGACGGTTCCATCAGGCGGGCGCGGCGGCGCTCGGCCACCACGTCGCGGATGCGGCGCTGCATCTGCCGCCGGATCCGGATCATCTCGCTGTTGCTGATCACGCTGACTCCTCCCCCGAAGGCGCGCGCCGGGGCATACCCGGTATGTGAATAGTAAGACGTCCGGGCGACCGAATTAGTTGCCCAAGATCGGAAATTATTTCCGGTCGTCGCCGCGGCAGCGTCGTCGTCGTCCTCCGCGCCGCCGAGCGTCGCCCGAGAGCCGCCTCCGCCGGTCGGCGCAGGTCCGGCTCGTGGTGCCCGCACCTGGCGGGTGCCGCTCCACTACGGTGGCTCCCATGGGTCAGAGCAACGGGCGGGAGTCCGGCCGCGAGCCGGGACAGGAACGGCACCGGGGGGCCGTGACGCTGCGTCGGCAGGCGATCACGAGTAGCACGGCCGATCAGCGCCTGCTCGATTCGCGGGGGCGGAGCGACTGGAAGACCAAGGACGCCTGGCGGGCGCTGCGCATCCTCTCCGAGTTCGTCGAGGGCTTCGACACCCTCGCCGACCTGCCCCCGGCGGTCAGCGTGTTCGGCTCCGCCCGCAGCCGGCCGGAGAGCCCGGAGTGCCAGCTGGCCGAGGCGCTGGGTGCCGCCCTGGCCCGGGCCGGCTACGCGGTGATCACCGGCGGCGGGCCGGGCGTGATGGAGGCGGCCAACCGGGGCGCCAGCGAGGCCGGAGGGCTCTCGGTCGGTCTCGGTATCGAGCTCCCCTTCGAGCAGGGCCTCAACGACTGGGTCGACCTGGCCATCGACTTCCGCTACTTCTTCGCCCGCAAGACCATGTTCGTCAAGTACGCCCAGGCGTTCGTCGTGCTGCCCGGCGGGTTCGGCACCATGGACGAGCTCTTCGAGGCGCTGACGCTGGTGCAGACCGGCAAGGTCACCCGCTTCCCCGTGGTGCTGATGGGCGCGGACTACTGGAGCGGCCTGCTCGACTGGCTGCGCGGCACGATGGCGGCCGACGGCAAGATCGGTCCGGTCGACCTGGACCTGATTCGCGTGACCGACGACGTCGACGCGGCCGTCCGGCACATCGTGGAGGCCGAGGCCGCGCTCAACGTCGAGCAGGAGGCGGTCCGCGAGGAGGCCGTCGCCGTGACCGCCGCCGACCAGCAGGCCGCCGCCGAGGCGGGCGACGAGAGGCGGGAGCGCTGATGGCGGCGATCTGCGTGTTCTGCGCCTCCTCCCGTACGCTCGACCAGCGCTGGCTGGACCTCGCGGCCGAGACGGGCGCGGAGATCGCCCGGCGCGGGCACACGCTCGTCAGCGGCGGCGGGTGCGTCGGCATGATGGGCGCGCTGGCGGACGGGGCACGGGCCGCCGGCGGTCGGACGGTCGGGGTGATCCCGCAGTCGCTGGTCGACCTGGAGGTCGCCGACCTGGCGTCGGACGAGCTGCTGATCACCGACTCGATGGCCAGCCGCAAGACCGTCATGATCGACAAGTCGGACGCGTTCCTCACCCTGCCGGGCGGGCTCGGCACCCTCGACGAGCTGTTCGAGGTCTGGACGACCGCCACCCTCGCCCTGCACGCCAAGCCGATGGTGCTGGTCGACACCGACGGTTTCTACCGCCCGGTGCTCGACTGGCTGGGCGCGCTGGCCGACCAGACCTTCCTCAAGCCCGCCGGCCTGGGCCTGCTCACCGTGACCGACACGGTCCCCGCCGCCCTGGACGCCATGGAACGCCAGCTGACCTGATCCCACCCCACCCGCCCCCGTGCCCCGCGCCGGAAGAGGGCGGGGTGGCGGGGCGGGGGTGTCGTACCGACGTGGTGGGATGGGCGGATGCAGGCGTACCGGTTGGTGCGCCGGCCTGCCGAGGCGGTCCGGGGGGACCAGCGGCCCGGCGGGCCGGCTCGGGGGGACGGTCGGTCCGAGGGACCGACCGGGGACGAGCGGCGCTCCGAGGGGTCGACCGGGGACGAGCGGCGCTCCGGAGAGCCCGCGGGCGCGCGGCGGGCGGCGGCGCGGCTGACCGATCCGCACCAGGCCGAGATCGTGGCGCACACCGACGGGCCGATGCTGGTGCTCGGCGGTCCCGGCACGGGCAAGACCGCCACGCTGGTCGAGGCGGTCGCCGCCCGGGTGGCCGAGGGCGTCGACCCGGAGCGGATCCTGGTGCTCACCTTCGGCCGTCGGGCCGCCACCGCGCTACGCCAGCGGATCGAGGCCCGGGTCGCCGAGGACGGCCACCGCGTGCTGCGCGAGCCGCTGGTGCGCACCCTTCCGGCGTACGCCTTCGGGCTGCTGCGCCGGGCTGCGGCCGAGCGCGGCGAGCCGTCGCCCCGGCTGCTCACCGGCCCGGAACAGGATCTGATCATCCGTGAGCTGCTCGACGTGGTCGGCGAGGAACCCGACGACGACCCGGTCGGCTGGCCGGAGGACCTGCGCCCCGCGCTGCGCACCCGGGCCTTCGCGGCGCAGCTGCGCGACCTGCTGATGCGCGCCGCCGAGCGGGGCGTGGGCCCCGTCGAGCTGGCCCGGCTGGGCGAGAAGCTCGGCCGCGCCGACTGGCCCGCCGCCGCCCGCTTCCTGCGGGAATACGTGGCCGTGCTCGCCCTGCGCGACGTCAGCAACCGGGGCTCCGTCGCGTACGACCCGGCCGAGCTGGTGCGGGCCGCCACCGGGATGCTGCTCGACGATCCCGAGCTGCTCGCGGCCGAGCGCCGGCGGCTGGCGTACGTCTACGTCGACGAGCTGGCCGACACCGACCCGGCCCAGCAGGACCTGCTCGCGACGGTGGCCGGCGGCGGTAAGCCCCTGGTCGCGTTCGCCGACCCGGATTCGTCCACGTACGCCTTCCGTGGCGCGGACCCGGCGGGGGTGACCACGTTCCCGCACCGGTTCCGCACCGCCTCCGGAGCACCCGCGGCCCAGGTGGTGCTCACCACCTCCTACCGGGCCGGTGCCCGGCTGCTCGCCGCGTCGGGTCGGCTGGCGCGGCGGCTGCGCGGCCCGGCGGCGCACCGCCGGCTGCACCCGCTGCCCGAAGCGCCGCCCGGCGCGGTGGAGGTACGCACCTTCCGCTCGGCCACCAGCGAGGCGGCCTGGCTGGCGCACGCGCTGCGCGAGGCGCACCTGCTCGGCGGCGTGCCGTGGTCGGAGATGGCCGTGCTGGTGCGCTCCACCGGGCGGCAGTTGCCCTCGCTGCAACGCGCCCTGCACGCCGCCGGGGTGCCCACCGTCGTGCACGGCGAGGACCTGCCGCTGCACCTGCAACCGGCGGTCGCGCCGCTGCTGCTCCTGCTGCGCTGCGTCCTGGAGCCCGAGCGGCTCGACGAGGAGGCCGCCGTGGCCCTGCTGCACTCGCCGCTCGGCGGCGCCGATCCGCTGGCCGAGCGGCGGCTGCGGCAGGGGCTGCGGGCCCTGGCGCTGGCCGGCGGCGACCGGCGGCCCTCCGGCGAGCTGATCGTGCAGGCGCTGCGCGATCCGGCCGAGCTGGCCGGGATCGAGCGGCACTGGGCGGAGCCGGCGCAGACGGTGGCCGGCCTGCTGGCCGTCGCCCGGGAGGCCGCCGAGCGGGCCGGGGCCACCGCCGAGGACGTGCTCTGGGCGGTCTGGCGGGCCAGCGGGCTCGCCGAGCTGTGGTCGGCGGCGACCGGCCGGGGCCAGACGGTGGCCGGCGAGGGCGACGTCGCGCGGCGTCGCCGCGCCGAGGCGGCCGACCGCGACCTCGACGCCGTGATGGTGCTGTTCGACGCGGCGGCCCGCTTCACCGACCGGCTGCCCGGCGCGCGTACGGAGGTCTTCCTCGACCACGTCCTCGCGCAGGACCTGCCGGCCGACACCCTCGCCCCGACCGCCGACCGGGGGGAGGCGGTGCGCCTGCTCACCGCCCACGCCGCGAAGGGCCTGGAGTGGGATCTCGTGGCGGTCGCCGGGGTGCAGGAGGGCGTCTGGCCCGACCTGCGGCTGCGCGGCAGCCTGCTCGGCTCGGAGCGTCTGGTCGACGTGCTCGCCGGCCGGACGGCCGGGGCCGGCGTGGTGGCCACCCTGGTCGGGCAGAGCTCGGCGCTGCTCGACGAAGAGCGGCGGTTGTTCCACGTCGCGGTCACCCGGGCCCGACGACGGTTGCTGGTCAGCGCGGTCGCCTCCGCCGCGGTCGGCGGCGACGACCACGAGGAGCAGCCGAGCCGCTTCCTCTACGAGCTGGGCCCGACCGACCCGCCCGCCCCGCCCTCCCCGGGCGACGGCCCTCCGCCGCCCGGCGACGGCCCTGACGGCCCCGACCCGGCCCGGCCCGATCGGGACGCGCCGCAGCGGCCGGGCGGCGGAGGGGGCGCCGACGCCGACGAGGAACCGGACCGGCCGGGCGCGTTGCCGGTGAGCCGGCCGCCCCGGGCGCTGACCCTGCCGGCGCTGGTGGCGGAGCTGCGTACGGCCGTCAGCGACCCCGCCGCGCCGTACGCCCGGCGGCAGGCGGCGGCCGCCGAGCTGGCCCGGCTCGCCGCCGCCGGGGTGGCCGGCGCGCACCCGGACGACTGGTGGGGGCTGCGGCAGCTCTCCGACGACCGCCCGCTGGTCGACGAGGGGGCGCCGGTCCGGGTCACCCCGTCGGCGATGGAGAGCGCGCTGCGGTGCAGCCTGCGCTGGCTGCTGGAGCGGCACGGCGGCAGCCCGCCGGCCAGCGCGGCCCAGGGGGTCGGCAACCTGGTGCACGCCGCCGCGATGCTCGCCGAGGACGCCAGCGCCGACCGTGGGGCGCTCCTGGACTACGTCGCCGCCCGGTTCGACGCGATCGAGCTGGCCGCCCGCTGGATGGTCGGGCCGGAACGCAGCCGCGCCGAGGCGATGGTGGACAAGCTGCTGCGCTGGCTGGCCGCCAACCCGCGCCGGCTGCTCGCCATCGAGCACGAGTTCGCCGTACGCCTCGACGACCCGCAGCGGCCGGTCGAGCTGGCCGGCCGGGTGGACCGGCTGGAGGTCGACGAGGACGGCCGGCTGGTCGTGATCGACCTGAAGACCGGCAAGTCCACGGCGGTCACGGCCCACGACCTCGCCGAGCACCCGCAGCTCGGCGCCTACCAGGCGGCGGTGGAGGCGGGCGCCTTCGCCGACTTCGGCGAGGAGTCCGGCGGGGCGGCGCTGGTGCAGCTCGGCACGGGTGCGAAGGACGCGAAGGAGCAGAGCCAACCGCCGGCCGGGGAGGGCCCGGAGGCCGGTTGGGCGACCGCGCTGGTGCGGCGCACCGCCGATACGATGGCTGCCGCCACCTTCGCCGCCGTCGCCAACTCGAAGTGCCGGGTCTGCCCGGTGCGGACGAGCTGCCCGGTCTCCGGGCAGGGCCGCCAGGTGGTCGAGCCGCCGACCGCCCGCCCGCCGGAGCGCCCGTGAGCGTGAGGAGTGAGCTTGCGAGCCCCGCAGTCGCGAACTGAGATGACTCAGTGACGCAGCCCGCCCTGTTCAGCGGCGCGACCCCGGCGCCCCGGGTCGCCGACGCCGGTCCCCGGTACACGCCGGTGGAGCTGGCGAAGCTGCTGCGGCTGCCCGCGCCGACCCGGGAGCAGGCGGCGATCATCGCGGCCCCCGTGGAGCCGCTGCTGGTGGTCGCGGGCGCCGGCTCGGGCAAGACCGAGACGATGGCGGCGCGGGTGGTCTGGCTGGTCGCCAACTCGTACGTGCGGCCGGAGCAGGTGCTCGGGCTCACCTTCACCCGCAAGGCCGCCGGGGAGCTGGCGCACCGGGTGCGTACGCGGCTGGACCAGTTGGTGCGGCGGCTGGGGCGGCGGGGGCGCGACTCGCTCGACGACCCGCTGACGGGGGAGCCGACGGTCTCCACCTACCACTCGTACGCGGGCCGGATCGTCACCGAGCACGGGCTGCGGGCCGGCTACGAGCCGTCCACCCGGCTGCTCACCGAGGCGTCCCGCTGGCAGTTGGTCGACCTGCTGGTACGCAACTACGACGGCGACATGTCCGAGGTGGACCGGATGCCGAGCACCGTCACCGACGCGGTGCTGGCGCTCGCCGGGGAGCTCGACGAGCACCTGGTCGACCCGGACGCGCTGGCCGCGTGGACGGGCCGCTTCTTCGCCGAGGTGCAGGCGCGGCCCGGCCGGGTCTACGCCGACGTGCGCAAGGCGCTGCAACTCCAGCAGACCCGCCTGAAGCTGCTTCCGCTGGTGCGCGCGTACGCCCGGCGCAAGGAGGACTTCGAGGCGATGGACTTCGCCGACCAGCTCGCCCGGGCGGCCCGGGTGGCCCGGGACCACCCGGGCGTCGGCGAGATCGAGCGGGACCGCTTCCGGGTGGTGCTGCTCGACGAGTACCAGGACACCAGCCACGCCCAGGTGGTGCTGCTCAACGCGCTCTTCGGCGGCGGGCACCCGGTGACGGCGGTCGGCGACCCGTGCCAGTCGATCTACGGCTGGCGCGGGGCGAGCGCCGGCACCCTGGACCGCTTCCCCACGGAGTTCGCCCGCCCCGACGGCGCGCCGGCCGAGGTGCTCAGCCTCACCACGAGCTGGCGCAACCGGCCCGAGATCCTCGGCGTCGCCAACGCCCTGGCCACCCCGCTGCGGGCCGCCGGCGCCCGGGTGCCGGAGCTGCACGCGGCGATGAGCGTCCGGGAGCCGGTCCCGCACCGCAGCGCCCGTGGCGCCGCCGCCGGCACCGTCCACTGCGCCCTGCTGCGGACGTACGCCGACGAGGCCGACTGGATCGCCGACAGCGTGCTGCACGCCTGGCGGGGGGCGGCGGGGATGCCGGGCGCGCTGCCCGAGCACATCCCGGTGCCGCTGCGGCCCACGACCGCCGTGCTCGTACGGCTGCGCAGCCAGATCCCGGCGATCGAGTCGGCGCTGCGCGAGCGCGGCCTGCCCGTCGAGGTGGTCGGCCTGGGTGGCCTGCTGGACACCCCCGAGGTGCGCGACGTGGTGTGCACGCTGCGGGTGCTGGCCGACCCGACGGACGGGGCCGCGCTGCTGCGCCTGCTGACCGGCGCGCGCTGGCGGATCGGCCCCCGTGACCTGGTGGCCCTGCACCGCCGGGCGAAGGCCATCGCGGCGGCCCGGCGCAGGCTCGCCGACGACGGCACCCCGCAGATCAGCCCGGACCTGCTCGACGAGGCGACCCTGGTGGAGGCGCTGGCCGACCTGGGCCCGGCGCAGGCGTACTCGGCGGAGGGCTACGCGCGGCTGCGGGCGTACGCCCGGGAGCTGGGCCTGCTGCGCTACCGGCTGGACCAGTCCCTGCCGGAGCTGATCGCGGACATCGAGCGGACGATCGGCCTGGACGTGGAGGTGGCGGTGCGGGCGGGCCGGGACGGGGCCGGCGACGCCGGCCTGGCCCGGGGCCACCTGGACGCGCTCGGCGACGTGGCCGCCCGGTTCAGCGGGGAGACGCCGGGGGCCACCCTGTCGGGGTTCCTGGCCTACCTGGCCGCCGCCGAGGACGAGGAGCGCGGCCTCACGCCGGGCGAGGTGGAGGTGGTCGAGGGCGCGGTGCAGATCCTCACCGCGCACGCCGCGAAGGGCCTGGAGTGGGACGTGGTGGCGGTGGCGGGGCTGAGCCGGGGCGTCTGGCCGGGCCCGGTGCGCAACTCCGACCACTGGCTCGGCGGGCTGGGCGTGCTGCCGTTCCCACTGCGCGGCGACGCCGACGGGCTGCCCGAGCTGGGCCTGGCCGAGGCCGGGGACCAGCGGGGGGTGGCCCGGGCACTGGAGGACTTCACCGACGCCTGGCGGGCGCACGACGAGCGGGAGGAGCGCCGGCTGGCGTACGTGGCGGTGACCCGCCCCCGGCGGCTGCTGCTCTGCTCCGGCTACTGGTGGGGGGAGGGCACCAAACGGCCGCGCGGCCCGTCGGTGCTGCTGCGGGAGGTGCACGACGCCTGCCTGGACGGGGGCGCGGGGCACCTGGTCGACGAGTGGGCGCCGGAGCCGCCGGGCGACGCGGTCAACCCGACGACCGAGGTGGTGCTGCGCGCCGAGTGGCCGGCCGACCCGCTCGGCGCCCGCCGGCCGGCGCTGGCCGAGGCGGCCACCCTGGTCCGCCGCTTCCTCACCGACGGCGACCCGGCCGAACGGACGCTGTCCGACGACGACCCGGCGGCTCGTCTGCTGGCCGACGACGACCCGGCGGCTCGTCTGCTGTCCGACGACGACCCGGCCGAACCGACGCTGTCCGACGACGAGACGCCCGCCCACCCGCTGGCCGGCGGCGACGACACCGCCGGGGCGGGCGCGGACCCGTCGGTGGGCGACGCGGACGTGGCGCGGTGGCGGCGGGAGGCCGATCTGTTGCTCGCCGAGCGGGCCGAGCTGACCCGGCAGTCCGGCGCGATCGAGGTGGCCCTGCCCGGCCAGTTGTCGGTCACCCAGCTGGTGGCGCTGCGCCGCGATCCGGCGGCGCTGGCCCGCGCGCTGCGCCGCCCGGTGCCCACCGAGCCCAACCCGTACGCCCGCCGGGGCACCGCCTTCCACACCTGGCTGGAGCAGCGCTTCGGTGCCGACCGGCTGCTCGACCTGGACGAGCTGCCCGGTGCGGCCGACGCGGACGCGGCGCCCGACGAGGCGCTGGCCGAGCTCCAGGAGCGCTTCCTGGCCAGCGAGTGGGCCGACCGGGTGCCGGTCGAGGTGGAGGTGCCCTTCGCCACAGTGATCGCCGACGTGGTGGTCCGGGGGCGGATGGACGCCGTGTTCGCCCGGCCGGGCGGGCGGTTCGACGTGGTCGACTGGAAGACCGGCCGGCAGCCCGCCGGCACTGCCGCCGACGTGGCCGCCGTGCAGCTGGCGGTCTACCGGCTGGCCTGGGCCGAGCTGGCCGGTGTGCCCGTGGAGCGGGTCGGCGCCGCCTTCCACTACGTACGGGACGGGGTCACGGTCCGTCCGGCGGACCTGCTCGACGTGGACGGCCTGACCGCGCTGATCGTCTCCGTACCGGAAATTGCGGCAGACGGTGGTGCTCGGCCGAATCCGTGATAGGTTGGTCGCGTTGCAGTTATGGTTCCCAGAGACTCTGTGTGCGCCTGGAGGATTGTGGCCCAGGCGCTCTTTGTTGTGTCCGGAGTTCTCCGGGCGGGGCGACCAGAAGCGACAAGCGAGCCAGGCAGTTCCGCGTGGCGCGCTCCTCTTCGAGTCCGCAACAAGTGCGGGTTCGACGTTCCGTCAAGGAGACGAAACAAAAATGGCTATTGGCACCGTCAAGTGGTTCAACGCTGACAAGGGCTTCGGCTTCATCACCCCGGACGGCGGCGGCGCCGACGTCTTCGCCCACTTCTCGGCGATCCAGTCCTCCGGCTACCGGAGCCTGGACGAGAACCAGCGGGTCGAGTTCGAGGTGACCCAGGGCCAGAAGGGCCCGCAGGCGGAGAACATCCGCCCGCTCTGATCTTCGGATCTTCCAGGTAACACCCACCGCGCCCTCCGGGCGCGGTGACGGGACCGGCCCGCCGCACCGTCGACCTGCGTGAGCAGGCGGCGAACGGCGGCGGGCCGGGGCCCGTACCCCTTTCGGTTCGTGCTTGTGAGTCACCCGCGGCCTGGTCCGCCGGTGACAGCGCCGCCTCCGGCGCCCTCCCTCGACACGTGCCGCGTCGAGGAAGGCTTCCGCATGACCACCGTCGTACCCTCGTTCGCCCTCACCGGGCTGGCCCCGGCGCTCCTCGCCGAGTTGACCGCCCAGGGCATAACCGAGCCGTTCCCGATCCAGTCGGCGACCCTGCCGGACTCGCTGGCCGGCCGCGACGTGCTCGGCCGGGGCCGCACCGGCTCCGGCAAGACGCTCGCCTTCGGGCTTCCCCTGCTGTCGCGCACCGCCGGCCGCCGGGCCCGCCCGGGCCGACCGCTGGCCCTGGTGCTGGTGCCGACCCGCGAGCTGGCCCAGCAGGTCACCACCGCGCTCGACCCGTACGCCCGCGCCGTCGGGCTGCGCTGCGCCACCGTCGTCGGCGGGCTCTCGCTGCAACGCCAGGCGGACGCCCTGCGCGCGGGCGCCGAGCTGGTCGTGGCCACCCCCGGCCGGCTGCACGACCTGATCAACCGCGGTGACGCCCGCCTGGACCAGGTCGGCATCACCGTGCTCGACGAGGCCGACCAGATGGCCGACATGGGCTTCCTGCCGCAGGTCACCAAGCTGCTGGAGCAGGTCGCCCCGAACGGGCAGCGGATGCTCTTCTCGGCCACCCTCGACGGCGGCGTGGACCGCCTGGTGCGCCGCTTCCTCAGCAACCCGGTCTCGCACTCGGTCGACCCGGGCACCGCCACGGTGACCGCGATGACCCACCACGTGCTGCACGTGGACGCGGTCGACAAGCCGACCGCCCTGACCTGGATCGCCGCCCGCGAGGGCCGCACCATCCTGTTCATGGGGACCAAGCACCGTGCCGACCGCCTCGCCCGCCAGCTGCTGTCCAAGGGGGTACGCGCGGCCGCACTGCACGGCGGGAAGTCGCAGCCGCAGCGCACCCGGATCCTGGAGCAGTTCCGCACCGGGCAGGTGACGGCGCTGGTCGCCACCGACGTGGCGGCCCGGGGCATCCACGTCGACGGGCTGGACATGGTGGTCAACGTGGACCCGCCCACCGAGGCGAAGGACTACCTGCACCGTGGTGGGCGTACGGCCCGGGCGGGGGAGTCCGGCACGGTGGTCACCCTGGTCCTGCCGGAGCAGCGCCGGGACGTGTCCCGGCTGATGTCGACCGCCGGCATCCGTCCCGAGTCCGTCCAGGTGCGTCTCGGCGACGAGTCCCTGGCCCGGGTGACCGGTGCCCGGGAGCCGTCCGGCGTGCCGGTGACGATCGCGCCGCCGCCGCAGGCCGCCTCCTCCGGGGGCCGGTCGACCGGCCGGGGCGGTGAGGGCGGGCGTGCCGGCGAGGGTGCTCGGGCTCCGCACCGCGCCTCGGGGCGGCCGCGCCGCTCCCGCCGTCCCCGCGCCCCGCACGCCTCCTGATCGACGTCCCCCCCCCGCTCCTCCCACCGGCTCCGGGCACCCGTGCCCGGAGCCGGCTGAGTCTGGAATCAGCACATGTTGCGTCCGATCGGCGGCTGTTTCCGTCGCCCCGGGTGGTGAAGGCTTGGTGCGGGGGAAGATCCGGGCGGAAGCGCCCGGCGGGGAGGGGTGACCATGGTGGGCGACGCCGGCTCGGGCGCGGCGCGGGAACTGCTGCTGGTGCTCGCGGTGGCGCTGGCCGGGCTGTTGCTCGCGGTGGTCGCGGTGTTCACACCGTGGCACGCGGCCCCGGACGGGGCCGCGCCCGCCGCTCCCGTCGAGCTTCGCAGCCCGACGGAGCAGCCGGCCACCACCGTCGGCTGACCGTCACGAGGCCCCGCCTGCCCGTCGCCGGGAGCCGGTGCGCGGTCAGCGGGCGCGGGTTTCCCCGGTCGGTCAGCGTGCCCGCCTTGACCAGCTCGGCGCCGCCGACCGGAGCCGAGGCGGCAACGGCGAGCATGGCCCGGAGCGCGTAGTCGTTGCGCGCGGAGACGTACCCGTCACTGACCCGCCTGGTCCAGCACGCCCCAGCGCCGCCGGATCGCCTTGTCCGCCGCCCCGAACGCGGCGTCGACCACCAGGCCCAGCACCAGGATCACGATCATGGTGGAGATCAGCCAGGGGGCGTCGGACAGCTCCCGCGAGTACGTCAGTTGCGCGCCCAGCGAGGTCTGCGAGATGCCGACCACGATCAGCTCGCCGGCCATCAGGCTGCGCCAGGAGAACGCCCAGCCCTGCTTGAGGCCGGCCACGATGGCCGGCAGCGCGGCGGGCGCGATGACGTACCGGTACAGGTTCAGCCCTCGGGCGCCGAGGTTGCGGCCGGCCCGCAGCAGCAGCGGCGGCACGTAGTCCACGCCGGCGATGACGCCGTTGGCGATGGACGGCGCGGCACCGAGCACCACCACGAAGAAGATCGCCTTCTCGCTCAGCTCGAACAGCAGGATCGCCAGCGGGAACCAGGCGATCGACGGCATGGTCTGCAACGCGGTGATCATCGAGCCGATCGCGGCCCGCAGGATGCGCGACCGGGCCACCGCCAGGCCGAGCAGCAGGCCGACGGCGACCGAGAAGAGGTAGCCGAGGGCCGCCCGGCGCAGGGTGGTGGCCAGCCCGTCCCAGAGCTGTACGCCGCTGACCTGCCGGAGCAGCTCCCGGCCCACGGCCGCCGGGCCGGGCAGCGAGTACTCGGGTTTCCAGCCGGTCCAGACCACGACCTGCCAGGTGGCGAGGGCGAGGGCGAGGGCGGCCAGCTTCGGCCAGGTCGCCGCCCAGAGGCGGCTGGCCCGGGTGCGGCTCTGATCCCGCCCGGCCAGTTCCAGGGCGTCCAGCCCGGAGATCTCCGCGTCGGTACGCGGGGCGGTGGCGAGGGTGTCACCGGCCATGGCGGCCCACCTCCGTACGCAGGCGGTCGGTGACCTCGGCGGCGATCGCGGCGACCTCGGGGGAGTCGATGCGGCGCGGCCGGGGCACGTCGACCGGGGTGGACCAGATGATCCGGCCGGGTCGACTGGAGAGCAGGATGATCCGGTCGGCGAGCCGGGCCGCCTCGCGGACGTTGTGCGTCACGAAGAGCACGGTGAGCCGCCGCTCGGTCCAGATCCGTTCCAGCTCGTCGTGCAGGATGTCCCGGGTCATGGCGTCGAGCGCGCCGAACGGCTCGTCCATCAGCAGCACCGGCGTGTCCAGGGCGAGGGTGCGGGCCAGCGCCACCCGCTGGCGCATGCCGCCGGAGAGCTCGTGCGGGCGCTTGCGGCCGAAGTCGGCCAGGTGCACGGCGGCCAGCAGTTCGGCGACCCGCCCCCGCCGGGCGGCCCGGGGCAGCCCGCGCAGCTTCAGCGGCACCTCGACGTTGCCCTCGACGGTCAGCCAGGGGAAGAGGGCCGGTTCCTGGAACATCAGTCCCGGGTCGACGCCCTCGTCGAGGGCGATCCGCCCGCCGCTGGGCCGGTCCAGGCCGGCGACCAGGTTGAGCAGGGTGCTCTTGCCGCAGCCGGAGGCGCCGACCAGGCAGACGAACTCGCCGGGCGCGACGTCGAGGGAGACCCCGTCGAGGGCGACGACGGCGTTCGCCCCGCGCCCGTACACCTTGCTGACGCCGTGCAGCGCGACCGAGCCGGTCGCGCTGCGTGGCGTCGTCGTGGTCGACGTCATGGTCGGCCGACCTCGGGCTTGCCCTGGCCCTTGAGCACCTCGTTGAGGTGGGTCAGGTCGTAGAGGCCGTCGAGGCTGACCGGCTGGGTCAGCCCGACCGCGACGGCGTGGTCGAGCCCGGTCTTCAGCGACGAGGCGATCGGGTCGTTGGTGAACTCCAGCGTCGGCCACGCCTGCTTGATCAGCTTGAGGTCCAGCGGCTTGCCGCTGATCTTTCCAATGTGGTCGGAGATGGCCTGGTGCGCCTCGTCGGGCCTGCCGTTGACGAACTCGTTGGCGGCCACCTGGCCCTCGACCAGCTTCTTCACCACGTCGGGGTGGGCCTTGAGGAACTTGGTGCTGACGATCAGGTTGGTGATGACGAACTTCCGGCCCGGCCAGAGGTCGCGTTCGTCGACGAGCACCTTGCCCCCGGCGTTGACCAGCCGGGACACGAACGGCTCGGGCACCCAGGCACCGTCGACCGCCCCGCTGCCGAACGTCTCCACCGTCTGGGCGTTCTCCTGGGGGATGATCTTGACGTCGCCGCCCCCCTCCTTGGTCGTGGTGAGGCCCTTCTCCTTGAGCCAGTGACGGATGGCCACGTCCTGGGTGTTGCCCAACTGCGGGGTGGCGATCTTCCTGCCCCGCAACTGCTCCACGCTGGTGATCTCGGGCTTGACCACGAGCGCGACGCCGCCGGAGGCCGCGCCGGAGATGACCCGGACGGCCTCGCCCTTGGACTTCGAGAAGGCGTTCACGGTCGGGTTCGGGCCGATGTACGTGGCGTCGAGCGCGCCCGAGAAGATCGCCTCGATCGCGGCGGGGCCGGCGTTGAAGGTCTTCGTCTCCAGCTTGACGTCGCCGCCGAGCTTCTCGGCGAAGATGCCCTTCTCCACGCCGACCACGGCCGGCGCGTGGGTGATGTTGGGGAAGTAGCCGAGCCGCAGCGTCGTCGGGCCGGAGCCGCCGCCCGCGCTCTCGCTGTCGTCGCCGCAGGCGGCGGCGGTGCCCAGGGCCGCCGCGCCGACGACGGCGAGGGTGGCCAGGGAGACCCACCGACGCAGGGGGAGCCGTCTCATCGTCCATCCAATCCGCAGTATTCCTACTTAGTCGATAGGAAGACTGGGTGAGGCGGTGGGCCGTCGTCAAGGGGCGACCACATGCCGGGAGCGGCATCTCAGAAAAGGCGGCAATCCCTACTTGCTGGATGGGCTATCCGCCTACTGTCCCCGGCGCCGCCACCGGTCGGGAGGAACGACGGTCGCGGCACCCGGGGCGCCGGCCGGGGCGGCTGGCGACAGGTCGCCGATGGCGGAGGTGCCGACGCGCTAGGGTCGATCCCGTGGCGGCCCGGAGATCGAGAATTCCAACGACGAAGTACCCGGTCGAGCGGTTCACCCTCGACAACGGCCTGCGGGTGGTGCTGACGCCGGACCGCAGCGCCCCGGTGATCGGGGTGGCGGTCGTCTACGACGTCGGCATCCGCTCGGAGCCGGAGGGGCGCACCGGCTTCGCCCACCTCTTCGAGCACCTCATGTTCCAGGGCTCGGAGAACCTGGAGAAGCTGGCGCACTTCCGGCACGTGCAGGGGGCGGGGGGCACCTTCAACGGCTCCACCCACCTGGACTACACCGACTACTTCGAGACCTTGCCGAGCAACGCCCTGGAGCGGGCGCTGTTCCTGGAGGCCGACCGGATGCGCGGCCCCCGGCTGACCGAGGAGAACCTGCGCAACCAGGTCGACGTGGTCAAGGAGGAGATCCGGGTCAACGTCCTCAACCGCCCGTACGGCGGCTTTCCCTGGCTGACCCTGCCGCCGGTGCTGTTCGACACCTTCCCGAACGCGCACGACGGCTACGGCTCCTTCGTCGACCTGGAGTCGGCCACCGTCGCCGACGCGGCCGACTTCTTCCGCCGCTACTACGCCAGCGGCAACGCGGTCCTGGCGGTCGGCGGGGACATCGACGTCGCCGAGGCGACCACGCTGATCGAGCGGCACTTCGGCGACGTGCCGGCCCGCCCCGCCCCGCAGCGACCCGACTTCACCGAGCCCGACCTGACCGAGGAGCGGCGCACCTCGTACACCGACAAGCTGGCCCCGCTGCCGGCGGTGGCCGGCGCCTGGCGGGTGCCCGACCCGATCACCGACTTCGCCGCCTACCTGCCCTACGTCGTCCTGGCCGAGGTGCTCACCGACGGCGACGCGTCCCGGCTGGTCGAGCGGCTGGTCCAGCGCGACCGGGCGGTGACCAGCCTCGGCGGCTACGTCGGCTTCATGGGCGACCCGTTCGACGTGCGGGACCCCACGGCGCTGCTGCTCCAGGCGCACCTGCCCCCGAGCGGGGACGTGGACAAGGTGCTGCGCACCGTCGACGAGGAACTGGACCGGCTGGCCACCGACGGCCTGGCCGAGGGCGAACTGGCCCGTACCCAGGCCCGGATGGCGACCCACCTGCTGCGCGACACCGACGCGGTGCTCGGCCGGACGTTGCAGATGGCCGTGTTGGAGCAGCAGCGCGGCGAGCCGGGGCTGCTCAACGACCTGCCCCGGCTCGTCGGCGAGGTCACCGACGAGCAGGTCCGCGCCGCCGCGGCCACCCTGCGGCCCGAGCGCCGGGCGTCCATCGAGGTCATCGCCGGAGGTCACCAGTGACGGCAACCGCACAGGCCGCGCCCCGGGCGCTGCCACCGCTCGGCCCGAACCGTCGGCTCAAGCTGCCGAAGCAGGCCGAGCGCACGCTGGGCAACGGGCTGACCGTGATCGCCGTACGCCGGCCGGCGGTGCCGCTGGTGGAGGTGCGGCTGTGGATGCCGTTCGGCCGTGCCCACCTCGCCCGGGGCGCCATGCTCGCGCAGACCCTGCTCTCCGGCACGCGGACCATGTCCAGCGTGCGGATCGCGGCCGAGTTGCAGAAGGTCGGCGGCGGGCTTACCGCCGGGATCGACCCGGACCGGCTGATGCTCTCCGGCGCCGGGCTGGTCACCGGGCTGGACCGGATGCTGGAGATCCTCGCCGAGGTGCTGACCGACGCGAGCTACCCGAACGACGACGTCGCCACCGAGCGGGACCGGCTGGTCGACCGGATCCAGGTGGCGCGCAGCCAGCCGGCGCACCTGGCCCGCACCGCCCTGCTGCGGCGGGTCTACGGCACGCACCCGTACGCGGTGCAGACCCCCGAACCGGAGGCGGTCCGGGCGGTCCGGCCGGCGGTGCTGCGGACCCTGCACGCCCAGCGGGTGCACCCCGCCGACGCGGTGCTGGTGCTGGTCGGTGACGTGCAGCCGGAGCGGGCGTTGGACGCCGCCGAGAAGGCGCTCTCGGGGTGGAACGGCGCCGGGCACACCGCCGACCTGCCGCCCGCCCCGCCGCTGGAGTCGGGGCCGCTGCTGCTGGTCGACCGCCCCGGGGCCGTGCAGTCCTCGCTGCGGATCGCGCTGCCGGCGGTGCCCCGCACCCACCCCGACCATGCCGCGCTGCAACTGGCCAATCTGATCTTCGGCGGCTACTTCTCCTCCCGCTGGACGGAGAACATCCGCGAGGACAAGGGCTACACGTACGGGGGGCACTCCGTCGTCGAGCACTCGGTGGCCGGATCCGTGCTGGTCGCCGCCGCCGACGTGGCGACGGAGGTCACCGGGCCGGCGCTGCTGGAGACGACGTACGAACTCGGCCGGCTGGCCACCCTCCCGCCCGGCGAGGACGAGCTGGAACAGGCCCGCCAGTACGCCCTCGGCACTCTCCAGCTCGGGATCTCCACCCAGGCCGGGCTCGCCTCCCTGACCAGCGCGTACGCCGGCAGCGGGCTGCGCCTGGAGTTCCTGGCCGAGCACGCCGCCCGGTTGGCGAAGGCGACGGTGGCGGACGTGGCCGAGGTGGCGGCCCGCTACCTCGCCCCGGCCCGGGCGGCCACGGTGGTGCTGGGGGACGCCGAACGGATCGGGCCGCAGCTCGCGGCGCTGGTCCCGGTGACCACCGAGCCGGCACGGCCGTGAACGGGGAGGCCGCCCCGCCGCTGGCCCGGTCCACCCTGGACCGGGCGGCCCACCGGCGTACCGACCCGGGATGGCTGGCGCAGGCCTGGAGCCAGGCCCGGGTGCTGGTGCTCGACTCCGGCGACGGCGGCCGGGCCCTGGTGCGCACCGACACGTCACCGCCGTCGCTGGTGCTGCTCGATCCGGCCGGGCTGCCCGAGCCGACGGCACCGATCTTCCTCGGCGTCGAGCCGGACGGGGTCCCGGTCTTCGCCGTGGACGCCCCGCTGCCGGCGGTGCCGGGGGCCCGGGCGACGCACCTGCGCGAGGTCGGGCACCTGCTCGGCGACCGCGACGCCGGGCTGTTCACCACCGCGCTGGCGCTGGTCAACTGGCACCTGCGGCACCGCTACTCGTCGGCCACCGGGCACCCGACCGAGGTGGACGAGGCCGGCTGGTCCCGGGTGGACCCGGCGGGGGAGCGGATCTGGCCGCGTACCGATCCCGCGATGATCGTGCTGGTGCACGACGGCGTCCCGGGCCTGGACGGGCGGTGCCTGCTCGGCAACAACGCGAGTTGGCCGCACACCGCCGGCGAACGGCGCTTCTCCTGCCTCGCCGGCTACGTCGAGCCGGGGGAGTCGGCCGAGGCCGCCGTGCTGCGCGAGGTCCGCGAGGAGGTCGGCGTCCCGGTCGACGACATCGCGTACGCGGGCAGTCAGGCCTGGCCGTTCCCCGGCTCGCTGATGCTCGGCTTCCTCGCCACCGCGGACCCGGCGCATCCGGTGCAGGTGGACCCGACGGAGATCGCGTACGCCCGCTGGTTCTCGCGCCGGGAGATCGGCACGGCCCTGGCGGGGCGGCCGGTGGAGGTCGGCGGGGCCCGGCTGGTGCTGCCGCCGCCGTCGTCGATCGCGCTCTTCCTGATCCACCGCTGGCTCGACGGGCACTGCTGAACCGGGTGCCGCCGGCGGTGGCTGGGCCGCCGGGAGGCCGGGTCGGTGGCCGGGGAGGTCGTGCGGTCCCGGCCCGTGGCCGCCGTTGCCGCGACGGTCACGGACCGGGAACACGGGCCGTCGTGGTCGGCTGGGGCAAGGAACACGGCGGGGGAGCCGGTCCGACCACGACGGACGTCTGGGTGCGGGTCAGCTGCCCCGGTCGTCGGACGCGACCCGGAGCCCGCCGCCCGGCTCGTCGAGCGGGAGCACCTTGACCCGTTGCCTGCCGGAGCGGACCGCGCCGACGGTGGCGAGGGCCCGGGCCAGCAGCAGCGCGGCGTCGCGCTCCTCGGCGTGCACGATCTGGCGGCGCGGTTCGGGCGCCGTGGTCTCGTCCCGCAGGCGGCCACCGCACGCCCAGGCGGCGGCGATGTCCACGTCGGCGGCGGCGCGGATGTCGGTGCGAACGATCAGGAACCGCATACGGGTCTCCGGATGAATCGCGACGGTGGGGAACGGGTGGAAGTTCCACGTCACTCTGTCGTCATGTTACGCCGCGCGGTCGTCTCATCAAGTGAAACACGACGATTGGTCCGGAGGCTCGTCCGATCAGCGGATGCCTGGTCGGCGGGGTGGTACGGCGCGGACGCGACGGGGCCGCCGGCACCCTGCCGGCGGCCCCGCGACGGTCGACGGATCAGTTCAGATCGAACTGTCCGTTCTTCGCGCCGGCGATGAAGCCCAGCCAGCCCGCCCGGTTGAACAGCAGCACCGGACCGCACTGGTCCTTGCTGTCGCGCAGGGCCACCGCGACCGGCCCGGTCCTCAGTGGTGCGACCTCGACGCAGTTCGAGGTCTGGCTGCGCGTGCTCTTACGCCACGGGGCGTCGGCGAGCTGGTTGATCACGGCCGGCGTGTTGCGGATCTCGTTCATCGTGCCACTCCTGAGGTGAACTGCTCCGATGGAACGAGTGGCGCCGCACGACCCGAAGGTGGGACCCCCGTGATCACCGCTCCGTCAGGCGCCCGGAGTGCCGGCGACGCTGGGGCGGCGCCGTTGCCGACCCGTACGCCACCGTGGACGCGGTCGCCGTGTCGGGCAGCCGCCCCGTCGCCTCGATCAGCCAGGAGAGGGTGTCCGACTCGGAGAGCGCCGCCGTGCATAGCCACTCGAACACCACTTTATAGCGATTTAGGGCGTTTACCTCAGTCGACATGACGTCGGTGAACCCCCCTTCGATCGCGAGCGTCTCCGGATCGAGCGGATCGGCGAACCGGTAGACCGAGAACGCGGTCGGCGGGAGGTACCAGTCGCCGATCTGGGTGTCGCGCGGCAGCACGTGCAACGTGACGTTCGGCAGCATCGCCAGCTCGCAGAGCTGCACGAGCTGCTCGTGCAGCACCTCCGGCGGCGCGGTCCGGCCGCCGAGCGCCGCCTCCTCCAGCACCGCCGTGTAGCGGGGCGCGTCGACGGCGCGGTTGAGCAGCGACTGGCGGGCCAGCCGGGCCCGTACCTCGGTGTCGATGTCCTCCCCGGCCTCCGGATCGCCGGCCTCCTCGCCGACCTGCCGGGCCGAGGCGATCCGCACCGACGCGTACGCCGCCGTCTGGAGCAGCCCCGGCACCAGGACCGGGTTGTATTCCGAGATCTCCGCGCAGCCCGCCTCCAACTCGGCGAAGCTGCGCTGCTGCTGGGTCATCACCGGGTAGTTCCGCAGCCAGCCGCGGATGTCGCCGGCCTCCTGCGTGATGCCGAGGAGCTCCCGGCGTAGCGCCTCCTCGGCGCCGTAGAGATCCAGTAGCGCGCGGACGTCGTCCGGGTCCGGGCGGCTGCGGCCGTTCTCCAGCCGGGACAACTTGGACGCGGACGCCCAGCCGACCCGCTCGATGACCTGGTCTCCCGTGAGACCTGCGGCCTCGCGCAGTCGGCGCAGTTCGGTGCCCAACCTGCGTCGGCGCAGGATCGGGCTGGGTGAGGCAGGAGGCACGACGTCCTCTTTCCCGTGGACCGCCGCAGACGCGACGGTAACTGTATGAAATTCGCCCCCCACGGTCAGTATGGACGGCGCGCCTCCCGTCGGAGGCCCCGGTGGGGGGCGTGTCTCGCAGAAAAGAGGACCGTGGGAAGGGTGCGGCGGCCCGTACGACGCCGTCGGCCCGCCCGCGCCACCCCCGACCGCGCCACGCCGCGCACCACCCCCGCCGGAGGGACCCCATGCGCACCGTCCTGCGCCGCCCGGATTTCCGTCTGCTCTTCGGCGGCCTGCTGGCCAGCATGGCCGCCGAGTCGATCCTGCTGCTGGCCCTCGCCATCTGGGTGAAGGACCTGACCGGATCGGACGGGCTGGCCGGCGCCACCATCTTCGCCGTCATCGCCCCGATGACCCTGGCCCCGCTGGTGGGGTGGATCGTCGACCGCTACCCCCGCCGCCCGTTCTTCGTGGCGGCCAACCTGGCGACGGCCGTGCTGCTCACCCCGCTCCTCGCGGTGCGGGACCGGACCGACGTGTGGATCATCTACGTGGTGGCCGCCCTCTACGGCCTGTCGTACATCACCCTCAGCGCGGTGCTCAGTGGCCTGATCCGTCAGCTCGTGCCGGTGGAGCTGCTGGCCGAGGCCAACGGCGTGCTCCAGACCGTGCGCCAGGGGCTGCGCCTGGTCGGCCCGCTGGCCGGCGCCGGGCTCTACGCCGCCGTGGGCGGCTGGATGCTGGCCGTCATCGGGATGGTCGGCTTCCTGTCGGCCGCCGTCGTGGTGGGCCTGATCCGCACGACGGAGACGCCGCGGACCGGGGGCGGGGTGCGCTGGCCGGCCGAGGTGAGCGCCGGGCTGCGGCACCTGGCCGGGGAGCCGGCGCTGCGGCGGGCGCTGCTCGGCTACGGGCTGGGGTCGCTGGCGATGGGCTTCAGCGAGTCGTTGATCTTCGCGTACGTCGACCAGGGGCTCCGCCGCGACGCCGCGTTCGTCGGCGTGCTGGTCACCGTGCAGGGCGTCGGCGGACTGGTCGGCGGGCTGCTCTCCCCGGCCGTCGTGCGCCGCGCCGGCGAGGTGGGCACGCTCGCCGCCGGGGTGGCGTTCTTCGGTCCGGCCTCGTTGGCGCTGGTGTACCCGAACCTCTGGCTCGGCTTCGTCGCGGTGCTGCTGGCCGGCGTCTCGCTGCCGCTGACGATGGTCGGGCTGCACACGCTGATCCAGCGGCGCACCCCGCCGGGCCTGCTCGGCCGGGTCGCCGCGGCCTCCGAGGCGGTGGTGAGCGGTCCGCAGGCGCTCTCCATCGGCGCGGGGGCCCTGCTCGTCGGGGTGCTGGACTACCGCGTCCTGTTCGCCCTGATCGGCGTGGCCACCCTGCTCGCCGGTGGCTACCTCTGGCACGGCCGTGCGCTCAGCCCTCCGCCGCCCGCAAGGATCCCGGCGCCCCGCCGGCCCGCCGACGGGCCCGCCCCCGCGGACCCGGCCGGGGCCGGCAGCCAGCGGAGCGGGGCCGGGGGCCAGCGGGCCGGGACCGAGGGGTGGTGAAGCGAGGCCGGGGGGCAGGAGGTGGTCGGCACCACGCCACCGGGCCCGGGGCGCTGAGCCGTCCTGTCCGCCCCGCTGCGGCGGGAACGCGACGAGCGGCCGCCCGGGTGGGCGGCCGCTCGTCGTCGGTGCTGCGTCGGTCAGGCGTCGATCGTGGCGAGGTGCTGCTTGACCTGGGTGATCGAGGGGTTGGTCAGGGCGCTGCCGTCGGCGAAACGCAGCGTCGGGACGGTCTGGTTGCCGCCGTTGACGCTCATCACGAACTCCGCGGCCTTCGGGTCCTGCTCGATGTCGACCACCTCGTAGCCGATGCCCTCCCGGTCGAGCTGCGACTTCAGCCGGTGGCAGTAGCCGCACCAGGGGGTGGAATACATCGTCAGCATGCTCAGGTCCTCCAACGGTCCGCACGGCGGCTTGCCGATCAAGCCCAGGCTAATCGCTGCAACGTCCGGCGGAGCTGAGACAATTCCTCGCTGTGGCGGTTCACTCAGCATCCGAACGCGTGCTCGCGGGGCTCGACCCGGAGCAGCGCTCGGCGGTGACCGCCCCCGCCGGTCCGGTCTGCATCCTGGCCGGCGCCGGCACCGGCAAGACCCGCGCGGTCACCTGCCGGATCGCCCATCGGGCGCTCTCCGGCGAGATCTCCGCCCGGCACGTGCTCGCGGTGACCTTCACGGCCCGCGCCGCCGCCGAGATGCGGGCCCGGCTCACCGCGCTCGGGGTGGGTGGCGTCCAGGCGCGGACGTTCCACGCCGCCGCGTTGCGCCAGGTGCGCTACTTCGCGCCCCGGCTGCTGGAGGGTCGGGCGATGCCCGAGCTGCTGGACAGCAAGGTCCGGCTGGTCACCCTCGCTGCGGCCAAGGCGGGCCTGCGTACCGACCGGGCGGCCGCGCGCGACCTCGCCGGCGAGATCGAGTGGGCGAAGTCGTCGCTGGTGGAGCCGGGGGAGTACGTCGTCGCGGCGGCCAAGGCGATGCGGGACACCCCGCACGAGCCGGCCCGGGTCGCCGAGGTCTTCGCGGCGTACGAGCGACTCAAGCGCTCCAACGGCGTGATCGACTTCGAGGACATGCTGCGCGCCGCGGTCTGGGGCATCGAGGAGCACCGGGACGTCGCCGAGCAGGTCCGCGCCCAGTACCGGCACTTCGTCGTCGACGAGTACCAGGACGTCAACCCCCTCCAACAGCGGCTGCTGGACGCGTGGCTGGGCGGGCGGGACGACCTCACCGTGGTCGGCGACGCCAGCCAGACGATCTACTCCTTCACCGGGGCCACCTCGTCCTACCTGGTCGACTTCCCGCGCCGGCACCGGGGCGCGACGGTGGTCCGGCTGGTCCGCGACTACCGCTCCACCCCGCAGGTCGTCGGGCTGGCCAACGCGGTGATCTCCCAGGCGCGGGGCGCCGAGGCGCGACTGCGACTCGAACTGGTCGGCCAGCGTCCGCCCGGCCCCGAACCGGAGCTGCGGATCTTCACCGACGAGCCGGCCGAGGCCAACGCCGTGGCCGCGCGCTGCCGCGCCCTCGTCGACGCCGGCACCCCGGCGAAGGAGATCGCCGTGCTGTTCCGGACCAACGCGCAGTCCGAGGCGTACGAGAAGGCGCTGACCGAGGCGCAGGTGCCGTACGTGGTGCAGGGGGCGGAGCGGTTCTTCGAGCGGGTCGAGGTCCGACAGGCGATGGTCGCCCTGCGGGCCGCCACCCGGTCGATCCCCGGGGAGACCCCGCTGCCCGCCGCCGTCGTGGAGGCGCTCACCGCGGTCGGCTGGGCCCCCGACGCGGCCCCGGCCGGCGGCGCCGTCCGCGAGCGGTGGGAGGCGCTGGCCGCGCTGGTGCAGCTCGCCGAGGAGTACGCGGCCACCCCGCAGGTGCTGCCGATCGGGCCCGCCGCCTCGGTCGAGCGCCCGGTCACCCTGGCCGACTTCAACGACGAGCTGGCCCGCCGGGCCGCCGCGCAGCACGTGCCGACGGTCGACGGGGTGACCCTGGCCTCGCTGCACTCCGCCAAGGGCCTGGAATGGGACGCGGTCTTCCTGGTCGGCCTCTCCGAGGGCACCCTGCCCACCACGTACGCCAAGACCGTCGAACAGGTCGAGGAGGAGCGCCGGCTGCTCTACGTCGGCGTCACCCGGGCGCGGGAGTGGCTCTGGCTGTCGTACGCCTCGGCCCGCTCCCCGGGCGGGCGGGCCCGGCGGCCCTCGCGGTTCCTGCCGCAGCTCGACCGCTCCGGCGGGGCGGAGCGGGCCGGGGCCGCGCCGGCGGCGCGCCGGCCGGAGCGCCGCCGGACCCAGATCGTCTCCTGCCGGATCTGCGGCGCCACCCTGCTGGCCGGGCCGGACCGCAAGCTCGGTCGCTGCCCCACCTGCCCCTCGGACATCGACGAGGAGCTGCACGAACGGCTGCGCGAGTGGCGCCAGCGGGTGGCCGGCGGGCAGCGGGTACCGGCCTATGTGGTCTTCACCGACGCCACGTTGGTGGCGCTCGCGGAGCGGCGCCCCGGCCGGGCGGAGGAGCTGATCGCCATCGCCGGCATCGGGCCCCGCAAGCTCGGCCTCTACGGGGAGGCGGTGCTGGCGCTGGTGGCGGGCGCGGCGGTCGACGACGTCTGCCCGGAGAAAACTTTCGAAATCTCGCCGTAAATTCGTTTGCCCTCGCCCCGTGACGAGGAATAGCCTCATGGCACACCTCGCGAGCGGCGCCATTTCGGCTGCTCATGAGGGGTAGAGACCGTTTCGGCACGAGTGAACGTCAGAGGAGGTGGCCCCAATGGAGATCGTCTACATCTGCGAGCGTCCGGCGGCGCTGCCCGCTGTCGTCGCTCCGCTGTCGGCTGTCCGGGTGGCCCTCGCCGCTGCGCGACCGTCGGTTTCCCAGGTGCACCAGGTCGAGGCTCAGGCCGAGCTGATTCTCGTCCCCGCGCCGAACGGAATCCAGGGCACCAGTGGCTTCACGGGCAAGGGCGTCGATGCTGCCAAGCGTCACATGGACGTCCGCGGAGTTCCACCTCGAGGTAGACCGGTCTGATCCTCAGACCACCGGCTCACCTCGAGGCCGCGGAACCCGCTACCGGGATCCGCGGCCTCAGTTTTTTGCCCGCCAAGTACGTCGGAAGTGCGATCCACGAGATCGAAGTGAGAGAGAGGTGACCGGGCGATGAGTCTGGCGTTGGCCCCGCTCGACGTGAGCGTCGAAGTGGAGGCGAACCTGCCCTGCCGGAAGTTCGACCCCGACCTGTGGTTCTCCGACTCGCCCGCCGAGCTCGAGCTGGCCAAGTCGCTCTGCGGGGACTGCCCGCTGCGCGTCGAGTGCCTCGCCGGGGCGGTGGAGCGGGCCGAGCCCTGGGGCGTCTGGGGCGGCGAGATCTTCGAGCGTGGCGCGGTCGTCCCGCGCAAGCGGCCCCGTGGCCGTCCGCGCAAGGAGGACCTCGCCCGCGACGCGGCGCTCCGGGTCGAGGCCGAGGCACGACTGGCGGCCAGTGGGCTGTCCGAGTCGCGCACCACGGTCCGGCTGGCGGCCTGACATGCACCCGATCCAATCCACCCACGCCGGTGTCACGCCGGCGACGAGAGAGCTGACCACCATGCTGAACGTTCTTGACGGAGTCGCCGAGATGCAACTACTCCACGAAGCGTTGTCCCGGGCTCGAATGCGCCGGCCTCAGGCCGGTCGTACCACCGCGAGCACTGAGGCAACCCTTTCCGCCCGTACCGTCGCCATGAACAGCCGCAACCGAGCGGCGCGCGACCTGGGCGTTCTCTAGTACCCCACCGAATGTCGAGGGGCGGTGGCCGGATTCCGGCCACCGCCCCTCGACGTGTCCACCGCGGACCGACCCGCCCGGCCGACGCGGCCGTCGCGTGGCCGAGTCGACTCGGCCGCCGCCCGTCGACCCCGCCTGAGGCTCGGCCGACCCGAACGCAGCCTGGCCCGGCCGACTCCGCCGCCGGTGCGGGACGGTCGCTCAGCCGCCCGTCGAGGGCTGCCCGGTCGACGGGGCGAAGCCGGGCAGCCAGCGCTCCAGGACGCCCCGGTAGGGCGCCTTCGCCTCCAGCTGGCAGAGCACGCCGATCGAGCCGAGCGTCACCCGGTGGATGAGCAGGTACGACGGCGGCAGGTTGAGCTGGCGGCTCAACTGGTAGGCGGGGGACCGGGGGCTGGCCAACCGCGTCGCCTCCGCGCGCAGCCAGGCCCGGGTGAACCGGAACTCGTCGGCGGCGATGGGCTCCAGCATCGGACGCAGGAAGTCGAGCACCGCCTGGGCGTCGATCTCCTCCGTGGAGCCGATGAAGCCCTCCGCGCGCAGGCCCGCCACCACCCCGTCGGCATCGCCCCGCAGCGCCAGCCCGGCGATGCGCCCGATCGGCTCGGGCGTGCCCTCCGGCATCCGGGCCACCGCGCCGAAGTCGATCACCCCGAGGCGGCCGTCCGCCAGCAGCCGGAAGTTGCCCGGGTGCGGGTCGGCGTGCAGTAGCCCGGCCCGCTGCGGCGCGGACAGGTGCAGGATGGCCATCAACCGGCCGGCCTCGTCGCGCTGTTCCTCCGTGCCCTCGCGGATGATCTCCGCCAGCGGGGTGCCCTCGACCCACTCGGTGACCAGCACCCGGGGCGACGCCGAGACCACCGCCGGGATGTGGATCTCGGGATCGTCCGCGTACGCGGCGGCGAAGGCGCGCTGCGACTCCGCCTCCAGCTCGTAGTCGAGTTCCTCGGTGATCCGTTCCCGCAGCTCCGCCAGGAGCGGCTTGACGTCCAGTCCGGGCTGGATCGCCCGGAACATCCCGCCGAGCCGGGAGAGCTGCTTGAGGTCGGCGAGCAGGGCGTCACCGGCGCCCGGGTACTGGATCTTGACCGCCACGTCGCGCGTGTTCGGCGCGCCCGAGGGGCCGTAACCCGGCTCCCGCCACACCGCCCGGTGCACCTGGCCGATGCTGGCCGCCGCTGCGGGGGTGTCGTCGAACTCCACGAACCGGTCCCGCCAGTCCGGGCCGAGCTGCTCGGCGAGCACCTTGTGCACGCTGGCCGCCGGCAGCGGCGGCGCGGCCTCCTGGAGCTTCGTCAGCGCCTGCCGGTACGGGGCGGCGATCTCCTCGGGCAGGGCGGCCTCGAAGACCGACAGCGCCTGGCCGAACTTCATCGCACCGCCCTTGAGCTGCCCCAACACGCTGAAGAGCTGCTCGGCGGTGCGTTGCTGGATCTCCGCGGAGATCACGTCGGAGGCGAGCCCGGTGACGCGCTTACCCATGCCGAGGACGGTCCGACCGGCGAAGCCGAGCGGCAGAGCGGCGAGCTTGGCGGTCCGGGACACGGCCCGGCGCGGGATGTCGGTCACTCGGCCATTGTTACCGACTCCGGGGTCCCACGGCTGCTCTGCCGGCGGGCTGGCTGCCCGGCCCCGCTCTCCGGGGTGTCACCGGCGTCGTCGGGAGCATCCGCAGGAGGGGTGCGGCGGCCACGTCCGGCGGCGGAACCGCCCCGCCCCGGTGATCTCCACCGCGCAGCCCAAAGTCTCCGGGGTGCCCCCGTCGAGCTGTGTCAGCGCCTCGGCCGCCGCGTACGCCCCGGCGGCCAGGAGGGTCGCGGTGGCGCCCGCCTGCTCACCGGCGTCCGAGGCGAGCTGGGCGGCCAGCGCCGGCCAGTCCGGGTCCCGGTCGGCCCGGTGCAGGTCGAGGCAGTGCAGGCACGGCCCGGCGGGCGGGCGGACGAGAGGGCCGACGACGGGCACTCCCTCGCGCAGGCCGAGCAGCAGGTGCGGCTGGCGACGCTGGGCGTGGCCGGCGGCGAGCAGGGCGGCCGGCCGGGGCGTACCGAGCTGGACGACCAGGTCGACCCGCCCCCGCCGGAGCGGGCCCGTGGCCGTGCCCGGGGCGGCCCGCTCGACGGCGTCGCGTACCGCCGGGGCGAGCGGGTGGCCGAGCGCGGCGGCCGGGATGCCCGTGCCGACCAGGTCCGCCGGCCGTACCGGACCGGCCAGGTCGGCGTGCACGTGCCCGACCCCGGCCTGGGCCAGCGCGAGGGCGACGGGGGCGCCGAGGCGGCCGGTGCCGCTGACCACCACCCGGGCGGCCAGCCGCCGGCGCAACACCTGGGCGGGGGTGCCGGGAAGCCGCGCCGCGGCCAGGGCGAGCGCCCCGGCCTCCGCGGTGAGCCGGGCCCGGGGCGGGCCGGCCAGGTCCTTCGGCAGCAGGGTGTGCGCGGGTACGACCAGGCCCGCGGCGCGCAGCGCGTCGAGCAGGGTACGGGCCTCGTCCGGCGCCACGTCGGCGGCGACGGCGTGCGCCAGGACCACCCGTTCGCTACGGGTGCCGTCGAGCAGGTCGAGCAGGCGGGCGGCCCGGGGATCGGCGATCTCCAGCAGTACGGCGCGGCCGGGCTCGACGCCGAGTTGCAGGGTGTGGCGGTCCCGCCAGAGTCTGGTGAGGCCCGGCAGCAGCGTGGGCCGGGGCAGCGTGGCACGGCGCATGACACGAATCGTGACCGTGTCGGTGCTCACCGTCGATCGTTGTCCACAGGTGTGCGGCGCCCTGCCCAGGGCTGTCCACAGGAAATCCGGGGATATCCACAACTCGCCGGTAACCGTGTCGGCGAGCCGACAGTGTTCCCGGCCGGGTCGCCCGGGGCGAACCCGCCGCCGGGCGGCCGACCCGGATCAGGTGTGGCCATGCCGGAGAGGACGGCCGACGGCCGCCCTCTCCGACGCATCCGTACGGGTCAGACCTTCGCCTTGCCCAGGATGCGGTTCACTGTTGTGCCGCAGACCGGACACTTGCCCTTGGCCATGTTCATTCCGGTCTTCGACACCTCGACGCGGCCCTCGAAGTCCCGCTTCTCCTTGCACTTGACGCAGTAACCGTTGTAGGTCTGGGCCTGGTCGGCCACGGTGCCCTCCTCGTCTCGTCCGCCGGCCGATGCCGTCCCGGCGGGGTTCCCGGCGGCGGGGCCACTCGGGCACCGGCGCTGGGTCGTTCTCCCACGGCCACGCTCGTGACCGCTGGTCCGCGGACCCTACCCAGGTCTGGGCAGTTCCATGTCAGCTGTGCTTCGTCACTGTGAGCAAGTCGACGTCGAGAGTGTGCATGGCGAATTACGTCGGATAAGTCAGTTTGGCGGGGACACGCCGACCGAACCCGGTCAGATGCCCCGTGCGGGGCACCCCGAGCTGCGCGCGCTACGGAGATCACCTACGGTGGGGATGTCGCCCCGCCCCCGCCGGCGGCAACCGCAGGTCCCGGCCCGTCGCGCCGAAATCGGCCGCCACGAAGGGTGACGGCGGTGTATTGCGAGGGCCCGGCAAAAGATTTTTTGGGACTCCTGCCGACCAATCACCATTTTCCGGGCGACTGTCGGGGTGTTGACCCTTGCGGACCCCTGGTCAGTACGCATTAGCTTTCCTTCGTGACAGGAATCCGAGGCTGCGCGGCCCACTGATGGCAGGGACGCGGAAGCCGGTCGTCGAGGTGCGGCGCAGCCAGCGTCGGCGACGCACGGTGTCCGCCTACCGCGACGGTGAGCGGGTCGTCGTCCTGATCCCCGACCAGTTCTCCCGTGCCGAGGAGAGCGAGTGGGTCGACCGGATGCTCGCCCGGCTCGCCGCCCGGGAGGGGCGCCTCGCCCGGTCCGACGCCGAACTGCTGGCCCGGGCCACCCGGCTGATCAAGCTCTACCTCGCCGAGCACGGCACGCAGGCCGTACCGACGAGCGTCCGCTGGGTCACCAACCAGAACGGCCGGTGGGGGTCGTGCACCCCCGACGACGGCACGATCCGCCTCTCGCACCGCGTCCGGGACATGCCCGACTGGGTGATCGACTACGTGCTCATGCACGAGCTCGCGCACCTCATCGTGCCCAGCCACAACGCCCGGTTCTGGGCGCTCGTCGCGCGCTACCCGAAGACCGAGCGGGCGCGCGGCTACCTGGAGGGCGTGGCAGCGGCCTCCGGCACCCCGCCATCGGACTGACGCCGTCCGCGTCGGCCCGCTCGGCGTCGGCCCGCTCCGCGGAGACGGCAGATCTTGGTAGGAAACGGCCCCTCCAGGGGCCGTTTCCTACCAAGATCTGCGAAGACTCGTCTGTACGCGTCGTGCGGCAAACAGCCGGACACCCGGACAGCCGGACAGCCCGCGCAGCCGCGCAGCCGGACAGCCCGCGCAGCCGGACGTCGGTCCGGCCGTCGTCCGGGCAGCCGGCTAGGGTCGGGGCGTGGCCCGACGTGTGGTGGTGGCGTTACTCGGACCGGTGGCCTGGGCGCCTCCCGGCACCGACCCGGTGGAGTGGCGGGCCGCGCTCGCCGAGGACGTGGTGGACCTGCTCGCCACGCTCAACGAGGTGGAGACGGCCGTCGCCGTCACCGCAGCCGACCGGTCGCTGGCCGACGCGGTGATCTGGCCGGACACGGCCGTGTACGAGGTGCCCGAGACGACGCCGAACGCCGTCTTCGCCGCCCTCGCCGGCGCCGGCTACGACCAGGCGGCGGTGATCGCCGGGGACGCGCCCGACGTGCCGGGCCTGACCATCGGCAAGCTGCTACGCCCGCTCACCACCCGGCCGGTCGCGGTCGCGCCGGTCGAGGGCGGTGCGCCGGGGCTGCTCGGCGTGGCCGCGCGACTGCCCGTACCGGGCTGGCTCCCGCCGCTGGACCTGGACACCGCCCGCCCCGCGGCCGTGCGCGTGGCGGCGCCGCGACCCGGCGACCTCGCGGTCACCCCCGCCTGGCGGCGCCTGCGCGGGCCGGACGACCTGGCCTTCCTGGACCCGGCGGTGGAGGGGTGGGAGGCCACCCGCGCCCTGCTCTCCGGCGCCGCCCGGTCCCACTGACCGAGCGCCGACCGGGGCTCGGCCCCGCTGACCCGCGCGGGACCACGGACGGGCTGCCCGACCGCGCGACGAGGTCGCCGGATCGCGCGACGAGGGCCGCCCAGACCCCGGTGGGTCGGGCGGCCCTCGTCGTCGAGGCGATCAGGGGCGGCTGGCGTCGCCGTCCTCGGTGCCGTCGTCAGGCCGCTGCTGCCCCGGCTCGCCCGGGGACTTCTCCTCCGGGCCGCCCGGCGCGCTGAAGTCGAAGTTCTCCAACTCGCCGAGGTCCCACTCGGACATCGCGAAGGCCACCGGGTCGGCGAAGTCGTCGTCGGAGGGGAGCAGGTCGGGGTGGCCCCACAGGGCGTCCCGGCCCGAGATGCCCCGGTGCTCGGTGAGCGCCGCCCACAGCGCCGCCGCCTCGCGCAGCCGGCGCGGACGCAGTTCCAGGCCGACCAGCGCCGCGAAGGTCTGCTCCGCCGGGCCACCGGCGGCCCGGCGACGACGGAACGCCTCGCCGAGGCTCACGACGTTGGGCAGCCGGCCGCTCGCCGCGCTGTCCACCACGTGGCACACCCAGCCCTCGACCAGTGCCAGGGCGGTCTCCAGCCGGGCCAGGGACGCCTTCTGCGCCGGGCTGTCCTCCGGCGTGAAGATGCCCTCCAGCGCGATCGCCTGCATCGACTCCGGATCGGTGGGGTCGACCCGGCCCATCGCCTCCTCGATCGCCTCCCGGTTGACCCGGATGCCGGCGGCGTACATCTCCACGGCGTTGAGCACGTGCCCGCGCAGCCACGGCACGTGCTGGAAGAGCCGCTGGTGGGCCGCCTCGCGCAGGGCCACGTAGAGGCGCACCTCGTCCTCGGGCAGCTCCAAGCCTTCGCCGTACGCCCGGATGTTGGCCGGGATCAGCGCGGCCGTGCCGGCCGGGCCGAGCGGCAGCCCGATGTCGCCGGCGGAGAGCACCTCCGCGGCGAGCGAGCCGAGCGCCTGGCCGAGCTGGCCGCCGAAGAGCGCGCCACCGAGGGTGGCGACCATAGACTGCATCGGGCCGAGCTGGGCGCGCGCCTCCGGCGGCACCAGGTCGCCCATGGCGCCGACCATCCGGCTGGCCACCGGGTCGCAGAGCTTGCGCCAGACGTCGAGCGTCTTGTAGATCCACTCGTTGCGGTTCCAGGCCAGCGAGGTCTGGATCCCCGAGGGCAGGGCGGAGGCCGGCTCCAGCCACAGGTCGGCGAGCCGCAACGCCTCCTCCACCGCGTTGCGCTCGAAGGGCGACACCGCCGGGTCGCCCGCGGCGGCGAGCTGACTGGCGGCCACCTGCCGGGCCAGGTCCCAGTTGACCGGCCCGCTGCCCGACGCGGAGAGCAGGTGCTGCAACTGCGACATGAACTGCTGCATCTGCGCGGGATCGTTGGGGTCTGGTGGTTGCCCACCCGGGAGCGCGAAACCGAACGGAATATCAGGCACGACGTCTACGGTACGCGCGCCGCGCCCCAGGTAGCCGCCGCTGGCGTTGCGCTGAGGGCGAAGTCGCGATTCACCCGCCGGAGGCACCGATCCCGGTCGGTACGCTCTGCCGCATGAGACGTCGCGGCGTGACCGTCCTGCTCGGTGCTCTGCTCACCGCTCTGCTCAGCATCGGCGTGCTCGGCGCGCCCATCCCGTACGTGGTGCTCGGCCCCGGGCCGACCGTCAACACGCTGGGCAAGGAGAACGGCAAGGAGGTCATCCAGATCACCGGCCGGGAGACGTCCACCTCCGCCGGGCAGCTGCGGCTGACCACGGTCGGCGTGCAGCCCTCGGTCAAGCTGCGCTCCGCCATCCAGGGCTGGTTCTCCGACGACGAGGCGGTCGTGCCGCGCGAGCTGGTCTACCCGCCGGGCGAGAGCCGCGAGGAGGTCGAGGAGCGCAACGCGGAGGACTTCAAGACCTCGCAGACCAGCGCGGAGACCGCGGCGCTGCGCGAGCTGGGCTACCCGGTGCAGGTGGTCGTGAAGACCGTCGTCGCCGACGGCCCGGCGGCCGGTGTGCTCAAGCCCGGCGACGTGCTGACCTCGGTCGACGGGCAGCCGGTGCCAGTGGCCGTCCGCCTCACGGAGCTGATCCGGGCGAAGCCGGCCGGGACGGCGCTGGAGATCGGCTACACCCGCGGCGGTGTCGCCGCGACGGCGAAGGTCACCAGCCGGGAGCAGGACAACCGGCCCCGCATCGGCGTGGAGATCGAGCAGCAGCAGCCGCACCCGTTCACCCTGAACATCGACCTGGAGGACATCGGCGGGCCGAGCGCCGGTCTGATGTTCGCTCTCGGCATCGTCGACAAGCTGACCCCGGAGGACCTGACCGGCGGGAAGATCATCGCCGGGACCGGCACGATCGACGACTCCGGGCAGGTCGGCCCGATCGGCGGCATCGCCCAGAAGCTGGTGGGCGCGAAGGACGCCGGCGCGGTGGCGTTCCTGGTGCCGGCGGCGAACTGCGCCGAGGCCGTACGCAACCCGCAGCCCGGGCTGCCCCTGCTCCGGGTCGGCTCGCTGGACGAGGCGCTGACCGCGCTCGAGACGTTGCGCGCCGGGGGCCAGCCGGCCCGCTGCTGACCACGCGCGCGGGCGCTCCCGGCGTACGTGGCGGGCCCGCACCGGCCGGCCCGTGCGTCGACGCTTCCGCCGCGCGGCGCGACGCCCTGTGACCTTGGACCGACCCGTTCAGGAACACCCCGTACTCTGGGTGCCTGGTCGGAGCCGATCACATCGAGCGTGCGGAGCCAACAGTGGTCATGAAGAGCAGCAGCCCCCTGCCGAGGATGAGCCGACGCGGACGCGTCACGATCGGTGTCCTGGTCGGGGTGTTCGTGCTCTTCACCCTGCTCGGCTGGGGTGTCCAGGCGTGGACGGACTGGCTGTGGTTCGACGAGGTCCGCTACACCGGGGTCTTCACGGGGGTGCTGACGACCCGGCTGCTGCTCTTCTTCGTCGTCGGCCTGGGCATGGCGCTGATCGTCGGCGGCAACCTCTGGCTGGCCCAACGGCTGCGCCCGCGCATGCGCCCGCACTCGCCCGAGCAGGCCACCCTGGAGCGTTACCGGATGCTGCTGGGCCCCCGGCTCGGCCTGTGGATCGCGCTGGTCGCCGCCGTGGTCGGCCTCTTCGCCGGGCTGTCGGCGCAGAGCCGGTGGAACCAGTGGCTGCTCTTCCGCAACGGCGGGGACTTCGGCGTGAAGGACCCGGAGTTCGGCATCGACGTCGGCTTCTACGTCTTCCAGCTGCCGTTCCTGCGCTACCTGCTCGGGGTGGGCTTCACCGCGGTGGTGCTCTCCGTGATCGGCGCGCTCGCCGTGCACTACATCTTCGGCGGCGTCCGGCTCCAGGGCGTCGGCGACCGGATGACCAATGCCGCCCGGGCCCACCTGAGCACGCTCGTCGCGGTCTTCGTCCTGCTGAAGGCGCTCGCGTACGTGCTGGACCGGCGCGCGATGCTGCTGGAGTACGGCAACGGCCCCGTCTACGGCGCCGGCTACGCCGACGTCAACGCGTTGCTGCCGGCCAAGGAGATCCTCGCGTACATCTCCATCGTGGTGGCGATCGCGATCATCGTCTTCTCCAACGCCTGGATGCGCAACCTCGTCTGGCCGGGCATCTCGCTGGCCCTGCTGGGCGTCTCCGCCGTCGCCATCGGCGGCGTCTACCCCTGGGCCGTGCAGACCTTCGAGGTCAAGCCCAGCGCGAAGGAGAAGGAAGCGCCCTACATCGAGCGCAGCATCAAGGCCACCCGCGCGGCGTTCGGCCTGGAGGCGGCCACCACCACGCCGTACGCGGCGAGCAACCTGAGGCCGCCGGCGACCCTCGCCACGGACACCTCCGTGGTGCCGAACATCCGGCTGCTCGACCCGCAACTGGTCTCCGAGACGTACACCCAGCGCCAGCAGGTCCGGCAGTTCTACGACTTCGGCGAGAAGCTGGACGTCGACCGCTACGGCGTCAACGGCAAGGTGCAGGACTACGTGGTCGGCCTCCGCGAGGTCAACTACCGGCAGCTGACCCCCCAGCAGAACACCTGGATCAACCGGCACACCGTCTACACCCACGGCTACGGGCTGGTGGCGGCGCCCGGTAACCGGGTGGTCTGCGGCGGCCAGCCCTTCTTCGTCTCCGGTTTCCTCGGCGACCCGCAGGAGCAGCAGAAGGAGCAGGGCCAGCAGACGGGCGAGCAGTGCGCCTCGCAGACCGAGCAGATCGCGGCCAAGCAGCCCCGCGTCTACTACGGCGAGCGGATGGACGCCAGCGACTACGCGATCGTCGGCCAGAGCGACCCGGAGCGGAAGGCCGAGTTCGACCGTCCGGTCGGCGAGGGCGGCGAGTCCTACACCTACACCGGCGAGGGCGGCGTCGAGATCGGCTCGTTCACCCGGCGGCTGCTCTACGCGATCAAGGAGCAGGAGTCGAACTTCCTGCTCTCCGACGCGGTCAACGACAACTCCAAGCTGCTCTACGTGCGCAACCCCCGCGACCGGGTGGAGAAGGTCGCGCCGTTCCTCACTCTCGACGGCGACCCGTACCCGGCCGTGGTCGACGGTCGGATCCAGTGGATCATCGACGGCTACACGACGGCGGCGACCTACCCGTACGCGGAGCGCATCAACCTCCAGGAGCAGACCACCGACGAGCTGACCGGGCGGGGCACCTTCCAGCTCGCCCGGGAGAACGTCAACTACATCCGCAACTCGGTGAAGGCCACCGTCGACGCGTACGACGGCACGGTCCGGCTCTACGAGTTCGACGAGACCGACCCGGTGCTCAAGGCGTGGAACAAGGCGTTCGGCGGCGACCTGGTGGTGCCGAAGGCGGAGATCCCGGCGGAGCTGGCCGAGCACTTCCGCTACCCGGCCGACCTGTTCAAGGTGCAGCGCAACCTGCTGACCCGGTTCCACGTGACCGACCCGGGCGCCTTCTACTCGGAGACGGACTTCTGGCAGGTGCCGAACGTGCCGGACGCCCCCGACACCGGCCAGAAGCAGCCGCCCTACTACCTCTTCACGCAGTTCCCCGGCCAGGAATCGGCGCGCTTCCAGCTCACCTCGGCGGTCACCCCGAACGGCCGGGAGAACCTCGCGGCGCTGATCTCCGGGTCGTACGTGGACGGGCAGCCGAGGCTGGAGGTGCTCGACCTGCCCGACCAGACCCGGATCTCCGGCCCGGTGCAGGTGCACCAGTCGATGACGAACAACGCCAACATCCGGCAGCAGCTCAACCTGCTCCAGTCCCAGCAGGCCCAGGTGCAGTACGGCAACCTGCTCTCCCTGCCGTTCGGCGACGGCATGCTCTACGTCGAGCCGGTCTACGTGAAGACCGCCGCGCAGAACGCGCCGCCGCTGCTGCAACGGGTGCTGATGTCCTACGGCGACGGCGGCTCCTACGTGGTGCTGGCCAACAACGTGGCCGACGGCATCAAGCAGCTCATCGAGCAGGGCAAGCAGGCCGCCACCCCGGGCACCCCGCCGCCCGCCGGCGGGACCCCGCCGCCGCCCGGGGGCACCCCGCCGGGCGGGACCGCACCCCCGCTGACCGGCGAGCTGGCCGAGGCGGCCAACCGCGTGCAAACCGCCATCGCGGAGGTCCGGGCCGCCCAGACCTCGGGCGACTTCGAGCGGTACGGGCGCGCGTTGAAGGCGCTGGACGAGGCCCTCACCGCCTTCCAACAGGCCCAGCAGGCCGCCTCCGCCCCGACCCCGGGGGCGAGCGCCCCGGCGTCCCCGTCGCCCGGTGCCAGCGCCCCGGCGTCCCCGGCACCGGGTGGCAGCGCCTCCCCGAACCCGGGCGGCTGACCCGTACCACCCCTCGCGGCGCCCCCGGCCCACGGACCGAACCGGTCCCGACGCCGGGGGCGCTGTCGTGTTCGCGACGGCCGGCCCGGCACCCGCAACCCGCCACCCCACGACGCCGTCTTCCCTGCAAGAGGCGGGGAACGACCGGAGAGCGTGGGTCGGAGACATGAGAGATGCGACGAGCTTCGACGAGTTCTACCGGAGCACCTCCCGGCGGATGCTCCGCTACGGCTACGCCGTGGCCGGTGACCACACCGAGGCACAGGACCTGGTGCAGGAGGCGTACGCCCGGGCCTGGCGGCAGTGGGGCGGCCTGGCCGCCCACCCGGCGCCGGAGGCGTGGCTGCGGCTCGTGGTCGCCCGGCTCGCCACGGACCGGTGGCGCCGGTTGCAGGGTTGGCGCGTCGCGCTGAGCCGCACGGGCCCGCCCGAGCCGGTGCCGCCACCGAACGAGGACGCCGTGCTGCTGGCGGGCGCGCTGCGCCGGCTACCGACCGCCCAGCGGCAGGCGCTCGCCCTGCACTACCTCTTCGACATGTCGGTGCAGGACATCGCCCGGGAGACGCGGGTACCCACCGGCACCGTGAAGTCCTGGCTGTCGCGGGGGCGGGCGCGGCTGGCCACGCTGCTGCCCGGCCTGCCCACGGAGGAGTTGGAGGCGAACGATGTCGCGTGAACTGTCCGAGCTCTACCGGTCGCTCGCCGAGGATGCCGACGGCCGTACCCTCGCCCTCCCCGAGGAACTGCGCGGGCGCGCCGACCGGCGGGCCCGGCGGCGGATCACCGGCACCGCGCTCGGGACGGCGCTGCTGGTCGGTGGGCTGGCGACCGGCACCGGGCTGGTGCTCGCCGAGGAGCGCGGGCCCGTCGCGCCGCCCGCCGCCGTCGAGCCGCCGTCGAGCGTGCCGGCGGCGCCGACCGCGTCCACCCCACCGGCCGCCACGGCCGGACCGGTCGTCCCGACCGGAGGCACACCGAGGGCGACGGGCACGCCGGCGGCGGCCGGCAGCACCCGCGCCGCGCCGCCCCGGGCGCCCGGCCGCGTCCCCGACCGGGCCTTCTTCGTCCAGGCCGCGTCGAACCGCACGGGCATCGAGCCGTCCTTCCGGGACACCGACGCGCTGCCCGCGCTCTGCGACGCCCGCTACCGCAGCGACGCCGGCATCGTGCAGCGCCGTACCCGCAACCTGGCCTACAAGCTGCCGCAGACCCCGCAGGGGTACGTCCCGGACGGCAGCTACGCGCACACCGTCACCCTCTACCGGCCTGGGCGGGCCGACGAGTTCCTCCGCGAGCTGCGGGCGGCGGTGCGGGGCTGTCCCACGCAGCCGGGGGTGGGCGGCGGCAACGCGTCGACCTCCCGACTGCGGCTGCTCGCCGACGCCGGCTTCGGCGACGGGTCGGTGCTGTTCGAGATCCGGACGCCGGCCCGGGACATCGACGGCAACCCCACGGGCGGCGGGGAGGTCCGGCTGATCCGGGCGATCCGGGTCGACGACGTGGTGACCGTGCTCTGGGAGCAGGGCTGGGAGGGCACCTCCTCGCCCCGGTCGCAGGTCGACGCCGACAGCCGGCGGGCCGTGGCCGCGATCGAGGACTGGCTGCGCTGAGGCGTACGCCGCCCGGGTCGGGCAGGCCCGGGCGGCGTACTGCCGGGGTCGTTTTGCGGCGACGGGGGCCGGTGGGATACGGTGTACGAACCGACGCGGGGTGGAGCAGCTCGGTAGCTCGCTGGGCTCATAACCCAGAGGTCGCAGGTTCAAATCCTGTCCCCGCTACCACGACGGAACGGCCCCGGAGTTCACTCCGGGGCCGTTCCGCATTCTCGGATCCCACGCCTTGCCCGCCGTCTTGCCTGGCGCCCCGTCTTGCCTGGAAGCCCCGCTGCCTGCCGCCTTGCCCGCTGCCTTGCCCGCTGCCTTGCCCGCTGCCTTGCCTTGCCTGGCCGCCGGCCGCCTTGCCCCGCCGCCGGCCGCCTTGCCTGGCCGCCGGCCGCCAGCCGCTTGCCTGCCTGGCGTTGCCTGCCTGGCGTTGCCTGCCGGCACGCCGCTGGCGTGCCTGGCTGCTGCCCGTTGCCCGTCCGTCGGCCATGTCCGGTCACTCGGTCGTGCCCTGTCCCCGCGGTGGCCGTTCACGTCCCGGCGCGGCGGGCGGCAATCCGCCATCGTGGTACCGGCCCCGATCGGTGTGGGCACGAACGGACCGTATGACGCGGGTCACTCCACCTCGCCGCTGGCGCACCCGCCCTCGGCCTTGACCACCCTCGCCGGCTCAGCCCGAGTGCCAACCTCCACGTCACCCCACCCAGCCAAGCGGTGATCAGGACGCCGTGGACCCTATGACCCCTGGATGACGTCCACGGCGTCCTGATCACCGGACGTTCGCGGGGGAGGAGGCGGTGTGTTCGTGTTCAGGGAGGAGCTTGGAGCGGGCTAGAGGTTCCGTGGCGGCCCAGTGCGGTCGGACGGGGCGGGAGACGGGTGGGATCCCGCACGGGTCTCTGGTGCCTGTTTGTGCTGGTCAGAGAGGGGGCTGCGGCGGGATCGGGGGTCCGCTGATCATCGCGGCGTCGGGTGCGCTACAGTTAACGAGCCGACGCGGGGTGGAGCAGCTCGGTAGCTCGCTGGGCTCATAACCCAGAGGTCGCAGGTTCAAATCCTGTCCCCGCTACCACGACGGAACGACCCCGGACTCTACTCCGGGGTCGTTCCGCATTTCCGGGCCCACCCGCTGCCCGACGATCAGCCAGCCCCAGCCCCGGCTCCAGCTCCGGCCCCCGGCTCCAGCTCCGGCCCCCGGCTCCGTGCCGCCTGCCGTGCTCGTGTCCGCTCCCGCTGTTGTCCGCGCCTGACGCTGGAGTTCAGGGGGGCACGGGAGAGGGGTGCCGGTCGGGCGGGAGGGCGGCGCCAACGTCGGATTCCTCCCCGGCCGACGTGCCGGGGTTGCGGTTGTCGGCGAGGATGTTGGCATGTCTGCATTCGGTAAGTGGTGGGGCCGGTTGACGACCGTCCTCGGAACGGTCGTGCTGTCGGTGTTCGTGCCCGTCGCGGCTTGGGCGTCCACCGGTACGGGTGAGCTGGTGGTGGAGGCCGCCCGGCGGCGGCGCGGGGGCGGCTTCGGCTTCATCGGCCTGCTCTGCTGCCTGGTCGTGGTCGCCGGAGTTGTCTTCCTCCTCCTGCGCATGATGCGTAACCGTCGGGGCGGACCGCCGCGCTGAGGTAGCGGCGCCACCGCGCCGAAGCTGCGCCTCGGTCGAGGCGCCGGGTGCCTCGACCCGGCTCGGCTCGAAGCACCCGACCCGGTACCCGGCTGGCGGTAGCCGCTCTGAGCGTCGGCGTGCCCTGCTCGGTGTTCAGTCCGGGCAGGCCGGCGATGGCCGCCGGGAGCGGCGGCGCACCCGACCCGGCACGGCTCGCGGAGCAGGCGTACATGTCCGGGTCTACCCGGCCAGCGCCGCGTCCGCCCGTGCCAGGAAGCGGGCCGCTGCCGCCCGGGGGCCGGTTTCGCCGCCGCGAACGCTCTCGGCGGCCTGCAACAGCAGTGCCCGCACCCGCAGGTGCCCCTGCGGAGGCGGGCTGGGCGCCGGCCCGAGCCGGGCGGCCAGCGCGGCGCCGAGGGCCGTCGCGCGCCGCTGTGCCGGGTCGGTGATGCTGCCCTCGACGAAGCTCCGTACGGCGAGGCTGGGGCTGACACCGCGTTCGTGGCCGAGCGCCGTCCCCGCCTCGCCGTTGTTCGTCAGGAAGTTGATCACGTCTGCGACCAGGGCGGGGTGTCGGGTGCCGCGGAAGGCCGCCCAGTACATCGACGCCCGGTGCCACTGCGCCTCGACGGGGCCCGGCATGGCGACCACGCCGAGTTCGGAATCGGTGAGGCGCTGGAGTTCCGGCAGCTGGTGCGACCAGGCGAACGAGGCGGCCGTGGCGCCGGTGACCACGAGCTGCCGCGTCGGCTCGCCGCCCTCGGCCTGCTCCACGAGGGCCGCGCTCGGGGTCGCCCGGCCGGAGCGGGCGCGCCGCCACAGCTCGAACCACTCGGTAAGCGCGTCGGCGCCGAAGCCGAGCTGGCGGTCGCGGTAGAACTCACCGCCCTGGCCGCGCAGCCAGAGCCAGAACGCCCGGTGGTCGCCGGACGGGTCCATCGTGCCGGCCACCCGGCCCTCGCCGACCCGGGTGACCCGCCGCGCCCAGGCGACGTACTCCGTCCAGGACATTCCCGTGCTCGGCTCGGGCAGCCGCAGCCGGCGCAGCAGCGTGCGGTCGTAGACGACGGCGGCGGTGGTCTGTCCCGCGGCGACGCCGACCGTACGCCCGTCGACCTGCCCGTAGCGGACCAGGCCCGGGGGCAGGGTGCGCAGGTCGACGCGGTGGTCGGCGACGTAGGCGCTGAGGTCGAGGACGATCTCGCGGCGGGCGTACTCGGTGAGCATGCCGTCGTCGAGCTGGATCAGGTCGGGCACGTTGCCGCCCGCCGCCTGGGTGGCCAGCCGGTCGTAGTAGCCGTCGGCGCCCTGCCAGGTGATGCGGAAGCCGACGCGGGGATTGCGGTCGGTGTAGAGCCGCAGCACCCGTTCGGTGAGTTCGGCCCGCTTCGCCCCGCCGTACCAGAACACCGACAGCTCGACCGGCCCGGTCTCCTCCGGGGCCGTCTGGTCCTCGCTGCACCCGGTGAGCCCGCCGGCGGCAAGCACCGGCGCGCCCAGCAACGCGGCGAGCACCCGACGCCGGCCCGGGTCCGCTCCGGCGCGGGGCAGCGGAAATCGGGCAGCGGGCACGGAAACTCCTGGCGGACCGGTGGGGCGGGCGGCCGGATCATTCACGCAGGCGCGGAGAGGGGTGTCAACGTACGTCCGGCCACACCACCGCACCCCAGGCGTACGCATCGATGCCCGCAGCCTCCGGCCGAGGCCGTACCTGGCCCGCATGGTGTACTAGGGCGCGTGGAACTTCTGCACTCGGGCAAGGTCAGGGACGTCTACGCCGACGGCGACGACCTGATCCTGGTCGCCTCCGACCGCATCTCGATCTACGACGTGGTGCTGCCGACGCCGATCCCCGACAAGGGCAAGCTGCTCACCGCGCTGTCGCTGTGGTGGTTCGAGCAGCTGGCCGACCTGGTGCCGAACCACGTCGTCTCGGCCACCGACGTGCCCGCCGAGTTCGCCGGTCGGGCCGTGCGCTGCCGGCGGCTGGAGATGTTGCCCGTGGAGTGCGTCGCCCGGGGCTACCTGACCGGCGGCGGCCTGAAGGAGTACCAGCGCACCGGCGCGGTCTCCGGCGTCGAGCTGCCGCGTGGCCTGGTCGAGGCGTCGATCCTGCCCGAGCCGATCTTCACCCCGTCGACCAAGGCGCCGGTGGGGGAGCACGACGAGCCGATCACCTTCGCCGAGGTGGTGGACAAGGTCGGTGCCGAGACCGCCGAGCGGCTGCGCCGGATCACGATCGACGTCTACCGCCGGGGCGCCGAGCTGGCGGCCGACCGGGGCATCCTGGTCGCCGACACCAAGCTCGAACTGGGCTGGGCTCCCGACGGCACGCTGATGCTCGGCGACGAGCTGCTCACCTCCGACTCGTCCCGGTTCTGGCCGGCGGAGTCGTACCAGCCGGGCCGGGCGCAGTTCTCCTACGACAAGCAGTACGTGCGCGACTGGGCGGTGGAGAGCGGCTGGGACAAGCAGGCCCCGGCGCCGGAGGTGCCGGCCGAGGTCGTCGAGGCGACCCGGGCCCGCTACGTGGACGTCTACGAGAAGCTCACCGGCAACCGCTGGGACTGACCCCCGGGGGCCGCCACACCGGGGGCGCGACGACGTTCGCGGCCGGCCAGCCAGCCGACCGGCGCGGCGGTCAGTCCACCCAGTCGAGGGTGCGCTGGACGGCCTTGCGCCAGTTGCGCAGCTCCTGCTCCCGGTGCGCCGGCGCCATCGTCGACTCCCACTGCGCGTCGGAGCGCCACTGGGCCCGCAGCGTCGCCAGGTCCGGCCAGAAGCCGACCGCCAGGCCGGCCGCGTAGGCCGCGCCGAGGCAGGTGGTCTCGGTGATCCGGGACCGGACCACCGGCACGTCGAGCACGTCGGCGAGGAACTGCATGAGCAGCCCGTTGGCGGTCATGCCGCCGTCGACCCGCAGCCGGCGCAGCGCCACGTCGGAGTCGGCGTTCATGGCGTCGACCACCTCGCGGGTCTGCCAGGCCGATGCCTCCAGCGCCGCCCGGGCGAGGTGCCCCTTGGTGATGTAACCGGTCAGGCCGGCGACCACCCCGCGCGCGTCGCTGCGCCAGTGCGGGGCGAACAACCCGGAGAAGGCCGGTACGACGTAGCAGCCGCCGTTGTCGTCGACGGTGCGGGCCAGCTCCTCCACCTCGGACGCGGTGGAGATCAGCCCGAGGTTGTCCCGCAGCCACTGCACCAGCGAGCCGGTGACCGCGATCGCCCCCTCCAGCGCGTAAGCGGCGGGCTGGCCGTGGATGCGGTAGGCGACCGTGGTGAGCAGGCCGTGGGTGGAGGGCACCGGGCTGGCACCGGTGTTGAGCAGCAGGAAGCTGCCGGTGCCGTAGGTGCACTTCGCCTCGCCCGGCTGGAAGCAGGTCTGCCCGAACAGGGCGGCCTGCTGGTCGCCGAGCGCGCTGGCGACGGACACCCCGGCCAGTACGCCCGTGGCCTCCCCGTAGACCTCCGCCGAGCTGCGGATCTCCGGCAGCATCGCGGCCGGCACGCCCATCGCGTCGAGCAGTTCCGGGTCCCAGTCGAGGGTGCTCAGGTCCATCAGCAGGGTGCGGCTGGCGTTGGTCACGTCGGTGACGTGCCGGCCGGTCAGCTTCCAGATCAGCCAGCTGTCCATCGTGCCGAAGAGCACCTCGCCGGCCTCGGCGCGCTCGCGCAGGCCGTCGACGTGCTCCAGCAGCCACCGCAGCTTCGGCCCGGCGAAGTAGGTGGCCAGCGGCAGCCCGGTGCGGGAGCGGAACCGTTCCTCGCCGTACGCCTGGTCGAGCTCGCGCAGCAGCGGCCCGGTGCGGGTGTCCTGCCAGACGACGGCGTTGGCCACCGGCCGGCCGGTGGCCCGGTCCCAGACGACGGTGGTCTCCCGCTGGTTGGTGATGCCCACGGCGGCGAGCCCGGCGGCGTCGGTGCCCGCGCCGTGCAGCGCCTCGCGGACCACCCGCTGGACGTTCTCCCAGATCTCCTCGGCGTCGTGTTCCACCCAGCCGGGCCGGGGGAAGATCTGCCGGTGCTCCCGCTGGGCCACGGAGACGATCTCCCCGGCGCGGTCGAAGACGATGCACCGTGAGGAGGTGGTGCCCTGGTCGATGGCGGCGACGTACTGGGGGGTCACGGCAGCACCGTACCCGCAGTGGCGACGCCCCGCCGACCGGCCGCGCCCGGCCCGCCGGTCCCGGCCCCGGTCGGGGGCGGGCCGGGGTGGCGTCCGTACGATGTGCGGACGTGCGTGACATCGCCGTCTTCAGTGGAACCGCCCACCCCGAACTCGCCGCCGAGATCTGCGCCCACCTCGACGTGCCGCTGCATCCGGTACGGGTGTCCCGGTTCGCCAACGACTGCCTGGAAGTGCAGTTGCAGGCCAACTGCCGGGAGCGGGACGTCTTCCTGATCCAGCCGCTGGTGCCGCCCGTACAGGAGAACCTGGTCGAGCTGCTGCTCATGATCGACGCGGCCCGGGGCGCGTCGGCCGGCCGGATCACCGTGGTGCTGCCGCACTACGCGTACGCGCGGTCGGACAAGAAGGACGCGCCGCGCATCTCGATCGGCGGGCGCCTCGTCGCCGACCTGCTCACCTCGGCGGGAGCGGACCGGGTGCTGGCGATGACCCTGCACTCGCCGCAGGTGCACGGCTTCTTCAGCGTGCCGGTCGACCACCTGCACGCGCTGCGCGAGCTGGCCGACCACTTCAGCCGCTACGACCTGGGCAACACGGTGGTGGTCTCGCCGGACCTCGGCAACGCCAAGGAGGCGGCGGCGTTCGCCCGGCGGCTCGGCACCCCGGTGGCCGCCGGGGCGAAGCAGCGGTTCAGCGACGACCGGGTCAAGATCAGTGCGGTGATCGGCGACGTGACCGACCGGGACGTCATCGTGCTCGACGACGAGATCGCCAAGGGCAGTACGGTCATCGAGCTGATGGAGCACCTGCGCGAGCTGCAGGTCCGCTCGATCCGCCTGGCCTGCACGCACGGCCTCTTCTCCAGCGACGCGTTGCGGCGGCTGAGCGGGCAGGAGGGCGTGCTGGAGATCGTCTGCACGAACACGGTGCCGATCCCCGCCGACAAGCGGGTGCCGAAGCTGCGGGTCCTGTCCGTGGCGCCGGCCCTGGCCGAGGCGATGCGCCGGATCCACAACGGCGAATCGGTGAGCGCCCTCTTCGCCTGATCCGCCCCGGGCCGCCGGCCCCCGTGCGGCAGTCAGTCGCGGCGGTGGCGGCCGGTGTGCTGGGGGGCCCCGACGGCGGTGCTGATGCGGACCGTGGTGCCGCGCGCGCCGGTCTCGACGTCCATGCTGTCGCTCAGTTCGCGGGCCAGCCAGAGACCCCACCCGCCGGCGGTGTCGGCGGCGGGGCGGCTCCGGTCGCCCAGCCGCTGCGTGCTGATGCCCTGCCCGTGGTCGGAGACCTCGCAGAACAGTTGCCCCGGCTGCCGCCACAGCCGCAGCCAGCCTCGGCCGCCGCCGTGCCGGACCGCGTTGGTGATCAGCTCGTTGACCGCGAGCACGAAGTCGTCCAGGCGCTGCCCGCTCAGCCCGGCGGCGTGCGCGCAGGAGGTGACCGAGTGGCGAAGCTCGGTCACCTGGGCCTGCTCGAAGGCCTCGGCGATGAGTAGGGAAGATTCGATGGGCACAACCGTACGCTGTGCGCCGGGTTCCGCATTCGTCATGGCCCCGTCCCGACAGCGGATCGCGGAATTTTTGCGGCTTTTCCACCGTACGTCAGGGTTCTGCCGGGCGCATCCGGCGGCCCCTCGGCCGACGTGGCCCGCTGTGGCATCGTGACGGGCGTGTCGACGCCGCCCGGTGGTTTCGAGGTCCCGCTCTGGCGGGCCATCGCTGTTTTCCGCGTGGCCTCCCTGGCGTACGTCTGCGCGCTGGCGCTGCGCGACGCCGACCGGTACGCCCACCCGCTGGCGGCCGCCGGCCTGGTCCTGCTGATGGCGGTCTGGACGGGCGTGACCGCCGTCGGCTACGCCGACCCGGCCCGCCGGCGCTGGCCGCTGCTCCTGGCCGACCTGGGGGTCGTCCTCGGCATCATGCTGGCCACCCCCTGGGTGATCGGGCGGACGGCGCTCGCCGCCGGCGTGCCCACCCTCGCGGTGGCCTGGCTGGCCGGCCCGGTGCTGGCCTGGGCGGTCTCCGGCGGCCGGCGACGGGGCACGGTCGCCGCCCTCGTGCTCGGCGCGGCGGACCTCGTCACCCGCGAACGGATCGGCGGGTCCTCGCTCACCGGGGTGATCCTGCTGCTCCTCGCCGGGGTGGTGGTCGGGCACGTCGCCCGGCTGGCCGTGACCGCCGAGGAGCGACTGCACCGGGCGGTCGAGCTGGAGGCCGCCACCCGGGAACGGGAGCGCCTGGCCCGGGACATCCACGACTCCGTGCTCCAGGTGCTCGCGCTGGTGCAGCGGCGCGGCGCCCACCTCGACGGCGAGGCCGGGGAGCTGGCCCGGCTCGCCGGGGAACAGGAGGCCGCGCTGCGCGCCCTGATCGGCGGCGCCGCGTCGGCCGGGACCGTCGTCGACGGCGGGCCGGTGGACCTGCGCGGGCTGCTCAACCGGTACGCCTCGGCCACGGTCTCGCTCTCCGCGCCGGCGACCCCGGTGCCGCTGCCCGGGCCGGTCGCCCACGAGCTGGCCGCCGCGACCGCCGCGGCCCTCGACAACGTGGCCCGGCACACGGACGGGCGGGCGTGGGTGCTGGTCGAGGACGAGGGGACGACGGTGACCGTGTCGATCCGCGACGAGGGGCCGGGCTTCGCGGCCGGCCGGCTGGAGGAGGCCGCCGCCGAGGGCCGGCTCGGCGTCGCCCGGTCGATCCGGGGCCGCCTCGCCGACCTCGGCGGCACGGTGCGGATCACCTCCGCGCCGGGCGTCGGCACGGAGCTGGAACTGACCGTGGAAAGGGAGGGCCGGTGAGCGCGAGGAGTGAGCCGGGTCTGCGAGCCCCGCAGTCGCGAACGAAGGAGGGGCCGGTGAGCGCGAGGAGTGAGCCGGGTCTGCGAGCCCCGCAGTCGCGAACGAAGGAGGTACGGCCGTGACGGGCGTGCGGGTGATGGTGGTGGACGACCACCCGATGTGGCGTGAGGGGGTGGCCCGGGACCTCACCGAGGCCGGCCACGTCGTCGTCGCCACCACCGGCGAGGGCCGGCAGGCGGTACGGGTGGCTGCCGCCGCCCGGCCCGACGTGGTCGTCCTCGACCTGCAACTGCCGGACGTCTCGGGGGTGGAGGTGATCCACGGGTTGCGCGCCGTGCTGCCGCAGGTGCGGGTGCTGATGCTCTCGGCCAGCGGCGAGCAGCAGAGCGTGCTGGACGCGGTGAAGGCGGGCGCCACCGGCTACCTGGTGAAGTCGGCCGCCCCGGCGGAGTTCCTGGAGGCGGTGCGCCGGACGGCGGCGGGGGAGCCGGTGTTCACGCCCGGCCTGGCCGGGCTGGTGCTCGGCGAGTACCGCCGGCTCGCGGCCGACCCGGGCGGTGCCGAACCCGGCGGGCGGGACGTTCGGGGAGCCGGCCCGGCCCCCCAGCTCACCGACCGGGAGACCGAGGTGCTGCGCCTGGTCGCCAAGGGGATGTCCTACAAGCAGATCGCCGAGCGGCTCGGGTTGTCGCACCGCACGGTGCAGAACCACGTGCAGAACACGCTCGGCAAGCTCCAGCTGCACAACCGCGTCGAGCTGACCCGGTACGCGATCGAACGGGGCCTGGACGACTGAGGGCCGCCGGGGAACCACCCCGAAGGGTTCCCCGACGGCCCCGCGACGGCTCAGACCGAGTGCGGTGGGCGCGTCTCGTGGATGGCCAGCTCCTCGGCGCTCGCGCCGCCGCCGGCCGAACCGGCGTCGTACGCCACCGAGTCGGTCTCCTGGTCGGTGTGTGCCCCCTCGTCCGGTTCGACGAGCCGGCCGACCTCGGCGTCGGCGACGCTGCCGAGCTGGCCGTGGTCGTAGAGGGAGACCGGCGACTTCGGGTCGGAGGTGGGGCCGGGGTCGAGCACGTCCGCGTCGAGCTGGGCCTGGGCCGCGGCCTCCTCGCTGTCGGCCTCGGCGGCGATGTCCGGGTCGACGGGGCCGGCCAGCGGATCGTCGGCGGGGCGTTCGTACCGCTCCCGGTCGAGCTTGTAGTCGAGCGACTCGCCGTCGAGCTGCTCCTCGGCGGTGGTCCCGAACCGGTCCACCGCGACCGGCGTCCGGTCGCCCGGCAGCTGGGCCGGCTCCGGGCCGTCCGCCTCGCGCCCGGTCAGGACGTCGTCGTTGGCGGTCGAGTCGTCGTCGGCGGTGTCGGGCAGGCCCTCCGCCTCGGGGTCGGACACGGGGGTCGGGTACTCGTCGTCGCGCATGGCTGACCACTACCCACCTCCCCGGCGGCATAACCGGTGCCGGCCGTGGCCATCCGGGCGGAAGGGGTGCCTCCGGGGACGGCGGGGCAGGATCGGGGCGCCGTCAGCCGTGCTCGCCGGCCTCGTCGGCCACGTGCAGCACGCACCAGACGACCTTGCCGTCCGGCACCCGGCTGCTGCCCCAGCTGCGGGCCACGGTGTCGATCAGCAGCAGGCCGCGCCCGCCCGCGACGTCCGGCGGGGCCGTCCCGGTGAACGTCGGCTGCCGCGACGAGTGGTCGCGTACCGCCAGGTGCAGGTGGTCGTCCCGGGGCGCCAGGCGGACCGTCATCGGGGTGCGCGCGTGGGCGACGACGTTGTTCACCATCTCGGTGACGGCGATGCACGCCGGTTCGACCAGCTCGGGCAGGCCCCAGGCTCCGCAGCCCTCCGCCACGAGCTGCCGGGCCTGCCGGGCGGCCCCGACGACGGGCGGCAGGTCGGCCTCGACCACCGCGGCCAGCGGCGCGGCGGCCAGCCCGGCCATCGCCCCGTCCAGGGTCGGCCATGCCGGCACCCCCTCGACGGCGCCGGTCGGATCGCAGAGCAGCAGGTCGGCGGCGGGCCAGTGGCGCACCTCCCGGCGTACCTGCGTGAAGACGTCCCGGGCCGTCGGGTCGGTCACCCGCAGGTCGGTGAGGTCCGCCACGACCGCGCCGGGCCGTTCGCAGAGGTGGGCGAGCAGGCCGTCGCGCACGGCGTCCGTGGCGGAGTGGTCGAGCACACCGGTCACCCGGAGCACCCCGGAGGACTCGTCGGCCTTCACCTGACAGCGCGCGTCGGTCGCCATGATCGCCCTATTCTGCACCGCCCGCGCGGAGCGCGCACCCGACCGCTCGCTGCCGGGCATCAGCGGTCCGTCCGCGCCCGGCGGGTCATCGCGGCCACCGTCCCGACGGCGGTTCCCGCCGCCGCCAGCCCGAAGGCGGCGGTCATCCGGACCAGGTGCCGCCGCCGGCCGTGCCAGCCGCCCTCGCGCTGTGCCGCCGCGTCGGGGCGGAAGACGTTGCCGGCGCTCTCCGGTCGCGGGGCGGGCCCGAACTGGGTGCGGTGCGTGTACCAGCCGAGGACCCGCTCGGCGAGCGCCGGGGCCAGCCGCCACTGGAGGCCGATCAGCCGGGCGGCCCCGCCGGCGTACGCCTCGCGCCGGGGGCGGCGCAGCAGCCGGACGATCGTCTCGGCCACCACCTCCGGCGGGTAGACCGGGGGCGGCGGCACCAGTTCCCGGCCGCTGTGGTTGGCGGCGTGCCGGAAGAACGGGGTGTCGATGGTGGCCGGCAGCACCGTGCAGATGGAGATGTCGCCGCGCCCGGTGACCCGCATCTCCTGCCGGACCGTGTCGGCCAGCCCGCGGATGCCGTGCTTCGCGGCGTTGTACGCCGACTGGTAGGGCATCGCCACCTCGGCCAGCACCGACGCGTTGTTGACCAGTACGCCGCCCCCCGCCGCGCTCAGCTGGGGCAGGGCGGCCCGGGTGCCGTACGCGGCGCCGAGCAGGTTCACCTCCAGCACCCGCCGGAACTCCTCCACCGGGATCTCGTCGAAGAGCCCGACCGCGCCGACGGCGGCGTTGTTGATCCAGCCGTCGATCCGCCCGAACTCGGCGACGGCACGGGCGGCGAGGCGCTCGACGGCCGCCGGGTCGGTCACGTCGGTCGGCACGACCAGCGCCCGCCCGCCCAGTTCCCGGCACCGCTGGGCCACCTCCTCCAGCGCCGCCTCGCTCCGGGCGGCCAGCACGACGGCGGTGCCGCGCCGGGCGAGGGCGTACGCGGTGGCCGTACCGATGCCGCTGGAGGCACCGGTGAGCACGACGGTGGCGTCGGCGAGGCTGCGGGTCAGAGGCATTCTTCGCCCGTACCCCCACGGGCAGGGGTCATGCGGCCGGGGCCGGGTCGGAATTGCCCCGGCTCCGGGTGTGGCAGGCCGCGCCGCGACAGTTGCCGTCGCGCAAGCACCCGCCGGGCTCTTCCCGATCTGCCAGGTTTCGGCTCCCGGGAGTTCGGTTAATGGGACCCTCTGACCGAGGACCACCGCTTGAGAAGATCGCATGGAGGTGACCCATGCGCGTCGGCCTCGTCTGCGCGCACGCCGGCCCGCCCAGGGGCACCGACGGCCTGACCGTCGGTACCCACCAGCACATCGCCCGGGTCGCCGCCGAACTCGCCGCGCGGGGCCACGACGTCCGGGTGTACGAACGCCGCGACGACCCCGACCTGCCGGAGACGGCGACGGTCGACGGTTACCGGGTGGAGCGGGTCCCGGTCGGCCCGGCCGCCCCGCTGCCCACCGCCGAGCTGGTGCCGTACGTGTCCGCGTTCGGCGCCTGGCTGGCCGACCGGTGGGTGGGCGACTGGCACCCCGAGGTGGTCCACGGGCACTACTGGGTCGGCGGGCTGGCCGCCGCGCACGCGGTCCGCGAGACCGACATCCCGGTGGTGCAGACCTTCCACTCCCTGGGCGTCGAGCAGCTGCGCCACCTCGGCCGGATGTACGACGGCCCGGGGGAGCGGATCCCGCTGGAGCGCGCGCTGACCCGGGCGGTGGACATCGCGGTCGCCCAGTGCACCGACGAGGTCGACGAGCTGACCAGGATGGGACTGCAACGCAGCTCCGTGGCGATGGTGCCGGCCGGCGTCGACACCGCGCAGTTCCACCCCGACGGCGAGGCCGCCCCCCGCGACCGGCGGGCCCGGATCCTCTCCGTCGGCGGGCTCTCGGCCGGGCACGGCCAGGAGGACCTGATCCGGGCCATGCGGCTGGTCGGCGACGCCGAACTCGTGATCGCCGGCGGCCCGCCCGCCGGGCAGCTCGCCAGCCACGCCGAGGCCCGCCGGTTGCGCGAGTTGGCCGAGCGCAGCGGGGTGGCCGAGCAGGTGAAGCTGGTGGGCGCGGTGCCGCACGAGCAGATGGCCACCTGGTACCGCTCGGCGGACGTGGTCGCCTGCACGCCGCACTACTCCTCCGCCGGCCGGGTGTCGCTGGAGGCGATGGCCTGCGGGGTGCCGGTGGTGGGCTACTCCATGGGCGGCATCGCCGACGCGGTGGTCGACGAGGTCACCGGCCGGCTGGTGCCGCCGGGCGACGTCCGCACGCTGGGCGTGACGCTGCGCCGGCTGCTCTCCGACAACGCCGGGCGGTTCGCGTACGGGCACGCCGCCGTCGACCGGGTGCGGTGCAGCTACACCTGGGAGCGGACGGCCGGCGCGCTGGAGCGCCTCTACGAGCGGGTGGTGAGCCGGCGCAAGCCGGTCGAGGCGGCCTGACCCGGTTCCTCAGAGCGGTCGGCCGGGCGCTCCGACGCCCACCATGCCCCGGTCGGGTTCCCCGGCGACGGCGTGGTGGTGCTGGGGTTCGGCGTACCGGGTGAGGCCGATGACGGCCGCGAGCGTGACCAGGAACCCGACGGCGGCGAGCCACTCCCGCCCGGGCCAGATCTTGTCGTTGAGCAGCAGCAGGCCGACGATCGCGGCGGGCACCGCCCCGGCGGCGTCCATCGCCGCCACGGCGGCCGTGGTCGAGCCGCGCTGCATGGCGAGACCGAGCAGCAGCTGACCGACGATCGAGTGGACGATCAGCAGGTAGAGCAGCGGGTCCCGGACGAACGCCTCCGGCGTCGGGGAGGAGGCGAGGGGCCGGGCGGCCACCGCGGCGGCGGAGAACGCCAGCCCGGCCAGCGCGCCGAGCGCCACCGAGCCGGGCGCCCCGTGCAGGCGTACGGCGAAGAAGCCGATGACCGCGATCACGCCGAGCGCCACCGCCAGGGCGACCAGCCCGGCGGTGCCGAGCGGCTTGGCCGGCGCGGGCTCGGCGGAGAGCACCAGCGCGGTGATCCCGGCGAACAGCAGCACCAGCAGCGCCACCTCGGCGGCCGGCAACCGCCACTTCAGCACCAGCACGCCGAGCAGGGCGGTGACCCCGAGCCCGGCGGCGACGCTGGACTGGACCAGGAACAGCGGCAGGTCCCGGCGGGCGAGCAGGGCCAGCACGAACCCGGCCACCTGGCAGCCGAGCCCGACCAGGTACGTGCGGTGACCCGCCAGCCGCAGCAGCAGCCCCGGGTCGAAGGTGTGGTGCACGGTGGTGCGGGCGGCGGCCACCGACTGGAGGAGGTTGGCGACGCCGTACGCGACGATCATGGCCGCGAGGAAGCACCAACCGGAGGAGACCACCTGGCGAGGATAGAGGCTGCCGGAGGTCAGTGCTCGATTGGCCGACCCAGCCGGGCGAGGATGTCGGCGTGCAACGCGCCGTTGCTGGCCACGGCGCTGCTCTCGGTCCCGGCGTCGCCGGAGGGGGCGGGTCGGCCGGCCAGATCGGTGAACGTGCCGCCCGCCTCGGTGACGATCGGCACCAGCGCGGCGACGTCCCACAGCGACAGCTCCGGCTCCACCATCACGTCCAGCGCGCCCTCGGCCAGCAGCATGTAGCCGTAGAAGTCGCCGTACGCCCGGCTGCGCCAGGTGTCCCGCATGAGCTGGAGCATCGCGTCCAGCCGGCCGGCGGACTCCCACCCCGTCAGCGACGAGTAGCAGAAGCTCGCGTCGGCGAGGTCGCGGACCGCGGAGACCCGGATCGGCGCGCCGCTCGCGGCGTCGGGCCCCGCGTACGCCCCCTCGCCGAGCGCGCCCCACCAGCGGCGGCCGAGCGCCGGCGCGGAGACCAGCCCGGCGACCGGGCGGTCGCCCTCCAGCAGCGCGATCAGGGTGGCCCACACCGGCACGCCGCGGATGAAGTTCTTCGTGCCGTCGATCGGGTCGACCACCCAGCGCCGGCCGTCCGGGCCGCTGGCGGGCTGCTCGCCGTACTCCTCGCCGAGCAGGCCGTCGGCCGGCCGGTGCGCGGCCAGCAGCGCCCGGATCTCCCGCTCGACCGCGGTGTCCGCGTCGGAGACCGGGGTCAGGTCGGGCTTCGCCTCGACCCGCAGGTCGAGCGCGCGGAACCGGGCCGTGGAGACGGCGTCGGCGGCGTCGGCGAGCAGGTGGGCGAGGGCGATGTCGTCGGCGTACCGGGGCATGCCCCAAACGGTAGCGGCGACCGGCTCAGGACCCCGCGAGCGGGTCGCCGGGATTCCGCTGGTCGGGTTCGCGCGCGTCGCCCTCGCCCGACCGGGAGGCCAGCAGCCGGCGGTACGAGGCCAGCCGGCGCGGATCGGCCTTGCCGGCGGCGACCCAGGCGTCCAGCCCGCAGTCGGCCTCCTCCGGCGTGTGCGGGCAGTTGGCGGGACAGTCGACCGTCCCCTCGACGAGGTCGGGGAAGCCGTGCAGCAGGCTGTCGGCGGAGACGTGCGCGAGCCCGAAGCTGCGCACCCCCGGGGTGTCGACGATCCAGCCGGCGGCGTCCCCGCCGCGCGGTGGGTCGCCGGGCAGCCGGGGCAGGCGCAGCGCCACCGCGCTCGTGGAGGTGTGCCGGCCCCGGCCGATGGCGCTGACCGTGCCGACCGCCCGGGCGGCGTCCGGCACGAGCCGGTTGACCAGCGTCGACTTGCCCACCCCCGAGTGCCCCACCATGACCGAGATCCGCCCGGCGAGCAGGTCGCGCAGGGCGTCGAGGTCGGAGTCCGGGCGGATCAGCACGTACGGCAGCTCCAGCTCGGCGTAGTAGCCGAGCACCGTCTCGGGGCCGGCCAGGTCGGCCTTGGTGAGGCAGAGCAGCGGCTCGATGCCGGCGTCGTACGCGGCCACCAGGCACCGGTCGATGAACCCGGTGCGCGGCGGCGGGTCGGCCAGCGCGCTGACGATGACCAGCTGGTCGGCGTTGGCGACGACCACCCGTTCCAGCCGGCCCTCGGCGGTGGTCTCGTCGTCGTCGGCGGTGCGCCGCAGCACCGACGTGCGCTCGGCGATCCGGACGATGCGGGCCAGCGCCCCGGCCGAGCCGGAGGTGTCGCCGACCAGGCCGACGCGGTCGCCGACCACCACCGACTTGCGTCCCAGTTCCCGGGCCCGCATCGCGGTGACCGGGGGCGCGTCCGGCCCCGCGTCGGGCGGCACGCACGTGTAGCGGCCCCGGTCGACGGCGATCACGAAGCCGTCCACCGCGTCGGAGTGCAGGGGGCGCGTGCGGGTACGCGGGCGCGACGACCTGCCCGGACGGATCCGGACGTCGTCCTCGTCGTACTCCCGCCGTCTGGTCGTCAGGACCCGCCCCCCGTCGTGTCAGCTCTTGCCGGTCACCATCGCCGACCATAGTGCCGGAAACTCCGGCATGGTCTTCGAGGTGCACGCCACGTCGCTCAGCTCGACGCCCGGAACGGCCAGGCCGGCCACGGCGGCGGCGTGCGCCATCCGGTGGTCGTGGTAGGTCTCGAACACCCCGCCGTGCAGCGGCCGGGGCCGGATCTCCAGCCCGTCGGGGGACTCGGTGATGTCGGCGCCGAGGGCGGTGAACTCCCGCGCCAGCGCGGTCAGCCGGTCGGTCTCGTGGCCCCGGATGTGGCCGACGCCGGTGAACACCGACGGCGAGTCGGCGAGCATGGCGAGCGCGGTCAGCGCCGGGGTCAGCTCGCTGACGTCGGAGAGGTCGGCGGTCAGGCCGTGCACGGCGCCGGTGCCCCGGACCGTCAGCCCGCCGGTGGAGAGGGTCACCTCGCCGCCCATCCGCTGGAGCAGCGAACGGAGCTGCTCGACGGGCTGGGCGCTGCTGCGCGGCCAGCCCTGGAGGGTCACCTCGCCGCCGGTGACCAGGGCGGCGGCGAAGAACGGCACGGCGCCCGACAGGTCGGGCTCGATCTGCCAGCCGCGCCCCGCCAGCGGGCCGGGCTCGACCACCCACACGTCGGGGGTGCCGTCGTCGACGGCCGCGCCGGCGGCCCGCAGCATCTGCACGGTCATCCGCAGGTGCGGCGCGGAGGGCACCGGCGGGCCCACGTGCCGGACCACCACGCCCCGGTCGAAGCGCGGCGCGGCCAGCAGCAGCCCGGAGACCAGTTGGCTGGACGCGGAGGCGTCGATCACCACCTCGCCGCCGACCACCCGCCCGGCGCCCAGCACGGTCAGCGGCAGGCTGCCGGTGGCGGGGGCGTCCACGCGTACGCCGAGGGAGCGCAGCGCCCCGATCAGCGGGCCGAGGGGGCGGGTGCGGGCCTGCGGGTCGCCGTCGAGGGTGATCCGCCCGTCGGCGAGGCCCGCCACGGGTGGGACGAAGCGCATCACGGTGCCGGCCAGGCCGACGTCGACGTGCGCGGGGCCGACCAGCGGGTGGGGGCGGACCAGCCAGCGTTCGTCGTCGCTGATCGACATGTGCGCGCCCAGCGCGCGCAGGCCGGCGGCCATCAGCTCGGTGTCCCGGGCGCGCAGCGGCCCGGCCAGGGTCGAGGGACCGCCGGCCAGGGCGCTCAGCACCAGGGCGCGCGCGGTCATCGACTTGGACCCGGGCAGGCGCAGCGTCGCCGCGACCGGGTCGGAGGCGGTCGGAGCTGTCCACGGCTGCGGCGGCCGGGTCGCGATCAGGTTCCCCACGCCTCCATTCTGCCGCGTCCGGGGGCGGGTGCGGCCGGCCGGCGCGGCTACTCCCGGTCAGCGGGACAGCCGGACGACGCGCGGCGGGTTAGCGTGTGCCACATGTGCGGGAGGTACGCGACGACCCGGAGCGCGGGCGACCTGAGCGCGCTGTTCGAGTCCCAGGACGAGACCGGCGGCGGCGTCGGCCCCGACCACAACGTCGCGCCCACCGACCGGGTGCCGTTGGTGCGGGTCAGTCCGGAGGGCCACCGCGCGCTGTCCGTCGGCCGCTGGGGTCTGGTCCCGTCCTGGTCCCGGTCGCCGTCCGGCGCCGCCCGCATGATCAACGCCCGCGCCGAGACGGTCGCCACCAGCCGGGCGTACGCGGGGGCCTTCGCCCGCCGCCGCTGCCTCGTCCCGGCCGACGGCTGGTACGAGTGGGTCCGCTCGGCGGACGGGCGCAAGCAGCCCTTCTACATGACCCCGTCGGACGGCTCGGTGCTGGCCTTCGCCGGCATCTGGTCGGTCTGGGAGGGCTCCGCCGACCCGCTGCTGACCTTCAGCGTCCTCACCACGGCCGCTCTGGGCGAGCTGGCCGAGGTGCACGACCGGATGCCGCTGCTGCTGCCCCGGGAGCGCTGGGGGGCGTGGCTCGCGTCGACCGACGAGCCGGAGGGCCTGCTCGCGCCGCCGCGGCCGGACTGGCTCGCGACGCTGGAGATCCGCCCGGTGGGCACGGCGGTGGGGGACGTGCGCAACGACGGGCCGCAGTTGACCGAGCGGGTGCCGCTCGCCCGGGCCGCCGGTCCACAGGAGATGACGCTTTTCTGACAGTCCGACACATTGTCGGGAGTGATTTACCTGAGTTGCGGACGAAACGTCGCCCCCGCGTTCGCCCGTATTCGCCGTGAAGCCTTGTCCCGGTGTCCGGAAGTGCGATACAACACAGCGCCGGTAGTGGGTGTCGATTCGCACGGGGCGGACGACGCGCACCGATCTTGCCGGTCCCACGGGGGAGGTGGGTGGATGACACGGGCACGTATGCCCCGGCCGCACGAGGTGGCCGCCGCACGACGAGACCCGCGACTGCTGCGGGCGTTGCGGGAGCGGCGACAGGACGAGGCGTGGCGAACCAGGGGAACCTGCCAGAACGTCGACCCGGAAACGTTCTTTCCGGCGCCGAACGAACCGGCAGACGCGGCGGTCGCGCTCTGCCGCAGCTGTGACGTGCAGGGCTCCTGCCTGGCGTGGGCGCTGGACGTGGGCGACCTGCACGGCGTCTGGGGCGGCACCACTCCGCGCGAGCGGCGGGCGATGCTGGTCGCCTGGCGCGACGAGGTGCTACCGGATCCGGAGGCCGCCGGCGAGGCGGGTCCACCGGTCCGGGACCGGCTGCTCACGCTGGTGCCGCTGAGCTGACCGGCGACTGAACCGGTCGCGGCCGGCCCCCCATCCCGGCGGGCCGGCCGCCCGTCGTGCCCGCGACACCGCAGAATGGGCCGGTGCCGCAGGACGACGAGCTCTCCACCCCGCGCGGGCCCGCCCGGGTCGACACCGACCTGCCGGCGGGTACGCCGAGCGCCCTGCTGGTGCTCGGCCACGGCGCGGGCGGTGACGTCGACGCCCCGGACCTGCGTGCGCTCCGGGACGCGGCGGTCGGTGTCGGGCTGGTGGTGGCCCGGGTGACCCAGCCGTACCGCGTCGCCGGCCGGCGCGCGCCGGCTCCGGCGGGGCACCTCGACGAGGCGTGGACGGCCGTGCTCGCCGTGCTGCGGCAGCGGCACCCGGGCGTACCCCTGCTGGTGGGTGGACGCTCCAGCGGCGCGCGGGTGGCGTGCCGCACCGCGCCGGCGGTGGGCGCCGCCGGGATCGTGGCGCTGGCGTTCCCGCTGCATCCGCCCGGCCGCCCGGAGCGGTCGAGGGCGGCGGAGTTGGCGACCGGCCTGCCCACCCTCGTGGTCAACGGCGACCGCGACCCGTTCGGGGTGCCGGAGCCGGGGCCGGGGGTGCGCGTGGTGACCCGCCCGGGGGAGCGGCACGACCTGCGGGGCGACCCGGCCGGCACGGCTGCGGTGGTGTGTGACTGGCTGCGCGGGCAGGGCTGGGCGCGACGCTGAGCCGGGCGGCGGACGCCGTGGCGGGCCGTGTCCGGTGGCGGCGGCGGGTCGTTGCATCGGATGGCGCCGGACGCCCGGTTCGGGCGGGCGGCGCCGGTCCTCCCAGGCCCTTCCTGGTCCCAGCGTCGGCCCGCTGCCGGCGCCGGGACCAGGAACGGGGGGAGACCAGCGGAATGCCCCGCCCCGTCGGGGGCGTTGCACCCCCCGGGACGACATTTCTGGCGAGGGGGGAGACCGGTGCCGACCGAGACACGGGCCCGGGAACGGGACGAGCGGGGAGCGCGGCAGCTCCGACGGCTGCTGGGCGGCCCGGACTGGCCCGCGGTGGTGCCGCCGGTCGGCCCGGCGGCGGTGCGCACGACCACGGTGAGGACGAGCACACCCGCCGGAAGTGAATCTGCGGGCACGTCCGGGCGCGTATCCTCGGCGGGACAGCATCCGACGCGAGGGGATGTGCGGTTGACCACCGAGAAGACGGACGAGCGCAGGGCCCGCTTCGAGCGGGACGCGATGCCCTTCGTCGATCAGCTCTACGCTGCCGGGCTGCGGATGACCCGCAATCCGGCGGATGCCGAGGACCTGGTCCAGGAGACCTACCTGAAGGCGTACGCGGCCTTCCACCAGTTCGAGCAGGGCACGAACCTCAAGGCCTGGCTCTACCGGATCCTGACCAACACCTACATCAACTCCTACCGCAAGCGGCAGCGCCAGCCCATCCAGGCGCCGACCGAGGAGATCACCGACTGGCAGCTCGCCGAGGCCGAGTCGCACACCTCCAGCGGCCTGCGCTCGGCCGAGACCGAGGCGCTGGACCGGCTGCCGGACAGCGACGTCAAGGAGGCCCTCCAGCAGTTGCCGGAGGAGTTCCGCCTGGCCGTCTACCTCACCGACGTCGAGGGCTTCTCCTACAAGGAGGTCGCCGACATCATGGGCACGCCGATCGGCACGGTCATGTCGCGGCTGCACCGCGGCCGTCGTAATCTGCGCAAGCTGCTCGAGCAGTACGCCGCCGAGCGGGGCTTCACCGCCGCGGCGTCGAAGAAGGGCTCGACCGCTTCCGCCGGCCGGGAGGTCTGACATGAGCTGTGGGGATCCGCACGAGACGGACTGCCGAGAGGTCCTCGCGGAGGTCTACCTCTACCTGGATCTGGAGTGCGCCGAGGAGCGGCGCGCGCTGATCCGCCACCACCTCGACGAGTGCGGGCCGTGCCTGCGCGAGTACGGCATCGAGCAGGAGGTGCGGGCGCTCGTCGCCCGCTGCTGCGGCAACGAGACCGCGCCCGACAAGCTGCGGGAGCGGCTGCGGCTGCGGCTGACCGAGCTGGTGGTCTTCGAGAGCACCGAGTCGAAGGAACTGGCCGACTGAGACCGGGCCGGTGAACGGCGGCCGAGCGGGGTCGGTCGCCACGTGGACGGCGACAGCGGTGGCCCGGGTCGGGACGACCCGGGCCACCGGCGTTCGCGCTGACTGGTCGCGCCGGGCCGTGGGGCCCGGCCGCCGGTCAGGAGTTGGGGCGCTTGCCGTGGTTCGCGCCGCTCTTCTTACGGGCCTTCTTCTTACGGGCCTTCTTCGCCATGGTGACCTCCTCGTGATGGTCGGATCCCCCTGCGCACGAGCTCGGCGCCGGTGCACGCACCGGTCCTCCCGGCGCCGGGGTCCGACCCGCTGATGCTAGTGCGGCCGGCACCCGCCGTCGTCCGCCGGGGCCGCCGACCGTACGCCGCGCCGCACGACACGCCGGAGGCCGCGCCGCCCACCGGCCGGGATGCCCGGGAGGGTCGGCCCCAGAGTCGATCAACCATCCGCCCCGGGCCGCTCCACGCCCGCCGGAGGCCGCCCGCATGATTGGATACGTCGGCAGGCAACCGCGAGAGGGAGGGCCCTGGACATGGCCGAGGAGATCCGCGCCGAGATGGTGGCGAACGTCTGGAAGGTCGTCGCGTCGGCCGGGGACACCGTGTCCGAGGGGGACACGCTGGTGATCCTGGAGTCGATGAAGATGGAGATCCCGGTCGTCGCCGAGTCCGACGGTGTCGTCAAGCAGCTCGCGGTCAACGAGGGCGACGTCGTGCAGGACGGTGACCTGATCGCGGTGATCGATTGACCGGCCTCTCGGTGCGCCGGGCCGGGCCGGACGACTTCCCGGCGGTGGCCCGGCTGACGGTCGCCGCGTACGAGGCGGACGGCCAGCTCAAGGGCGAACACGGCTACGCCGCCGTACTCGCCGACGTGGCGGCCCGGGCCGTCGACGGCGAGGTGCTCGTCGCCGTCGACGACGCCACCGGCGCGCCGCTCGGGTCGGTGACCTTCGTCCTGCCCGGCACCCGCTACGCCGAGCTGTCCCGGGCGGGCGAGGCGGAGTTCCGGATGCTGGCGGTCGACCCGGCCGCGCAGGGGCGGGGCGTCGGCGCGGCGCTGGTCGAGGCCTGCGTGTCGCGGGCGGCCGAGCTGGGCTGTTCCGCCGTGGTGATCTGCGTGCGCAGCGGCTTCGCCGCCTCCGCCCAGCGGCTCTACGAGCGTCGCGGTTTCGTCCGCACGCCGGAGCTGGACTGGGAGCCCCTGGACGGGGTGCGACTGCTCGGCCTCCGGCTGGAACTCACCGGTTCCTGAGGCGCCGCCAGAGGCGGCCCAGGCGGGAACGCGGTCGGGGGACCGCACGGCTGGCCGTCAGCGTGGCGGCCAGGGCCGCCGTCTGCGGGTCCAGGGCCGGGCTGGCCAGGGACAGGTGGGCCAGGGACGGCGCGATGGGCACCGGGCGGGTCCGGGCGACCGTCGCGACGTCGGCCAGCCGCTCGGTCACCACCCGGGCCACCTCGGGGCGTACCTCCGGGTCGACCCAGGCGGCGGTGACCAGGGCGAACAGGGCCGCCTCGGTGACCCAGTCCTCGACGCCCCAGACCAGGTCCAGCAGCACCTGACGCCGGGTCGACCCGGCCCACGGCTCGTCGGTGCGGTGGTGCAGCAGGCCGAGGCACGCCCACACCTGCACGCAACGCACCCAGAGCGAGGGGTCCTGCCCGAGCACCCGGCCCAGCGCGGTCGGCGGCGCCTCCGGCGGGTGCGCCAGCAGGCCGAGCAGGTCGGGCAGTTCCAGGGTGGCCAGGCCCACCGCCGCGTCGTACGCGGCCGGCGGGTGCGGCCACGCCGGGTGCGCGAGCTGCCGCAGCCGCGCGGCCGCCTCCGCCGAGGGCGCCGGCACGGCGGGCACGACCGTCGTCCCGTCGTGGCGCCAGAGGGAATGGGCACCCGCCCGCCGGGGCTCGCGCGGGTCGGGCTCCGGCACGCCGGTGACCTCGATCCGCAGCCCGGGCGCGGCCGTCGCGGCGGTACGCAGCGCGCTGGGCGGCGCGGGCGAGTCCAGCCGTACGGTGCCGAGGCCGGCCCGCTCGTCGGTGACGGCCAGGCGCAGCGCCTCCACCACCGGCCCGGTCGCCGGGGTGACCTGCCCGAGCCAGGGCCGCCCCCGGCAGCTCTCCGCCAGGTCGCCGTGCTCGTGGGTGTCGTCGGGATGCTCCCGGACGAAGTCGGCGAGCGCGACCAGGTGTGCCACGTCGCCGTCGCGCTGGTGCCGCAGCCGGTGTGCCGTGTGCACGGCGCACTCGAAGGAGGGGTCCCGGGCCAGCGCCCGCTCGATCCACTCCAGCGCCTCGTCGAGCCGCCCGTTGTCGGCGAGGGTGCCGGCGATGTCGGCGTAGACGGTCAGGTCGTCGGGGTCGTGCGCGACGGCCCGACCGAGCGCGGCCAGCGCCTCGCGGGTGCGCCCGGCGCTGCGGTACGCGTATCCGAGCCACACCTCGCCGATCTTTGACGGCTCCGCGCGTACGCCCCGGGCGGCCCAGCGGATCGCCAGGTCGACCTCGCCGACCCGCCTGGCCAGCGCGGACGCCGCGCCCAGCAGCAGGCCGTGCTCGGGGTGGACGGTGACCGCGTTGCGGGCCAGCGCCAGGTAGGGGGCCAGGGCGGCCCGGTCGGCCCGGGGTACGGGGTCGGACACGGCGGCGCAGACCTGCATCAGGATCCGGGCGGTCCGGTCCGGTTCGAGGCGCTCGGCGAGTTGCGGGGTGGTCACCCACGGCACCGCGGCCCAGCCCGTCCCCGGTGCGTGGCCGGTCGCCGCGACCAGCAGGTCGAGTCCTTCCGCGGGCCGGCCGGCGGCGGCGAGCAGGTGGGCGCGGGCCACCACGGCACCGACGAAGGCGTGGCCCTGGAGCGGGAAGAGGTCGACGCCGCCCGTGCCGTCGGCGGCGGCGAGCCGGGCGAGGGTCTCGTGCACCTCGGGCAGGGTCGGGGCCTGGGCCAGCGCGGCGGCGACGTGACCGGCTGCGTGTCTCAGATCGCCGTCGTCCATGGCGAGGCGGGCCAGGGCAAGTTCCTCCGCCGCGGGCAGCGACCGGTCGTCCTCGGGCACGTGGTCCTCTCGCTCGTCGGGCTCCGGTGGGCCGGGCAAGCCTAGGTGATGTTGCGGCGAGATGGTGATCATCTGCGCAGTACTGCTCGTTCGATTGCTCGGTACAGCTCAAACGTGCAAGACTGAGCAGGAAACGCGCGGCAATCGCGCAGTGGGAGGAGTTTCCGTGACGCGTGCAGGGGCTGGCATGGCCGCCGACATCGACGAGCAGCCGGCGGGCTACGAGCGGTTGCTCTCCGCCGAGCACGCCGGGGCGATCGCCCGGGTGGCGGCGGTCGTCGCGCAACGCCGCCCCCGGCACGTGGTCTTCACCGCCCGGGGCACCTCCGACCACGCCGCCCTCTACGGGGCGTACCTGACCGAGATCCGGCTCGGCCTGCCCGCCGGCCTCGCCTCGCCCAGCGTCGTCACCCTCTACGGCGCCACGCCGGACCTCTCCGACGCGCTGGTCGTCGGCGTCAGCCAGAGCGGCGGCTCGCCCGACCTCGCCGAGGTGCTGCGCACCGCCCGCGCCTCCGGCGCGCTGACCCTCGCGGTCACCAACGCGCCCGACTCCCGGCTGGCCGACGTCGCCGAGCTCAGTGTCGACATCGCCGCCGGGCACGAGCGCGCGGTGGCCGCCACCAAGACCTACACCGCCGAGCTGCTCGCCCTGCTGATGCTGGTCGAGGGCGTCCGGGCCGGCGACGGCGCGCTGCCCGCCGAGGAGCGCGAGGCGCTCGCCGCCCTGCCCGAGCTGGCCGCCCGCACCCTGGAGGACCCCACCCCGGCCCAGCTCGCGCCCCGCTACCGGTTCGCCGGCCAGCTCGTCACCACCGGTCGCGGGTACGCGTACCCGACCGCCCGCGAGGCCGCGCTGAAGCTGATGGAGACCTCCTACCTGCCGGCGCTGGCGTTCTCCGGCGCCGACCTGCTGCACGGCCCCCTCGCCATGACCGACCCGGACGTGCCGGTGCTCGCGGTGGTCGGCTCCGGGCCGGGTGGCCGGTCGATGGGCGAGGTGCTGCCCCGGCTCGGCGAGCGCCGCGCCGACGTGGTGGTGGTCGGCTCCGCCGACGTCGAGGGCGCCACCCGGATGGCCGTCCCCGAGGTCGACGAGCGGTACGCGCCGCTGCTGGACATCCTGCCGTTGCAGCGTCTGGCGCTGGCGCTGGCGCTCGCCCGGGGCGAGGACCCGGACGCGCCGCGTGGGCTGAAGAAGGTCACCGCGACGATGTGACGCCCGCCGTGGCACGCTGGTCGACGTGTCCACGCTGCGCGACCTCGCCGAGGAGCACACCCGCCTCCGTCCGGCCGACATCGACCACCTGCACCGGATCGCCGGCGACTGGCAGTTGCTGTCCGATCTGTCCTTCGCCGACCTGCTGCTCTGGGTGCCCGTTGACGGTGACGGGGCCTTCCTCTGCGTCGCCCAGGTCCGGCCGACGACCGCACCCACCGCGTACCTGGACGACCAGGTGGGGCGGATCGTCGGCGGGCCCGAGGTGGCGCACCTGGAGGTGGCCCACCGGCAGGGCCGGATCTGGCGGGAGGGCGACCCGGTCTGGTACGGCGACGTGCCGGCCCGGCACGAGGCGATCCCGGTGCGGCTGCGCACCACCGACGGCGAGGCCGGCGAGGTGATCGCCGTGGTGGGGCGGGACACCAACCTCTCCACCGCGCGTACGCCCAGCCAGCTGGAGTTGAACTACCTCACGACGGCCGACGACCTGGCCCAGATGATCGCCGACGGCACCTTCCCGCCGCCGCGGCATCCGGGGGAGACCACCTCGGCCCCGCGCGTCGGCGACGGGCTGGTCCGGCTCGACGCCGGCGGCAAGGTCACCTACGCCAGCCCGAACGCGCAGTCGGCGTACCGGCGGCTGGGCTACGCCTCCCACCTGGTGGGCGAGGACCTGGCGGCGCTGCACCGCCGGCTGGCGAGCGACCCGCTGGAGGGCACGGACGCGGCGAACGGGATCCTCGCCGCGCTGCGCGGCGAGGCGCCGCCCCGCCGGGAGATCGACGCGCGCGGCGCGACCATGCTCACCCGGGCACTGCCGCTGATGCCCGCCGGGGTGCCGATCGGCGCGCTGGTGCTGGTCCGCGACATCACCGAGGTGCGCCGCCGCGACCGCGCCCTGATCACCAAGGACGCCACCATCCGGGAGATCCACCACCGGGTGAAGAACAACCTCCAGACCGTCGCCGCCCTGCTGCGGCTCCAGGCCCGCCGGGTCTCCATGCCGGAGGCCCGGATCGCCCTGGAGGAGTCGGTACGCCGGGTCGCCTCCATCGCGCTGGTGCACGAGACCCTCTCCATGTCCAGCGACGAGGCGGTCGAGTTCGACGGCATCGTGGACCGGGTGGCCAGCGCCGCGACGGAGGTGGCGGCGACCGAGGCGACGGTCGGCATGCGGCGCGAGGGCAGCTTCGGCGTGCTGCCCGCCGAGGTCGCCACGTCGCTGGTGATGGTGCTCAACGAGCTGCTGCTCAACGCCGTCGAGCACGGCTTCCCACCGCCCGCCGAGCCCACCGACCCGACGGGCCCCGGAGGCTTCGCCCCGGCGGACCCGGTGGCGGCCGGCGCGGAGGGGTCGGAGGGGGCCGGCCTGGCGGAACCGGCGGCCGGTCCGCCGGGATCGGAGGGGGCCGGTCCGGTCGCGCCGGAGGTCGTGGTGTCGGCGCACCGGTTCCGCAAGATGCTGCACGTCTCGGTCACCGACAACGGGCGCGGGCTGCCGCCCGACTTCGACGCCGAGCGGGGCGGCAACCTCGGGTTGCAGATCGTCCGGGCGCTGGTCACCGGCGAGCTGCGCGGCACCATCGAGCTGCGCGACGGCGCGAAGGGCGGCACCGAGGCGACGCTCGTCGTCCCCCTGGCCCGCAACGAGAGCCGCTCCGCCGGCTGACCACCGGCCCGACGCCCCGGCTGGCGGCCGGCGACGGGGCACGGTCGCCGCTCGTGTCCGGCGGGTCAGCGGGTCAGGAGGGCGACGGTCACGCCCGGGCGGGGCCAGACCCGTTCGACGGTGAACCCGGCGCGCAGCGCGTCGCCCTTGGCGCCCGCTACGGCGGCCAGCGGGTCGTCGCGGCGGCCGGTCACCACCAGCCAGACCCGTTGCGTGCCGGCCAGGCACTCGGCCGGGCGGGCGCACTCGGCGGCCCACAGGTCGGCCCGGCGGGCCTGGTCCTCGGCGACCAGCACGTCGCGGGGCCGCTGGTCGCCGAGGTGGTACGCCAGACCCAGGTCGAGGAAGAACCAGCTCCGGCGGGGGGAGAAGACGACCGCGTCGCCCGGCCGTTGACCGTCGGCGACGATCCGGGCCGCGCCCCGGTAGTCCACCGTCGCGCTGCGCGGCCACTCGTGCGTACGCCGCAGCGCCGCCTGGTCGGGCAGCCCGAGCAGCCCGGTCAGGGCGACGACGGCCAGCGCGGGCGGCAGCGGCACCGCAGCCAGCGCCGCCCCGGCGAGCAGGCAGCCGAAGGGCACCACGAAGACGAGGTAGCGGGGCACCCAGAGCGGTACGGCCAGCCCGGCGGCGAAGAGCAGCAGCACCGGCAGCAGCACGGCGAGCCCGGGCAGCAGCGCGCGCCGGCCGAGCGTGGCCGCGCCCAGCGCCGCGAGGCCCACCAGCACCCCGCCCACCACGCCGCTCTGCGTCACCCCGCCCGCGAGCGCGGCGAGGTCGTCGGGCCGGGCGGTGTCCACCCAGCCGAGTTGCCGGGCCCGCTGTGCCCTGGCGAGCAGCACCAGCGGCGCCACCAGCAGTACGGTCGGCAGCAGGGCGAGGACCCAGCGCAGCGGGCGGCTCGGCGGCCCCGTACGGCGGGTGGCGAGCACCGCCACCGCGTGCGCGGCGAGCAGCGTGAGCGCCACCAGGTGGGTGAGCCCGAGCGCGGCCACGGCGGCGGCGTACCCGGCCCAGCGCGTCCACCCCGGCCGGGCCGTCGCCTCGACCAGCAGCAGGGTGGCCAGCATGGCCAGGAGGGTGGCCAGCGCGTACGGGCGGGCCTCCTGGCCGTACCGCGAGGTGCCCGGGAGCACCGCGAGGAGCAGCCCGGCGAGCAGCCCGGCCCGGGTGCCGACCAGCCGCTGCCCGAGGACCGCCGTCAGCCCGGCCGTGGCGGCCATGGCCAGTGCGGCGGGCAGCCGCAGCGCGGTCACCGAGTCGCCGAAGACGGCCACCCAGGCGTGCATGAACAGGTAGTAGGGGCTGGTGGCGGCGTCGATGGTGCCGGCGAGCCGGACGAGGTCGGCGGGCGAGCGGGTCGCCGCGCTCCAGGTGGCCAACTCGTCGCGCCACGGCTGCGCGTGGTCGATCCCGGTCAGTACGACGGCCAGCGTGACCAGGCTCGGCGCGATCCAGACCAGCCGGCCCGCACGATCCGGCCCGCCCGCCGCCCCGCGCACCGGCGGGACGCGCTCGCCGGGCGGGTCAGCGGAACCGGTCACGTACCGCAGCGTCACACAATCCGGACCTCCCGTGCGCCGATCCGGCGATCGGGCACGCGTGGCCGGAGAAGCCCGGGACCACGGTCTGGGTGATGAACCGTGACTGGCTGCGCCGGACCTCGGCGGCCCGGCGGTGTAGTTCGCTGGTCTCGATACCACACGGGTATATTTATGCCGCAGAGGTATCAGCGTTCCGGGTGACAGCGCCCCGCGCGTCGACCGCCTGCGGCGGCGTTTCCGCGCTGGCCCGTGATGTGGGATCCCACACGCGTTCGTTGGCTGGCTCCCACCGGGTGTGGCAGCATGACTTTCATGACCGCCGCTGTCGTCCGCCGTCTCGTGGCCCGCCGCCACGTCGACTACGGCCGCGTGCGCAGCGCGATCTGTCCGGCCCACTGACGACGCCCGACCAATCTGTCTCGGGCGCGCCTCGCGCCGGCTGTCCCGACACCGTTGTCGCCAGCCCGTTCCGACGGGTCGGCCGCGCGCCTTGCGTGTCCCAGAGGCACCGCAGACAACGGAGGACGCCGCCATGGCGGTCAGCAGCATTCCGGCCCGGGCCGGGGACCCGACGTCTCCCCGACCGGCCCGGACCCCCCGCCGGCCCCGGGGGGAAGGTCAGTGGGCGCTCGGTCACCGCGAGCCGCTCAACCCCAACGAGCGGATCAAGAAGGACGACGACCCGCTGAACGTACGGTCGCGGATCGAGAACATCTACGCCCACCACGGGTTCGCCTCGATCGACCCGCAGGACCTGCGCGGCCGGTTCCGCTGGTGGGGCCTCTACACCCAGCGCAAGGCGGGCATCGACGGTGGCCGTACCGCCGTGCTGGAGCCGCACGAGCTGGAGGACGAGTTCTTCATGCTCCGCGTGCGGGTCGACGGGGGCGAGCTCGACCTGGCGCAGCTGCGGGTGGTCGCGGACATCTCCCGCGAGTTCGCCCGGGACACGGCCGACATCACCGACCGGCAGAACATCCAGTACCACTGGATCCGCGTCGAGGACATGCCGGAGATCTGGCGCCGACTGGAGTCCGTCGGCCTCCAGACCACCGAGGCGTGCGGCGACTGCCCCCGGGTCGTGCTGGGCAGCCCGGTCGCTGGCGTGGCCCGCGACGAGCTGGTCGACCCGACGCCGGCCGTCGACGAGATCGTCCGCCGGTACGTGGGCGACAAGGCGTACTCCAACCTGCCGCGCAAGTTCAAGACCTCCATCTCCTGGCTGGTCGACACCCCGTACGAGGCGAACGACATCTCCTTCCTCGGGGTGGACCACCCGGACCACGGGCCGGGCTTCGACGTGTGGGTCGGCGGTGGCCTGTCCACGAACCCCATGCTGGCGCAGCGGCTCGGCGTCTGGGTGCCGCTGGACGAGGTGCCGGACGTCTGGGCGGGCGTGGTCGGCATCTTCCGCGACTACGGCTACCGCCGGCTGCGCAACCGCGCCCGGCTGAAGTTCCTGGTCGCCGACTGGGGCGTGGAGAAGTTCCGCGAGGTGCTGGAGAAGGAGTACCTGGGCCGCGCCCTGCTCGACGGCCCGGCCCCGCAGCTGCCCGACCGGCCCGTGGACCACATCGGGGTGCACCCGCAGCGCGACGGCCGCCACTGGGTGGGCGCCGCACCGGTGGTGGGCCGGGTCTCAGGCGGGCAGCTCGCCCGCCTGGCCGACGTCGTCGAGGCGCACGGCAGCGGGCGGGTGCGGCTCACCCCGTACCAGAAGCTGCTGGTGCTGGACGTGGCGCCGGAGCGGACCGACTCGCTGGTGCGCGAGCTGCGCGGCATCGGTCTGGAGGCGCGGCCGTCGGCCTGGCGGCGCGGCACCATGGCCTGCACGGGCATCGAGTACTGCAAGCTGGCGATCGTCGAGACCAAGGCGCGCGGCGAGGAGCTGGTGGCCCGGCTGGAGGAGCGGCTGCGCGACTTCGACGCCGACATCTCCATCCACCTCAACGGCTGCCCCAACGCCTGCGCCCGCACGCAGGTCGCCGACATCGGCCTCAAGGGCCAGCTCGTGGTCGGGCCGGACGGCCGGCAGGTGGAGGGCTTCCAGGTCCACCTCGGCGGCGGGCTCGGCATGGCCGAGGGGCAGACGGCCGGGTTCGGCCGCAAGCTGCGCGGTCTGAAGACCACCGCCGAGGAGCTTCCGGCGTACGTGGAGCGGCTGGCCCGGCGTTACCTGGCCGGCCGGGAGGCGGGCGAGACGTTCGCCAACTGGGTGATCAGGGTCGACGAGGAGGAACTCCGATGAGCGAGACCCGTTCCGCGCCGCTGTACTGCCCGTACTGCGGCGAGGAGGACCTGCGGCCGAGCGAGGCCGGCCACGGCGCCTGGGAGTGCCACGCGTGCGCCCGGGTGTTCACGGTGAAGTTCGCCGGCCTGCTCGGCAGGGCGGTGGCCCGGTGAGCGCGCGACCGGGCGAGCGGCCCGGTCTCGTCTCCGCGACTGGCCTGAACCTGGTGGGCCCGGGTACGCCCGCGCCGGCCGACCCGGCCCGCTCCGACCCGGCCCGCTCCGGCCCGGCCGACCCGGCCCGGCGTCGCCCGGACGAGCTGCGGGCGTTGGCCGAGGAGGCCGGCCGGGAGCTGGAGGGCGCCCCCGCGCTGGAGATCGCCCGCTGGGCGGCCGAGACGTTCGGCGACCGGTTCTGCGTCACGAGTTCCATGGCCGACGCGGTGCTGGCGCACCTGGTCTCCCGGGTCGCCCCGGGCGTGGACGTGGTCTTCCTCGACACCGGCCTGCACTTCCCGGAGACGCTCCGGGTCCGCGACGAGGTGGCCCGGACGCTGCCGGTGAACGTGCGCTCGATCCGGCCGCGGCTGACCGTGGGCCAGCAGGACGGCCAGTACGGTCCGCGCCTGTTCAACAAGGCGCCGGACGACTGCTGCCAGCTGCGCAAGGTGGAGCCGCTGGAGCGGGCGCTCGCCGGCTACGACGCCTGGGCCGCCGGGCTCCGTCGGGACGAGTCGCCGACCAGGGCGAACACGCCGGTGGTGACCTTCGACGCCCGCCGGGGCAAGGTCAAGGTCAACCCGATCGCGGCATGGCGGCAGGCCGACGTGGACGCCTACGTCGCCCGCTGGAACGTGCCGGTCAACGAGCTGTTCCGGCAGGGCTACGGCTCGATCGGCTGCTGGCCCTGCACCCGCCGTACGAAGGCGGGTGAGGACCCCCGGGCCGGCCGTTGGGCCATGTTCGAGAAGACCGAGTGCGGACTGCACGTCTGACCGGGCCCACCCCGGTCCCTCCCGTGTCGCCGGAAGCGCCCGGGCCGTCGGGGGCGGCCGACCCGGTGGTGCTGGTCGCCCACGGCAGCCGGGACCCGAGGGCCGCCGAGGCGACCCGGGCGCTGGCCCGGGCCGTGTCGGCCGTCCGCCCGGGCACGCCGGTGCTGGCGAGCTGGCTGGACCACACCGAGCCGGGGCCGGCGACGGTGCTGCGGGACCTGGCCGCCGCCGGGCACCCCCGGGCCGTGCTGGTGCCGCTGCTGCTCACCGCGGCGTACCACCGGCGGGTGGACGTCCCGGCGGCCGTCGCGGCCGCCCGGGAGGCGGGACCACCGATCGCGGTACGGGTGACCGACGTGCTCGGTCCCGCCGACGGGGAGGTGGACGGCGGTCTGCTGGCGGGGCTACGCCGACGGCTGGCCGAGGCGGAGCCGGGGCGGTTCGACGCGCTGGTGCTGGCGGCGGCCGGCACGAGGGACGCCCGGGCGCGCGGGTCGGTGGGGCGGGTGGCCGCCGCCCTCGCCGCCCGACTCGGGGTGCCGACCCGTGTGTCGTACGCCTCGGCGGCCCCGCCGGAGGTGGCCGCGGCGGTGGCCCGGCTGCGGGACCGGGGTGCCCTTCGGGTGGCCGTGTCGGCGTACTTCCTGGCTCCGGGCCTGTTCCACGACGCCGTCGCCGCGTCGGCGCGGGGCGCGGGGGCGGTGGCCGTGTCCGCCCCGCTGACCGACGCGCCGGAGCTGGCCGACCTGGTCCTGCGGCGGGTGGACGCCCTCGGCCGGGTGACGGGACTCACGCCCCGCTCATGATCGTCGACTGTCCCCGGCGGGTACCGGCAGGACATGCGGACAGCGATACGCCCCGGCGGGCGTACCCGGCCGGGGCGTATCGCTGGTGCGTGGGGATCAGGCGGAGTGAGCGCGCAGCACCCGGAGGCCACCGCGGCGCTTGACAGCCCGCCGCTCCTCCTCGCTCATCCCGCCCCAGACGCCAGCGTCCTGACCGGACTCCAGCGCCCACTGCAGGCACTGGTCGGTCACGGAGCAGCGCCGGCAGACGGCCTTGGCCTGCTCGACCTGCAGGAGAGCCGGTCCGGACGTCCCGATCGGGAAGAACAGCTCCGGGTCCTCGTCGCGGCAGACAGCATGGTGACGCCAGTCCATGGCGGCAACACTCCTCATTCTGGGTGGGGTGGCAGATATTGCTTCTGTTGCTTTTCCTATTTGCATCCGCAGCGCCGATGGTGACGGTTCGCGTCTGCCTATTCGGCAATGCGTGAGCAGGCTGTGTCGGCCCCGCGGACCTGCTGGAACAGCTCAACCTGACGAGCGTATCCAGGCAATGTCCCGGTAACTCAAGTTCGCTTGTGAATACTTTCACGAACATCGGGGATGTCAAGGGTGACGCTCGGAAAAACTCCGGGCGGTGAGCAAGCCCACAACCCCTTTGTCCGGATTCCAGCGCCTTCCTGGTTACCCGGCGTACCACTGTCGAGGATCAATATAGTACAGTCCGCGTGACATTGCTGACATTTCCGGCACCTGCCCCTCGGTGTGGCGGCCGTCGCATCGACCGGTGGCGCGACCGCGTCGACCAAGGGCAGTACCCGAGACCTAGCAGATTACTCTCAGTGCGGCGGGAATGGATGTGAATCTGACTTTCTCCCGCTCGCCAAGGTAGTCGCCGTCGAGCTGGAACGCCTGCGGACGGGCCGAGACCAGGGTGAACTCGGCAACATCGTGCAGCCGCAGCACCTGACGGCCGTGCGGATCCGGCGTTCGGGAGAAGAACTGCGTCACCGTCCGTGTCGTGCTGGCCACCCGCAGCTGACGCAGTGCCAGCACGTCCAGGCCCAGATCGAACGACGCCTCCGGGTTCGGGTTCACCTCGCGGTCCCCCAGATAGGTCCACGGGGCGGTGTTCTGGATGATGACCGTCGCCAGCTCGCCCTCCGCCGGCTCGCCCGGGCGCTCCAGACTGATCGCCGGATGACGGCGGTCGGAGTTGAGGAAGTACTGGGCCACGGTGGACCGGAAGTAGAGGGCGGGCGTCGAGACCCGGCCCCGCCGGCGGGCCTGCTCCACCCGGTGGATGACGGCCGCGTCGACGCCGAAGCCCGCGCAGAAGGTGAAGTAGCGGTCGTCGGCCCGGCCGAGCCCGATCGTCCGGTACCGGCCCAGCCGCAGGCCCTCCAGGATCATGCTGGTCCCGTCCGGCCAGTCCCGGGGCAGGCCCAGCGCCCGCGCGAAGACGTTCGTGGAGCCCCCCGGCACGGTCGCCAGGGCGGGCAGCCGCTCGGCCGGCGTGGCCCCGTTCGGCAGGGTCGGCGGCTGCGCCGTCATCAACCCGTTGACGACCTCGTTGACCGTCCCGTCGCCACCGAGCGTGACGACGACGTCGACGCCCTCCTCGGCCGCCTCGCGCGCCAGGTCGGTCGCGTGGCCCCGCCGTCGGGTGTAGCGCACGGAGAGGTCGACTTCGCTGCGCAGTGCCCGGACCAGGACGTCCCGGCTGCGCTCGCTGGTGGTGGTGGCCTTCGGATTGACCACCAGGACGGCCCGCATGGGCGGCACTGTACCGCGCGCCACCACGGGTATCGTGGCGCGCGTGACCATCGACTCCGACCCGATCCCCGTCACCCTCCGCTGGGCGGTCCGGTTGCTGCGGGCCGAGGCGGTCGCCGTGGGACTGGTCGCCGCGTGGCTGCTCTGGGCCGACCTCACCGCGACCACCACCGACCTCACGTCGGCGTTGCTGGTGACCGCGTTCGCCATCGGCGCGGCGGCGGCCCTCTGGGCGCTGGGCGGCGCGCTGACCCGCCGGCGGGCGGGAGCCCGGTCCCCGGCGATCGTGCTCCAGTTGATGCTGCTGCCGATCGGGTGGTTCATGATCCAGGGCGGCATGGGGTGGCTCGGCGTACCGCTGATCGCCCTCGGCCTCGGCGTGACCGCACTGCTGGTCAGCACCCCCACCACCCGGGCCCTCGGCTTCGGGTGACGCCCGGCGTGGCGCCGGATCGAGGTGTCAGTAGCCGGAGGCGCGTCGGGTGAGCAGCGAGATGGTGGCCTGGCCGTCGGCGGCCGTCGCGGCCGCGGACGTGGTCAGCGCGGTGAGCACCTTCCAGGCGAACGACGACTCGGCGGGGAGCGTGGCGCCACGCACCGTCGGCACGGTCACCTCCACGGTGAGCGCGTCGTCGGTGACCGCGAAGCGGCAGTCGAGCTCCGCGTCGCGGGTGGCGATGGCGAGCAGCATCGCGCACGCCTCGTCGACGGCGATCCGCAGGTCCTCGATCTCGTCGAGGGCGAACTGGAGCCGCGCCGCGAGCCCCGCGGTGGCGGTACGTAGCACCCCGAGGTAGCCCCCGTCCGCGGGCACGGTGAGGTGCACGACGTCGTCGTCGGTCGTCGGCTGCCCGGTCAGTTGAGTCACCACTCATCCCCCCGGTCGGGGACTCTACCCGCTCGGTCGCCCGGACGTGTGGGGACCGCCACGTTCCTGCGCGGCGGGACCCGTCAGCGCGTCCCCGCCGAGCCGGTGGGGGTCGGTTCGTGGCCGGCCGATCCGTGCGCCATGACGACGGCCGGCACGCCCTCGGGACGTGCCGGCCGGATCGTCGGCGGACCGGTGAGGGTCACGCCTGCTTGGTCTCCCAGAAGATCTTGGAGATCTCGTCGATCTTCTGGAGCAGCTCGTCGGCCTTGGACGGGTCGGTGCCGCCCTTCGCGCCGGCGGCGCCGGCCAGCTTGGTGGCCTCGTTGAACAGCTGGTGCAGGTGCGGGTACTTCTCGAAGTGGGCCGGCTTGAAGTAGTCGGTCCAGAGCACCCACAGGTGGTGCTTCACCAGGTCGGCGCGCTGCTCCTTGATCAGGATGGCGCGGGTGCGGAACTCGGGGTCGGTGTTGGCCTGGTACTTCTCGCAGATCGCCTTCACCGACTCGGCCTCGATCCGGGCCTGGGCCGGGTCGTAGACGCCGCAGGGCAGGTCGCAGTGGGCGCTGGCGGTCACGCGGGGCGTAAGGATGCGCGGAAGTCGCATCAGGATCCTCCATGGGAAGTTTGCGATGATCCAAGACGACATTACTCCTGGAGGCGCTCCGGGGAGGCCGGCTGGAGGGGAAACCGATGGGGACCGATTACCCGGCGGTGGGCCCCCGGTTGCGGTGGCCGCTGACCGCCGTCCTGGTGACCGGCCCCTCAATGTCGCCCACGCTGCGGCACGGCGACGCGGTGCTGGTGCGCCCGGGCGGCCGGGCGGTGCGCCCCGGCGACGTCGTGGTCGCCGTCTTCCGCAGCCGCCCCGACCTGCTCGTGGTCAAGCGCGCCGTACGCGCACAGGGCGGCGGCTGGTGGTTGCACGGCGACAACGGCCTGATCGCCGACGATTCCCGGGCGTACGGGGTGGCCGACGTGCGGGGTCGCGTGGTGGCCCGCTACTGGCCCCACCCCGCCCGGGTGCGCCCCCGTCGGATATGACCCCGCTCACATCGGTGTGACGGTGGCGACACTATGCTCGGGACGTGCCCGGGTGACCCCCGCACCGCGTGCCGCCGCTCGGCGCCTCACCTCGCGTCCGCGCCGGCCGCTCCGTCTGCTCGACAGATCATGGAGTCACCATGTCATCGTCCCCCGTGGACCCCGCTGATCCCGTCTTCCGGCTGCACCGGGGCGGCAAGATGGCCGTCGCCTCGACCGTCCCGCTGACCAGCCGGGAGGACCTCTCCCTCGCGTACACCCCGGGTGTGGCCCGGGTCTGCGAGGCGATCGCCGCCGACCCGACGCTCGCCGACGACTACACGTGGGCGTCGCACACCGTCGCGGTCGTCACCGACGGCTCGGCCGTACTCGGGCTGGGCAACATCGGCCCGCGCGCGTCGCTGCCGGTGATGGAGGGCAAGGCGGTGCTGTTCAAGCAGTTCGCCGGGGTCGACGCGGTACCGGTCTGCCTGGACACCCAGGACGTGGACGAGATCGTGGCCGTGGTGCGCGCGCTGGCCCCGTCGTTCGGCGGGATCAACCTGGAGGACATCAGCGCCCCGCGCTGCTTCGAGGTGGAGCGCCGCCTCGACGAGGCGCTGGACATCCCGGTCTTCCACGACGACCAGCACGGCACCGCGATCGTCGTGCTCGCCGCCCTGCGCAACGCCGCGGCGCTGCTCGACCGCAAGCTCGGCGACCTGCGGGTGACGGTCAGCGGCGCCGGCGCGGCCGGGGTCGCGGTGACGAAGATGCTCGTCGCCGGCGGCGTGAACCCCGACCAGGTGGTGGTCTGCGACTCCAAGGGCATCATCGGCCGGCACCGGTCCGAGCTGACCGGCAGCAAGGCCGAGCTGGCCGCGAGCACGAACGCCGGCGGTCGTGAGGGCGACGTCACCGAGGCGCTGCGCGGCGCCGACGTGCTGATCGGCGTCTCGGGCGGGCAGATCCCGGAGGCGGCGATCGCCGGCATGGCCCCCGGGGGCATCGTCTTCGCGCTGGCCAACCCGACGCCCGAGGTGCACCCCGAGGTGGCCGCCCGGCACGTCGCGGTCGTCGCCACCGGCCGCAGCGACTACCCCAACCAGATCAACAACGTGTTGGCCTTCCCGGGCGTGTTCCGGGGCGCGCTGGACGCCCGCGCCACCCGGATCACCGAGGGCATGAAGGTCGCCGCCGCCGACGCCATCGCCGGCGTGGTGGCCGGGTCGCTCACCGCCGAGGCGATCGTGCCGTCCCCGCTCGACCCCCGGGTCGCCCCCGCGGTGGCCGAGGCGGTGGCCGAGGCCGCCCGCCGCGACGGCGTCACCCGCTGACCGGGTGAGGGGCCCTTTCCCGTCGCCCGACGACGGGAAAGGGCCCCTCCGCGCGTCGGTGCCCTTCTTGTCGGGGGCTCGGCTTGTTACCGTGCCGATCATGCGTGCCGCCTTCGCCTCCCGCTTCGACGACGCCAACCCGCTCGCCGCGCTCACCGTCGGCGAGCAGCCCGAGCCGACCCACCCGGCCGACGACTGGGTGACCGTGCAGGTGCGGGCCAGCTCCCTCAACCACCACGACCTCTGGTCCCTGCGGGGGGTCGGGCTGCGCGCGGAGCAGCTGCCGATGATCCTCGGCTGCGACGCCGTCGGGGTGGACCCGGACGGCAACGAGGTCGTCGTCTACCCGGTGATCCCGACCCCGGGGGACCCGCGCGGCGTCTCCATCCTCTCCGAGCACTTCCCCGGCACGCTGGCCGAGCGGGTCGCCGTACCCCGGTCGAACCTGCTGGCCCTGCCGGCGGGCCTGGCGGCGGCGGACGCGGCCTGCCTGCCGACGGCCTGGCTGACCGCGTGGCGGATGCTGACCACCAGGGGCCGGGTCGACGAGGCCGACGCCGTGCTCGTGCAGGGCGCCGGCGGGGGCGTGGCCACCGCGGCCGTCGCGCTGGCCGTCGCGATGGGCAAGCGGGTGTACGCGACCAGCCGCGACGCCGCCAAGCGGGCACGGATCGCCGAGCTGGGCGCCACCGCCGTCGAGCCCGGCGCCCGGCTGCCGGAGCGGGTCGACGTCGTCATCGAGACGGTCGGGGCGGCGACCTTCGACCACTCCCTGAAGTCCGCCGCGCCGATGGCCCGGATCGTGGTCTCCGGCGCCACCAGCGGGCACGAGCCCAAGGTCAACCTGCGCCGTGTCTTCGCCATGCAGCTGGAGATCCTGGGCACCTCGATGGGCACCCCGGTCGAGCTGGCCGCCCTGCTCGCGTTCTGCGCCGAGCGCGGCGTACGCCCGGTGGTGGACACCGTGGTCCCGTTCAGCGAGGTCGCCGACGCCTTCGCCCGCCTGCACTCCGGCGACGTCTTCGGCAAGGTCGTCGTCGACCACACCGCCTGAGGCACGCACCGGTGGCCGCCCCGGGTGGCGTCCTGCCCGCCGCCGCCCCCGAGCGGGGAGGTCACCGGTGACTCAGAGGCGGTTGTCGAGGGTGGCGACGTCGTCGCGGGCGGCGTCGGTCGGGATGCGGCCCTTGGCGGCCTGGTCGCCGTAGAGCGACCAGCGCAGGAACTCGACCGTGGTGTCGGCGACCACCCGCAGCGCGGCCCCGTCGCTGAGCAGCGCCCGGCCGTGGTCGCCCTTCGGCAGGCTCAGCATCGCCTTCGGCCAGGGCACCTTGTCGTAGACGGCCTTGCCGGCGGCGTACTCGACCACCTCGTCGGCCTCGCCGTGCACGAAGAGCTGCGGGGCGGCGGCGCCCGCGAAGGCGGTGCCCACGCCGAGTGCCGTGCCGGCGAAGACCACCCCGGCGTCCAGCCGCTCGTCCCGGCCGGTCGTGAAGAGGCCGATAGTGGTCACCCCGCCGGCCGAGTGCCCGGCTGCGGCCACCCGGTCCGTGGCGAGCCGGCCACGCAGCGGGTCGCCGGACCTGCCGTCGAGGGCGAGCACCTGGGTCAGCACGTACGACACGTCGGCCGGCTGGTTGAGCACGTCGAGCACGTTGCCGTCGCCGCCGGAGGCGGTGTGCGGGAACGTCGGCGCGGCCACCACGAACCCGGCCGCCGCCCACCGGGTCAGCAGCGCCCTGTAGTCGGCCGGCCGGGCGCTCAACCCGTGGCTGAACATCACCACGGGGAACTTCCCCGTGGCGGCGTCCGCCGACCCCTCCGGCTGCCCGCCGGGCTTCCCGGCCGCCGGATACCAGACGGTCACCGGCAGCGGCCGCTTCCCGTCGCGGTTCAGCTTCAACTGGCGTACGCCGACGGCGAAGGCCTTGCCGGGCGCGGTGCCGGCGGGCACCTGCGGGGTGGCGGTGACCGCCTGCGAGGGCGGCGCCGGGGCCGTCACCTGCGGAGCCGCCTCCCGCGGAGCCGGCCCGGCGTCGTCGGAGCAGCCGACCAGACCGGCGGTGAACAGTGCGGAGGCGAGCAGGGCGGGGGTGACACGACGCGGCATGGAGACGATTGTGCCTCGCCCCCCACCCCCGCCCCCCAACGATCGCCCCCAACCCTCGCCACACCACGACGCCCGCCACCCGGCCCTGCACCCCGTAGCACCCGCGTGCACCCCGTAGCACCCGCGTGCACCCCGTAGCACCCGCGTGCACCCCGTAGCACCCGCGTGCACCCCGTAGCACCCGCGTGCACCCCGTAGCACCCGCGTGCACCCCGTAGCACCCGCGTGCACCCCGTGACGCCCCGGTGATCAGGACGGCATGGACGTGTTCCGGCCCGTTTTCGGTACATGGCGTCCTGATCACCGGGAGCGCTAGCCGGTCATGGGTGGCGGTCGGTGGCGCGGAGGCGGGTCAGGTCGGCGGCGTCCTTGCCTCGCCGGGGCCGGTCCGGCATCCAGACGGGGAACATCTCCTTGAACTCGATCTGCGCGGCCACCGAGATCATCGGGACGGCCAGCGAGCCGATGCGACCGGGCGGACCGGTCAGCATGCCGTCCGGCAGGGCGGTGCCCGCCCACGGGCCGGCGCCCACCACCACCCGCCCCGTGGCGTCCCGGGCCAGGTAGGCGACGCTCATCTCGACGTCTGCGCGCACGAGGTCGAGCTGCACGTCGACGGGCATCCGGGGGTCGGGCCGCCAGCCGCGCCCGCGCAGCAGGTCGGCCAGCCGGTCGGCGTCCGCGCGCCAGCAGTACCAGTCGACGTCGACGTGCGCCCTGGTGACCTCGCCCAGGTGGAAGTCCATGGCCCAGCCGCCGCGTAGCCACACCTCGATGCCGGCCGCCGCCGCGAGCCCGGCCAGTTCCGCGATGCCGTCCAGTTGCCGCCTCGCGAGATCGTCCACGGCGGCACCGTAGCCGGGACGGTCCCTCTCACGCACGCGCCTTTGTCTGCTCGGACCGGCGGTGACCGGTGGCGCGGGTGGGAGCGGGCGCTGGCGGCGGGCGGTATGTCCGGCTCCTGCGCCGGCACGGGAGGGATCAGCGGGCGAGGCGGGTCTCGTACGCCGTCACGCCGGGGGAGCGGGCGTCGGCGGGCAGGCGGCGGCCGGCTGCCTCGTCACCGTAGAGCGTCCAGCGGAGGAAGTCGGTGGTGGTGGCGAGAACCTGGTCGAAGCCCGGCAGGCCCGGGCTCAGGTACTCGCCGTGGCCCTGCCCGAGCAGGCTCAGGAAGGTGGACGGGCCGGTGGTGCGGTGGTACGCGGCGCGGCCGACCGTCACCGGCACGATCCGGTCCGCCGTACCGTGCACGAAGAGCAGCGGGGCCGCCGGCCCGGCGAAGCTGCCGGCCATCCCGCCGCCGGCGATCACGATGCCGGCGCGCAGCCGCCCCGAGCGCCCGGAGGTGAACATGCCGGCGGTGGTGAAGCCGCCCGCCGAGTGGCCGGCGGCGGCGATCCGGGCGACGTCGAGGTGGCCGGCGAGCGGGTCCCCGGCCCGGGCGTCGAGCCGCACCAGGTGCCGGATCAGCCGCCAACCGTCGGCCGGCTGATGGCGTACGTCGGCGCGGCTGAACCGGCCCGCGCCGCGCCGGGTGTGCGGGTAGGTCGGGGCGGCCACCACGAACCCGGCGGCGGCCCAGCGCGTGGTCAGCCCGGCGTGCAGTTCGGGCAGGCTGTGCAGCCCGTGGCTGTAGACCACCACGGGGAAGCGGCCGGCGGCCACCGCGCCGCGATCTGCCGGATACCAGACGGTCACCGGCAGGGGGCGCGCCGAGGCGGGATCGACCGTGAAGGTGCGTACGCCGACGGAGTAGGCCGCCACGGGCGCCGGGCGCGGCGGCGGCGGTGCGCCGGGCGCGGCGGTGGCCGCCGGGGCGCAACCGGCCAGCAGCGTCGTCATCAGTACGGCGACCAGCCGCTTGATCCCCACGGCTTCACGGTAGGTGCCCGGCGGCCCGCAGCGGTCCCGCCGTCCGGACCGGACGCCCCCGCCACCCGGGCGGATCGTCTCCACCGGCCGGCTCGACCTGACCCCGGTCCGCGTGCCGGGGACGGCGGCCCGGAACCGGCTTGGCTAGGGTCACCGCCATGTCTGAGAACCGCACCGACCCGAGCGGCAACACCGAGGCGTTCCGCGCCTACGCCCACACCGCCGAGCCCGAGGCTCCGGCCGGCGCCTCCCGGACGCCGCTGCTCGTCGGCGCGGCGGCGGTCGCGCTGGTCGCCCTGCTCGCCTGGCTCGCCCTGAGCTGACCGGCGTTGGAGCCATCAGGCGACCCGGGGCCGGGCGCTCCCGCCACGCCGTCCGACACGCGACGTCCGGCGCGCGCCCCGGGGCGGTGGCGGAGGCTCCGCTCCGGTCTTCGCGGCATCCGTCGGGGCAGCGCCGCCCTCGGCCTGGTGCTGCTGCTCGCGGGGCTGACGAACGCGGTGGCCACCGGTGCGTACAAGTGGCACCTGCACGCCAAGGCGGAGCGGCTACGGGCGGACGGCGTCCCGGTACGGGCGACGGTGACCGACCGGCGCGACACCGTGGGACGCGGCGGCGGCACCGACACCGTCCAGGTCTGGTACGACTACGAGGGCGTCCGGCACAACGAGCGCATCCTCTGCGGCTCGGCCGGTGGCTGCCTGCGCGATCCGCCCGAGGTGATGACGCTCTGGGTCGACCCGGAGCGACCGGGTGAGTTCGTCGCCGCCAACGGCAACACCGACGACTCGGTCTTCTTCCTCAACTCCTGGGGCGGCATTCCGTTCGGGCTGCTGGTCGCCACGGCGGGCGGGGCGTTCGTCTTCGCGGCCCTCGTCCCGACCGGGATGTTCGACCGGCCCACACCCGCACCACCGCGCCGAGGGCCGGGACGCGACCGGGTCCGGCGTACCCGATCCGCCCGGCGTCGCGGCAAGGGCCGGAGCTGAGGCCGACGGCGACCCGGCGCCGGCCTCAACCGGCGGGGTGTGAACGCCCGCCGGCGGAGGGCTGCCGGCCACGGTCGCCTCGTCGCGCAGCACAGCGCGAAACAGCGGGCCACCCGGGCCGCCGGCACCGTCTCCCCGAAGAGTGGCCAGGCGGCAGCCGGGCCGGGCGCAACGACCTGCTCGTGCCGTGCCGACCGGTTGGCCGTCAGCCGGCGGCCTCGATGACGGCGCGGGTCTGGAGGGCGATCTCGCGCTCCTCGTCGGTGCCGACGACGCAGACGGTCACCTCGGCGCCCTCCGGCGAGACGACCCGGTCGCCGCTGCCGGCGTTGCGTTCCGGGTCCACCGCGATGCCGAGCCGTTCCAGGCCGGCAAGGGCGGCGGCGCGTACCGGCGCGGCGTGCTCGCCGACACCGGCGGTGAAGGTGACCGCGTCCACCCGGCCGAGCAGGGCGTAGTACGCGCCGACGTAGCCGGTGATCCGCCGGCAGTAGACGTCGAAGGCGAGCGTCGCCGCCGGGTCGCCGTCCGCCCGGCGCGTGAGCACCTCGCGCATGTCGTTGGCGCCGGTCAGCCCGAGCAGGCCACTGCGGTGGTTGAGCAGGTCGTCGATCTCGTCGACGGAGAGCCCGCCCTCCCGGCGCAGGTGGAAGATCACGGTCGGGTCGAGGTCGCCGCTGCGGGTGCCCATGACCAGGCCCTCCAGGGGGGACATGCCCATCGAGGTGGCCACGCTCCGGCCGCCGGCCACCGCGCAGGCGCTCGCGCCGTTGCCGAGGTGCAGGGTGATCGTGTTCACCTCGGCGTACGGGCGGCCGAGCAGCTCGGCGGTGCGTCGCGACACGTACGCGTGCGAGGTGCCGTGGAAGCCGTAGCGCCGGATGCCGTACCGCTCGGCGGTGGCCCGCTCGATCGCGTAGGTCGCGGCGGCCTCGGGCAGGGTGTGGTGGAACGCGGTGTCGAAGACGGCGACCTGCGGCACCTGCGGCAGCGCCGCCCGGGTGACCTCGATGCCGGTCAGGTTGGCGGGATTGTGCAGCGGTGCGAGCGGGATCAGGTCGCGGATCGCGGTCAGCACCGCGTCGTCGACGAGCACCGGCTCGCCGAACCGCTTCCCGCCGTGCACCACCCGGTGACCGACGGCGGCGAGCCCGCTCAGGTCCAGCCCGTCGAGGATGGCCCGGACGGCCGTCTCGTGGTCGGCCGGGCCGCCACCGGCCTCGCCGACCCGCTCCACGGTGCCCTTGTCGACCACCCGGTCGCCGTCGAAGAGCCGGTACTTCACCGACGACGACCCGCAGTTGAGCACGAGGACCCGGCCGGCCTCCTGCGGCGCGGGGGCACCGTCGACGGGCGCGTTCATGACGACTCCTCGGTGGCTGCGGCCTGGATGGCGGTGATCGCCACGGTGTTCACGATGTCCGGCACGGTGGCGCCCCTGGACAGGTCGTTCACCGGCCGCCGCAGGCCCTGCATGACCGGTCCGACGGCCACCGCCCCGGCGGAGCGCTGCACCGCCTTGTACGTGTTGTTGCCCGTGTTCAGGTCCGGGAAGATGAAGACCGTGGCCCGGCCGGCGACCTCGCTGCCGGGCAGCTTCGTCGCCGCGACCGCCGGGTCGATGGCGGCGTCGTACTGGATGGGCCCCTCGACGAGCAGGTCGGGCCGGCGTTCCCGGACGAGCTTGGTGGCTGCCGCGACCTTCTCGACGTCGGCGCCCGCCCCGGAGCTGCCGGTGGAGTAGGACAGCATCGCGACCCGTGGTTCGATGCCGAACCGGGCGGCGGTGTCCGCCGAGGAGATGGCGATGTCGGCGAGCTGGGCGGCGTCCGGGTCGGGGTTGACCGCGCAGTCGCCGTAGACCAGCACCCGGTCGGCGAGCAGCATGAAGAAGACGCTGGAGGCCACCGAGACGCCCGGCACGTTGCGGATGATCTCGAACGCGGGGCGGATGGTGGCGGCGGTGGTGTGGGTCGCGCCGGAGACCATCCCGTCGGCGTGCCCCGTCTGCACCATCAGCGTGCCGAAGTAGTTCGGCTGGGCGACGACGTCGTGGGCCAGGTCGAGGGTCATGCCCCGGTGCGCGCGCAGCTTGGCGTACGTGGCGGCGAACTCGTCGCGCCACTCGCTGGCGACGGGGTCGACCACCTGCGCGCCGGTGATGTCGATGCCCAGCTCGCGGGTGCGCCGGGCGATGTCGTCGGGGCGGCCGAGCAGGGTGATGTCGGCGACGCCCCGGCGCAGCAGGATCTCCGTCGCCCGCAGGATCCGCTCCTCCGCCCCCTCGGGCAGCACGAGGTGCCGGCGCCGGGTCCGGGCGCGGTCGATCAGGTCGTACTCGAACATCAGCGGGGTGACCCGCTCGGAGCGGCTGACCCGCAGCCGCCGGGCCAGGTCGTCGGTGTCCACGCAGCGCTCGAACGCGCCGAGCGCGGCCTCGACCTTGCGTGGGTTGGCGGCGCTGGGCCGCCCCTCGATCCGGCTGGACGCGGCGACCGTGTCGTAGCTGTCGCTGGGCACGGAGAGCACCGCGAGCCCCGTGTTGAGCCCTTCGACCAGCCGCATCGCCCGCGGGTCCGGCCGCTCGCCGAGGGTCAGCACCAGTCCGGAGACCGAGACCTGCCCGGCCACGTGCGCGGCGCTCGCCGCCACGAGCAGGTCGGCCCGGTCGCCGGGGGTGATGACCAGGGCGCCCTCGGTCAGGTGGTCCAGCAGGGTCGGCACGTGGGCCGCCCCGACCACGTAGTCGAGCACGTCACGGCTGAGCGCGTCGTCGTCTCCGGCGAGCAGGGTGGCGCCGAGCGCCGCCGCCACCTCGGCCACCGTCGGCGCCGACACGGTCGGCACCTCCGGGATGGCGTACGTGGGGACGGGCAGCTCGGGCAGCGTCATGGGGCCCGGCACCCGGTTGGCGATCACCGCCAGCACCGTCGCCCCGAGGTCCTCCAGATCGTGGTACGCCCCGCGCGCGGCGGCCGCGATCGCCGCCGGCTCCTGCTCGAAGCCGTCGATGACGGGCACCACCACGCTGCCGAACTCGGTGGCCAGCCGGGCGTTGAAGGCCAGCTCGCGGGGGCCGGCGCCGTCGCCGCCGTCGGCGAAGTCGCTGCCCACCACGACCACGGCGGGGCAGCGCCGTTCGACCTCCCGGTAGCGCTCGACGATGCCGCTGATGAGCTCCTCGCGCCGCCCGTCGGCGACGAGTGCCGTCGCCTCGGCGTAGCTGGTGCCGCTCAGCTCGGCCAGCGGCAGCTCGATCCGGTAGCGGTCACTGAGCAGGGCGAGGATCGGATCGGGGCCCTGCCCGCGTACGAGCGGCCGGAACGCGCCGATCCGCTCGACCTGCCGGGACAACAGTTCCGCGAGCCCGAGGGCGACGGTCGACTTCCCGCCGCCGGACCCCACGCTGGTCAGGTACACACTCCGCGCCACCCACCCACCCTAGAAGATCTTCGGATTCCCGGCTCGGGTCCTTCGCCCCCTTTCGTCGATCATGAAGTTGTCGCGGAGCCGGGCGCAGTCCGGGCAGGGGCTACTCGTCGTCGGGGTCGTCGAGGCGGGCCAGCCAGGTGGCGAAGCGCTCGATCGGGGTCTCGAACTCCGGGTTCAGGTCGACGAAGTCGCGCAGGCGCTCGCCGAGCCACTCCATGCTGACCTGCTCTTCGCCCCGGCGCTCGACCAGTTCCTCGATACCGCGGTCGGTGAAGTACATGCTGTGGGTTTCCTCTTCGTCGCTGTGCTGTGTGGGCCGTGGTGCCGCCGGGGCCTGCCGGCGGCGGAGGCGGGACGGCGACCGGGGCAGAGCCGTCAGGGTCGACGGGCTCTGCCCCGGTGCGCTCGGCGGTGCGTCAGGTCACGGGCGGGGCAGGGCCGCCTCGATCAGCGCGGTCTGCTCGACCTCGTGCATCTTCGCGGAGCCCACGGCCGGGGCGGCCGCCGCCGGGCGGGAGATCCGGCGCAGCCGTACGTCCGCCAGGTGCTCCAGCAGGTTGAGCGCGACGAACGACCAGGCGCCCTGGTTGGCCGGCTCCTCCTGCACCCAGGCGAAGTCCTCGGCGTTCGGGTACGCCGCCAGGGCGGCCCGGATCTCCTCGACCGGCATCGGGTAGAGCTGCTCGATCCGGATGATCGCGGTGTCGGTGACGCCCCGCTCGTTACGGGCCTGGAACAGGTCGTAGTAGACCTTGCCCGAGCAGAGCAGCACCCGCTTCACCTGCTCCGGCGCCGGGGCGCCCGAGTCGGGCAGCACCGGCTGGAAGGTGCCGGTGGTGAAGTCCTCCACCGGGGAGACGCAGAGCTTGTGCCGCAGCAGCGACTTCGGCGTGAACACCACCAGCGGCTTGCGCTTCGGCGACAGCGCCTGGCGGCGCAGCAGGTGGAAGTAGTTCGCCGGGGTGGTCGGGATCGACACCCGCATGTTGTCCTCGGCGCACATCTGGAGGAACCGTTCGGGTCGGCCGGAGGTGTGGTCCGGGCCCTGGCCCTCGTGGCCGTGCGGCAGCAGCAGGGTGACGGCGGAGCGCTGGCCCCACTTCACCTCGCCGGAGGAGATGAACTCGTCGATGACCGACTGGGCGCCGTTGACGAAGTCGCCGAACTGCGCCTCCCAGCACACCAGCGCGTTGATGTTCTCCACCGAGTAGCCGTACTCGAAGCCCATCGCCGCGTACTCGCTGAGCAGGGAGTCGTGCACGAAGAACCGGGACCGCTCGCCGTCGCCGGTCAGCGACTGCAACGGCAGGTGGTCGTTGCCGGTCTGCGCGTCGACCACCGAGGCGTGCCGCTGCACGAAGGTGCCCCGGCGGGAGTCCTGCCCGGCGAGCCGGACGGTGACCCCGTCGTGCAGCAGCGAGCCGAAGGCGATGATCTCGCCGAAGCCCCAGTCGATGTTGCCCTCGACGGACATCTTGGCCCGTCGGTCGAGTAGCTGCTGGATCCGCTTGTGCGGGGTGAAGCCCTCCGGCAGGTTGACGTGCGCCTCGCCGACGGCCTTGACGACGGCGGCGTCGGTGGCGGTCTCCACCTGCGGCTCCGGCTCGTCCTCCCGCTTGGGGCGGCTGAGCTGCCGCGGCGTGGTGGCTGCGTCCCGGGTGGCCTTGAAGACCCGCTCCAGCTGCGACTGGTAGTCGCGCAGCAGCTCCTCCGCGTCCTCCACGGTGATGTCGCCGCGCCCGATCAGCTCCTCGGTGTAGAGCTTGCGGACGGAGCGCTTCGAGTCGATGATCTTGTACATCTGCGGGTTGGACATCGACGGGTCGTCGCCCTCGTTGTGCCCGCGCCGGCGGTAGCAGACCATGTCGATGACGACGTCCTTGTTGAACTCCTGCCGGTACTCGAAGGCCAGCCGGGCGACCCGGACCACGGCCTCGGGGTCGTCGCCGTTGACGTGGAAGATCGGCGCCTGGATCATCCGGGCGACGTCGGTGCTGTAGAGGCTGGAGCGGCTGTACTCCGGGGCGGTGGTGAAGCCGACCTGGTTGTTGACCACCACGTGGACCGTGCCGCCGGTGCGGTAGCCGCGCAGCTGCGAGAGGTTGAGGGTCTCGGCGACCACGCCCTGACCGGCGAAGGCGGCGTCACCGTGCACCGCCAGCGGCAGCACGGTGTAGCCCTCCAGCTTGAGGTCTATCCGGTCCTGCTTGGCCCGGACGATGCCCTCCAGCACCGGGTCGACGGCCTCCAGGTGCGACGGGTTCGCCACCACCGAGACCTTGACCGCGTGGTCGCCGTCGGGCGTGGTGAACTTGCCGTTCTGGCCGAGGTGGTATTTCACGTCGCCGGAACCCTGCGTGGAGCGCGGGTCCAGGTGCCCCTCGAACTCCGAGAAGATCTTCTCGTACGGCTTGCCGACGATGTTGGCCAGCACGTTGAGCCGACCCCGGTGGGCCATGCCGATGACGACCTCGTCCAGCCCGCCCTCGGCGGAGGCCTCCAGCACCTCGCCGAGCAGCGGGATCAGCGACTCGCCGCCCTCCAGCGAGAAGCGCTTCTGCCCGACGTACTTGGTCTGGAGGAAGGTCTCGAACGCCTCGGCGGCGTTGAGCCGGTTGAGTACGTGCTTCTGCTCGTCGGCCGACGGCTTCTCGTACTTGCGCTCGATCCGCTCCTGGATCCAGCGCCGCTCCTCCGGGTCCTGGATGTGCATGTACTCGATGCCGACCCGGCGGCAGTACGAGTCGCGCAGCACGCCGAGGATGTCGCGCAGCTTCATCCGCTGCTTGCCGGCGAAGCCGTTGACGGGGAACTCGCGGTCGAGGTCCCAGAGCGTCAGCCCGTGCTGGAGCACGTCCAGGTCGGGGTGCTTGCGGATCTTGAACTCGAGCGGGTCGGTGTCGGCCATCAGGTGGCCGCGCACGCGGTACGCGTGGATCAGCTCGTGCACCCGGGCGGTCTTGTTGATCTGGCCCTCGTTGTTGACCGCGACGTCGCGCATCCAGCGCACCGGCTCGTAGGGGATGCGCAGCGAGGTGAAGATCTGGTCGTAGAAGTTGTGCTCGCCGAGCAGCAGCTCGTGCATCACCTTCAGAAATTCGCCGGACTGCGCGCCCTGGATGATCCGGTGGTCGTACGTGCTGGTCAGGGTGATGACCTTGCTGACGGCCAGCTCGGCCAGGGTGGCCTCGGACATGCCCTGGTAGGGGGCCGGGTACTCCATCGCGCCGACGCCGATGATGGCGCTCTGCCCCGGCATGAGCCGCGGCATCGAGTGCACGGTGCCGATGCCGCCGGGGTTGGTCAGCGAGATCGTGGTGCCGGAGTGGTCCTCCATGGTCAGCTCGTTGCGGCGGGCGCGCCGGACCACGTCCTCGTACGCCTGCCAGAACTGCCGGAAGTCCATCTGCTCGCAGGCCTTGATGGAGGGGACCACCAGGTTGCGGCTGCCGTCCGGCTTCACCAGGTCGATCGCGATGCCCAGGTTGACGTGCTCCGGCCGGACCATGACCGGCTTGCCGTCGACCTCGGCGAAGGAGTTGTTCATCTCCGGGTGGGCGACGAGGGCGCGGACCATCGCGTAGCCGATGAGGTGGGTGAAACTGACCTTGCCACCACGCCCACGGGTGAGGTGGTTGTTGATCACGATGCGGTTGTCGACCAGCAGCTTCGCCGGGACGGCGCGCACGCTGGTGGCGGTCGGCACGGCCAGCGAGGCGTCCATGTTCTGGACGATCTTCGCCGCCACGCCGCGCAGCGGGGTGGTCTGCGCGCCGGTGGCGGTCGGCTTGGCCGCCGCCGGCTTGGCGGGGGCCGCCTTCGTGGCCGCCGGCTTGGCCGGGGCGGCCTTGGCGGCGGGCTTCTCCGCCTTGGGCTCGGCCTTGGGTTCCGGCTTCGGCTCCGCCGGCTTCTTCTCGGCCGGCTGGGCGACCGTGGTGGCCGCCTCCTGCTGGCCGGCGGGCTCCGGCGCGGCGGCCGGCTTCGGGGCCTGCTCAGCTCCGCGCGGCTTCCCGGCGCCGGGCGCCGGGCGGTAGTCCGCGAAGAAGTCGTGCCAGGCCGAATCGACGCTGGTGGGGTCGGCGAGGTAGCGCTGGTACATCTCCTCGACGATCCACTCGTTCGGACCGAAACCCGCCAGTGGGTTCTCCTGCGAAGTCTGCTGGGTCGACACGGCCGGTAATCGCCTCTTTCACGCGGGTTTGTGTGGCACGCGGTGTCCGGTGTCGCCCTGCCTTCGAGCGCGCACGAGACGGCTCCCAGGCTACGCCGTACGGATGCCACAGGCATTTCCGCCTCCGACGCGTGGCCGGTTTCACAGAAGATGCCAGAAGTTCACCAAACGCTGCGTGTTCCGTCGGCTCCTGATAAGGCACGGCATGTGGGCGGAGCCCGGTGCGACCGGGGCGGGAGTGGTGCCCGGCACCACCCCCGCCCCGTCGTCGCGGCGGACCCGTCAGGAGATGTCGCGCCGCCGGGTGATCAGGACACCGGCGACCCCGCTCACCACCGCGTAACCGATCAGCACGAGCGCGCCGACCCACCACGCGGGGGTGAAGTCCGTCTGGCCCTCGCTGACCATCACGGTCGAGGCGATGGCGGGCCAGATCACCTGCCACTTGACCACGGCCTCGCTGTTCAGCAGGTTCGACAGCAGCATGAACAGCAGCCCCACCACCTGCGTGCCGACGAGGTAGAGCACCGCGGCGGTGATCACCGCGCCGAGCTGGTTGGTGATCAGCGTGCCGATGCCGATGCCCAGGACCGTCCAGATCGCGTACGCCAGCAGGTTGAGCAGCAGCGCCCGCTGCACGGCCCACTCGCCGAGCAGGGTGCCGTGGCCGTTGGCCGACAGGAACACCGCCCCGGCGGCCAGGTCGATCAGCGTGGTCACCAGCCAGAAGCCGATGCCCAGCAGGCTGGCCGCGACCAGCTTGCTGAGGATCACCGACGTGCGCCGCGGCGTGGCCAGGAACGTGGTGGTCGCCGTCTGGTGGAAGAACTCGTTGGTGACCATCAGGATGCCGATCAGCATCACGAACATCAGGCCCAGGTACTGCCCGGAGGTGTAGAGGTTCGCGGCCTGCGCCGCCGCGGATGCCTGGTCGCCGGTGACGCCCAGCTCCTCGGCGTTGCCGTTCAACGTCTCGTTGGCGACCCAGGCGTTGAAGGCGAAGGCCAGCGCGATCGACAGGAACGCGGCGATGGCCAGCCACCACCACGTGCTGGTGGTACGGATCTTGAGAAGCTCGGACCGGACGAGGTTCATCGGATGCCCGCCTTTCCGGCCGTCAGCTCCAGGAAGACCCGTTCCAGGTCGGGCCGCTCCGTGGTCAGTTCGTGCAGTTCGACGCCCGCCGTCAGGGCGACCCGGCCCACGGTCGGGGCGTCCACCCCGCCCACCAGCAGGACGCCGTGCTCGTCGCGGTCGACGGTGGCCGGCCCCTCCTTGAGGGCGGCGATCAGCGCGTCGGCCTGCGGGGTGCGTACCCGCACCCGGATGCCCTGCGCCATCGAGCCGATCACCTGCTCGACCGTGCCCTGCCGGACGAGCTGCCCGGCCGCGATGATCACCACGTCGTCGGCGAGCAGCTGCATCTCCGACAGCAGGTGGCTGGAGACCAGCACCGTACGGCCCTCGTGCGCGAGGTTCTTGAGGAACCCGCGCATCCACCGGATGCCCTCCGGGTCGAGCCCGTTGGCGGGCTCGTCGAGGACCAGCACGCGGGGGTCGCCCAGCATGGCGGCGGCGATGCCGAGCCGCTGCTTCATGCCGAGCGAGTAGCCCTTGAACTTGCGCTTCGCCGCCGGGGTGAGCCCGACCTGCGCCAGCACCTCGTCGGCCCGCTGCTTCGGCAGCCCGGCCGCCGCCGCGATCACCCGCAGGTGGTTGATGCCGGTGCGGCCCTTGTGCGCGCTGGACGCCTCCAGCACGGCACCGACGTGCCGCAGCGGGTCGGTCAGGTCGGCGTACCGACGCCCACCGATGGTGGCCGTCCCGCTGGTCGGCGTGACCAGGTTCAGCAGCATCCGCAGCGTGGTGGTCTTGCCGGCGCCGTTGGGGCCGAGGAAGCCGGTCACCCGCCCCGGTTCGACGGTGAACGACAGGTCGTTGACGGCCCGTACGTTCTTGTACTGCTTCGTCAGGCCGGACACCACGATCTGACCGTCACCGGTGGGGCTTCTCTGCCCGTCAGTCATTGCTCTCCTTCGTGCGGTGGCGTCGGGGTACGCCGTGACACAGCGTGGCGGGCGGGCGCAACCAGGTCAATCAGGCGCGCTTCCTAGATCCACCTCCGCCTCAGGCAGGAGGCCCTCATCCCCAGGGACGATTATCCGGCGTCGTCCGGTACGGCGATCCAGGTTGCCCGGGCCCAGGCCAGGAGGGTGCCGTCGGGGGCGTACAGGCTGGTGTGCACGAGCGCCTTGCGGCCCTCGCCGCCGACCATGACGCCGGTCACCACGCACTCGTCGCCCGGCTCCGGCAGCGTCGCGACCACCGCCGCGATCCGGCCGAGGACGTACGGCCGGCCGGGGGCGATCACCGCCCAGCCGCCGGGGCAGTCCAGCGCGGCCCAGACGGTGGGTGTCGTGACCGCGGGGGGCACCCGAAACGGCGCGGCGGTGCGGCCGTCCGGCAGCCGCCCCGGAAAGATCCGCAGCCCGTCGGGGCGGTCCGGGCCGCAGACGTAGCAGCCCGGGAAGGGGTGCTCCACCAGTCCGGGGTACGCCGCCGAGGCGGCCCGCGCGGCCGGCAGCTGCACCGGCGGCACCACCGCCCGGGGGTCCTCCGTGGGGCGGACCTGGGCGACGAGGAGGCCCTGTGGGTCGTGGACCTCGCCGTCGGCGAGAGTGAGCGGGGTCTCCAGCGGGGGCGGGCGACGCAGCGTGACCTCGACCGGCCCCGGGCCGGCGGCCTCGGCGAAGACCCCGGCGCTCCAGCCGCCGTTGCCCGAGCCGGGCGGCCCGTTGAAACGCGACTCGATGATCATCAGACACCTCCGGCGGCGACGCCCGGCCCCGTCGCCGGTACGCCCCGGCAGCCTCGCACGCCGTCCGTCCGACTCCGGCACGGGCCGTTCACCTCATCGACACCGCTCACCCCGCCGGCCGGCAACCCGGGCCGCCTACACAGGTCCCATGGCCGTTCTGCACGCCGCTGGCGCACCCCTGACGACCAGCGGATACACCCTGCTGATCGCCGACGACCCGAACGAGGTCGCGGCCGCTCAACGCCTGCGTCACGAGGTGTTCGCCACCGAACTCGGCGCGATCCTGCGCCCGGGCGCCGCCGGGCTCGACGTCGACGACTTCGACGCGTACTGCGACCACCTGATCGTCCGGCGGGAGAGCACCGGCGAGGTGGTCGGCACGTACCGGCTGCTCCCGCCGGGGCGCACCGACCGGCGGTACGCGGAGACCGAGTTCGACCTCAGGGCGCTCGACCCGCTCCGCGACGACCTGGTCGAGGCGGGCCGCTCCTGCGTGCACCCCGACCACCGCTCCGGCGCGGTGATCAACCTGATGTGGGCCGGCATCGTCCGCTACCTGCACCTGCGCGGGTCCCGCTGGCTCGGCGGCTGCGCGTCGGTGCCGGTGGCCGACGGGGGCGGGACCGTCGCGCGGGTGTGGGACGAGGTCTCCGCGCGGCACCTGGCCCCGCCGCGACTGCGCGTACGCCCGAAGCGCCCCTGGTTCGCCGAGCCGGGCGCGGCGGGCGGCCCGGCCGCGGACGGCGGCCTGGCGGCGCGGGCCGTGCCGCCGCTGCTGCGCGGCTACCTGCGCCTCGGCGCCTGGGTCGGCGGCGAGCCGGCGTACGACCCGGACTTCGGGGTGGCCGACTTCTACGTGCTGTTCTCCCTGGACCGGATGAACCCCCGCTACCTGCGGCACTTCCTTGGCGGGGCGGAGCGGTGAGTGCGGCCGGACGCCTCTGGCTGCCCGTGTCGGGTTGCGGGCCGGCGTGCCTGCCCGCCGCCGGCGAGGTGCCGGCCGTGCCGCCGGCCCGTCGGCTCGCCCGGCTGCTCGCGGTGCTCGGCATGCTGGCGGCGGGAACGGGGCTGGCGGTGCTGCTGCCGGTGCTGCCGGCCGCCGCCCGGGCGGCGGGCGTGCGCGGCTGGGCCCGGTGGACGCTGCGGGCGTTCGGCGTACGCCTGGTGGCGCGCGGCCGGCCGCCCCGGCGGCGGGCGCTGCTGGTCGCCAACCACGCCTCGTGGCTGGACGTGCTGGCGTTGCTGGCCGTCGCGCCGGCCCGGATGGTGGCCAAGCGGGAGGTCCGGTCCTGGCCGCTGGTGGGGCTGTTCGCCGCGGCGGCCGGCACCGTCCTGGTGGACCGTTCCCGCCCTCGCGACCTGCCCGCGACGGTGGCCCGGGTCAGCGCCGACCTGCGCGCCGGTCGTGCGGTCGCGGTCTTCCCGGAGGGTACGACGTGGTGCGGCACCGCCGACGCGGCCGGTTGCCGGCCCGGGCGGGGGTTCCGTCCGGCGCTGTTCCAGGCGGCCATCGACGCCGGGGCGCCGGTGGTGCCGCTGCGGATCGGCTACCGGTGCGCCGCGACCGGCGTGCCGACCACGGCCGCCGCCTTCGTCGGCGACGACGACCTGCTCCGCTCGGTACGCCGGGTGCTCGCCGCCCGGGGCCTGGAGGTGCGGGTGACGGTCTCCGCCGCCCTGCACCCCGACCCGGGCGCGGACCGGCGGCTGCTCGCCCGGGCGGCCGAGTCGGTCGTGCACCTCGCGGCGGTCACCCCGCCCGCCACCCGCAGGCGGGGGCTCGGCCTGGCCGCCTGACCCTCCTTCCCGGTGCGCCGGTGCGCCGGTGCGCGTGGGATGTGCGCCCTTCCCGGCGCCGGTGCCCGTCGGGTGTGCGGCCGGCGCTGTGTCATCGTGAGGGACGTGCCCAGGACCCATCCGCCGGCCGGCCCGACGCGCGAGGCGGCCCGGCGTCGGCTCCGCTCACTGGCCGGGTGGGAGCTGCTGAACGTCCCCCTCCAGGCATGGCTGTGGTTCCGGGTGGTGGACGTGCCGCTGACGGCGGCGAACATCGCCGGCTTCGGGTCCGTCGCGGCCCTGCTCGTGGTGGGCGCTGCGTACTGGGCACTCAAGCTCCGGCAACTGCGCCTCGGGCGGTCGCGCCTGCCCGGCCTGCGCCACTTCGCCACCGCGCGGGCCGCCCTACCGGTCCTCCTGGTGGCCGTGCTCGCCGCCTGCGCCGTGGCCGCCGTGCGGACCCCCGGCGCGCAGTCGTACCCGGGGCTGGCCTTCGGCATCTTCGCCGTCCTCGAGTACGTCAACTACTTCCACGTCCAGCTCATGCACGACAACCGCGCCGACCTGCGGCGTCTGGCCACGGTGGGGTTCCGGCGTGCGCATCTCGCCCGGGACCTGCGCGCCGCCCGCTGAGCCTTGGTGCCGCGTCCCGACCGGAGCGCCGCCATGGCGGTTGTGGTGTCGCGATGTATCGCGTTAATGTCCTGCCATGGACGAGGGGGAGCTGCCGTGACCGCCGTGTTCAGTCACGGGCGGCTCCGGCTCTACCTGCTCAAGCTCCTCGACGACGGCCCCAGGCACGGCTACGAGCTGATCCGCCTGCTGGAGGACCGCTTCCTCGGCCTCTACGCGCCCAGCGCCGGCACGATCTACCCCCGGTTACAGCGGCTGGAGGCCGGCGGGCTGGTCACCCACACCGCCGTCGGAGGCCGCAAGGTCTACGAGATCACCGAGGCGGGCCGGGCCGAGCTGCGGCAGCGGGCCGGCGAACTGACCGCCCTGGAGTCGGACGTCGCCGCCTCGGTGGAGGAGCTGTCCGCGCTGGCCGGGGAGCTCCGCGACGAGGTACGCGGCTCCGTGCGCGACCTGAATCGGGAGCTGCGCGAGGCCCGGCGCCCCCGCCGTACGCGCTGGGGGTCCCCCGGTCCGGGACCGACGCCCGCCCCCTCGCCCGGCCCCGCACCGGCGCCCCCCGCCGGCCCGTCGTCGGCGCCCGAGCCCACCTCGACGCCGCTGGACGAGTTCGACCAGCGGCTGGCCGCCTTCGCCGCCGAGGCGGCCGCCCTGATGCGGGCCCGCCGGCCGAGCGACGTGCAGCTGCGTACGGCCGCCCGGTTGCTCGACGGCGCGCTGGACGGGCTGCGCCGGCTGCTGCGCTGAGCGGCGACCGCCTCACAGGTTCTTTCCAGCGAGTGCCCAGCGCGGACGCAGCGAGAGCGCGGATGATGGGCGGCATGGCCGCTACCCAGACCGAGGCGCGACTGCTCGTCGTCGAGGACGACCCCAACATCCTCGAACTGCTCTCCGCGAGCCTGCGCTTCGCGGGCTTCGACGTGGCCACCGCGACGAGCGGCAGCGCCGCGCTCAACGCCGCCAAGGACCACCGGCCCGACCTGGTGGTGCTCGACGTGATGCTGCCCGACCTGGACGGCTTCGAGGTCATCCGCATGCTGCGCGAGGGCGGCACCCGTACGCCGGTGGTCTTCCTCACCGCCCGCGACGCCACCGACGACAAGATCCGCGGGCTCACCCTGGGCGGCGACGACTACGTGACCAAGCCGTTCAGCCTGGAGGAGCTGACCGCCCGGATCCGGGCGGTGCTGCGGCGCACCAGCAGCGGGGAGCAGGCGCCCTCCCGGCTCACCTTCGCCGACCTCGAACTGGACGAGGAGACCCACGAGGTGCACCGGGCCGGGCAGCGGGTGCAGCTTTCGCCGACCGAGTTCAAGCTGCTGCGCTACCTGATGCTGAACGCCAACCGGGTGCTGTCGAAGGCGCAGATCCTCGACCACGTCTGGAACTACGACTTCCGGGGCGACGACAACATCGTCGAGTCCTACATCTCGTACCTGCGCCGCAAGGTGGACAACACCCAGCCCCGGCTGATCCACACCCTGCGGGGCGTCGGCTACGTCCTGCGCAAGCCGGCGGCGTGAAACCGCTCGACCAGGGCAAGGCGCGGCTGCGCAGCGTCCCCCTGCGGGTCAAGCTGGTCGCCGCGGTGCTGGCCCTGGTCGCCGCCGCGTTGCTGGTGATCAGCTCGCTGACCGCCTTCTTCCTCCGCAACTACCTGGTCGGCCAGGTGGACGGCCAGATCAAGTCGGCCAGCCAGGGGCTCGGGCAACTGCTGCCCGGGCTGCGCAGCGGTCAACTCGAGGCGATGCTGCCCAGCAGCTACGTCGTGTCGCTCGCCGACGAGAACCAGGTGTACCGGACGGCCTACGACGACATCAGCCTCGACCCCGAGCAACTGCCCGACTTCCCGAGCGACCGGAGCGGATTCGCCGCACTGGAGGGCGCACCCCGAACCGTCATGTCCCACGACGGCCGTACCCGCTGGCGGGTGGTCTACACGGGACAGCAGGACGGCTCGGTGCTCGCCGTGGGTCAGCCACTCACCCAGGTGGACCGCGCCGTGAAGCAGCTGGTCTGGATAGACCTGCTGGTCGGCGGGGCGGTGCTGATCCTGCTCGCCTCCATCGGCGCGGCGATCGTCCGGACCAGTCTGAAGCCGCTGGTGGAGATAGAGCGTACGGCCGCCGCCATCGCCGGTGGGGATCTCACCCGGCGGGTGCCCGACCCCGAGGAGGGGCAACCCTGCCCCACCTCCGAGCTGGGCCGGCTGTCGCGGGCCCTCAACGCGATGCTCACGCAGATCGAGGTCGCCTTCACCGCGCGGGCCGCCTCGGAGACCGCCGCCCGGTCCGCCGAGGCGGTGGCCCGGGACGCGGCCGGCGCGGCGCGGGCCTCCGAGGCACGGGCCCGGCGCTCCGAGGAACGGATGCGGCAGTTCGTCGCGGACGCCTCGCACGAGCTGCGGACCCCGCTGACCACCATCCGGGGCTTCGCCGAGCTCTACCGCCAGGGTGCGGCCAGCGCGCCGGAGCAGACCGCCGACCTGTTGCGGCGCATCGAGCAGGAGGCGGCCCGGATGGGGTTGCTGGTGGAGGACCTGCTGCTGCTGGCCCGGCTGGACCGGGAGCGACCGCTCGCCCTCGCCCCGGTGGAGCTGCCGGTGCTGGCCAGCGAGGCGGTCGAGGCCGCCCGGGTGATGGCGCCGGAGCGCCGGATCGAGCTGGAGGTGGCGCCCGGCTCGGGCCCGCTGGTGGTCTACGGCGACGACGCCAGGCTGCGCCAGGTCATCGGCAACCTGATGACCAACGCCCTGACGCACACCCCGCCGGAGGCTGCGGTGACCCTGCGGCTGCGGGTCGAGCCGGGCAACCTGGCCGTGGTGGAGGTGGCCGACACCGGTCCCGGGCTCACCTCGGAGCAGGCGGAGCGGGTCTTCGAGCGCTTCTACCGGGTGGACGCCGCGCGTACCCGGCGGGCCGGCGGCAACACCGGCACCGGGCTGGGCCTGGCCATCGTCGCGGCGCTGGTGCGCGCCCACCATGGCACGGTCGAGGTGGCCGAGACCCCCGGCGGGGGAGCGACCTTCCGGGTCCGGCTCCCGCTGGTGCCGGACGCCGGGGGTGATGGCGAGTGACTTTCAGCCAACATTCAGGTGGGTTCCAGGCGGATCGCAGTGGTGCGCGTCAAGGTGGACGCATGACCGAGCACGAGTCCGACCCGCAGCGCCGGCCGGCCCACCCCGACGCCGAGCCGTCGCACCCCACCGCCGAGCTGCCGCGCGCCGAGCGCGCGCAGTCCGACTCCGCCCCGACCGTCGGCTTCGCCACCACGTCCGGCGACGCCCCCACGGTCGGCCTAACCACGCATCCCGCCGGCTCGACCGCCCCTGCCGCCGGTGGATCCGTCCCGGTCGGCGGCGACGCACCGCGTACCGGGGAGCCGGGCGCGACCGCCGGCGACGGCGTCCCGTCCGCCGCCGAGCCGGCCCGCGCCCCCGACGCCGCCGGCCCGCCCGCCCGGCCCGCCCCGCCGGGCCCCTTCGCGCCGGCCCCGCAGTACCCGCTGCCAGGCCAGTACCAGCCGGGTCAACCCGCCCACCCGTACGCCGCCGGTCAGCCCGGTCACCCGCACCTCGCGGGTCAGCCCGGCCATCCGCAGGCCGCCGGCCAGCCGGGCGGGCCCTGGTACGGCCAGCAGTCCGGCTGGAGCGGCGGGGGCCAGCCGGGACAGCCGTACGGCCACCAGCCGCACCCCTCCGGCCAGCCGGTGCCGCCCTGGGCGGCCCCGCAGACGGGCCCCCGGCCCGGCCGGATCGCCAAGTTCGCCGGCGCCGGGGTGGCGGTCTTCGCCCTGATGCTCGGCTCGGGCGTCGCCGGTGGGGCGCTCGCGCTGGCCGTCGACGGCGACTCGGGCATCACCCGCACCTACTCCGCCGCGCCGATCATCAACAGCGCCGACCTGCCCCGCATCGCCGCCGCCGTGCAGCCCAGCGTCGTGTCGATCGCGACCGACAACGGCGAGGGCTCCGGCGTGATCCTCACCGCCGACGGCTTCGTGCTCACCAACAACCACGTGGTCGCCTCCGCCACGGACGGCAAGGTCGTGGTGACCTTCGCCGACGGCAAGACCGCCCAGGCCCAGATCCGGGGCACCGACCCGAAGACCGACCTGGCGGTGGTGAAGGCCGACGGCGTCAGCGGCCTGAAGGCCGCCACCTTCGGCGACAGCGATGCGATGCAGGTCGGCGACCAGGTGCTCGCCCTCGGCAGCCCGCTGGGCCTGCAGGGCTCGGTCACCGCCGGCATCCTCAGCGCCCGGGACCGCACCATCCAGGCGGGCAGCGGCCAGCAGCGGCAGGAGCCCAACCAGGGCGCCTCCTCGATCGCCGGCCTGCTCCAGACCGACGCGCCGATCAACCCGGGCAACTCCGGCGGCGCCCTGGTCAACACGCGGGGCGAGGTGATCGGCATCAACACCGCGATCGCCACCGCCGGGCAGGGCAGCAGCGGCAACATCGGCGTCGGCTTCGCGATCCCCAGCAACAAGGCCAAGGACGTGGCCGGCAAGCTCCAGCGCGACGAGAAGGTCAGCCACCCGTCCCTCGGGGTCAGCGTGACCGCCGCCGAGGGCGGGGGCGCCCTGGTCGCGGCGGTCACCCCGGGCAGCGCCGCCGAGAAGGCCGGGTTGCAGCGCGGCGACGTGATCACCCGGTTCGGCGACAAGGCGGTCAACGACTCGGACGACCTGGTCGGCGCCGTGCAGGCCGGCAAGGTCGGCGACCGGGTCGAGGTGACCTACAAGCGCAACGGCACCGAGGCCAGGGCAACCGTGACGCTCGCCGAGACGTCGTAACCGGTAACCGAAGACATTCCTCCTCCCTCCGGCGGCGGGTGGCGGGGCCAAGGGGGTTGGCTCCGTCACCCGCCGCTCACTCTCGACGGCGGTTCACCCGGTGCGGGTGAACCGCCGTCACCCGTCGCGCCGGCACCGTCGCAGAGGCAGGACCGGCGAGGCGTACGGAGGGGTGCGATGACCACGGCAGCGGCCGACCGGACGGACGAGCGGATCCAGCGGGACGTGCTCGACGAGCTGGCCTGGGACGCCCAGGCGCAGCCCAACGAGATCGGGGTGAGCGTCGACGACGGCGTGGTGACCCTGACCGGGCAGGTCGACGCGTACGCGCGCAAGTGGGCGGCGCAACGCTGCGCGCAGCGCGTACGGGGGGTGCGGGCGGTCGCCGACGACGTCGAGGTGCGCCTGCCCGGCGAGCCGGGGCGTACGGACGCCGAGATCGCGATCGCGGCGGGCCGGGCGCTGGAGTGGGACAGCTTCGTCCCGGCGGAGCGGCTGGACGTCACCGTCGCCAACGGCTGGGTGATGCTCCGCGGCGAGGTCGAGTTCGGCTGGCAGCGGCGTACCGCCGAGCGGGAGCTGCGCCGGCTGCGGGGCGTACGCGGGGTGACCAACCTGGTCGAGGTGCGGCCCGTCACCCGTCCCGACACCGGTCGGACCCGGCGCGACCTCCAGCGGGCGCTGGGGCGGGGCATCGGCACGGAGCGGGTGACCGTCGAGCTGGACGGGGACACGGTCGTGCTCACCGGCGTCGTCCGTTCCTGGTGGGAGCGGGACGAGGCGGAGCGGGTGGCCTGGTCGGCCGAGGGGGTGCGGGCGGTGCGGGACCGTCTTCTCGTGGGCGGGTGACCCGCCCACGGCGTCCCGTTTAGTGGTGCCGCCCTCGGGAAACCGTCGCCGATTCCGCCCGCGCGGCCGGGAGACGGTCGCGGCGGGGTGCCGGTGCTTCACAGCAGTGACCGACTGGGAGGTGCCCGTGGCCGTCGACCGTCCGTCGCCCGACCGATCGGCAGCGCGGCCGTTGCGGATCGCGATGGTCGTGCCGCCGTGGCTGTCGGTGCCGCCGCCCGGCTACGGCGGCCTGGAACAGGTGGTGACCGGCCTGGTGGAGACGCTGGTCGACCGGGGTCACGCCGTCACCGTCTTCGGGGCCGGCCAGGAGCACGGGACGGCGGCCGCGTTCGTCTCCACGGTGCCCGAACTCCAGTTCGACCGGCTCGGCGAGGCGCTGCCCGAGCTGGCCCACCTGGCCCGGGTCAACCACCGCGTGCACGCGGGCGACTTCGACGTCGTGCACGACCACACGACGATCGGCCCGCTGATCGCCGGCCACCGGGCCGTGCCGACGGTGGCCACGGTGCACGGCAACCCGGTGGGTGAGTACGGCGACGTGCTCAGCGAGACCGACCGGGGGGTCGGGCTGGTGGCCATCTCGCACGCCCAACGCCGCCTGAACCCGGCGCTGGGCTGGGTCGGTACGGTGCACAACGCGATGGACGTCCGGGGCGTGCCGCACAAGAGCGCACCCGGGCGGGGGCCGGTGCTCTGGCTGGCCCGGTTCAGCCCCGACAAGGGCCCGGACCTCGCCATCCGGGCGTGCCGGGAGGCCGGCCTGCCGCTGGTGCTGGCGGGCAAGTGCAACGAGCCGGCCGAGCGTCGCTACTACGACCAGGTGGTCCGGCCCCTGCTCGGCGAGGACGTGCGGGTGGTGCTCGACGCCGACCGGGCCGAGGCCCTGCGGCTGCTGGTCGAGGCCCGTTGCCTGATCATGCCGATCCAGTGGGACGAACCGTTCGGCATGGTGATGGTGGAGGCGATGGCGACCGGCACGCCGGTGGTGGCGCTGGACCGGGGGGCGGTGCCGGAACTCGTCCGGTCCGGCCGGACGGGCCTGATCTGCGAGCGCGTGGACGAGCTGCCCGGCGCGTTGCGCGCGGCGACGGAGCTCGACCCGGCGGCCTGCGTCGCGCACGTGGCGGAGAGTTTCTCCACGGAGCGGATGGCCACCGGCTACGAGGAGGTGTACCGCCGCTTCATCGCACGGACGGCCCCGGACCGGGCGGCCCGGGAGCCGGTCCGGGCCCCGGCCCGCTGACGGCCGCCGTCAGACGCGGGCGGCCCCGAGCGCGGTGATCGCGCTGTCGAGGCGTCGGGCGTACGCGTCGGTGACGGCACCCTCGCCGCGGCGGACCGCGACCTTCTCGCGCAGCCGGGCGATCCGCTCGCCGAGGTCGCCCGAGCGGGCGCGGGCCGCGTCGGTCAGGTTGCGCAGCTCGTTGCGGAAGTCGAGGCCGACGTCGGCCCGGATCCCGCCGTCGTCGAGCCCCGCGCCGATCAGCCCGTCGACCCGGTTGGCCGCCTCGATGAGGTCGTCGCGCCCGGGGGGCGTCGGGGTCGGCCGGGGCGCGACCGGCGCGGCGGACGTCGGCTGCGGGGAGGCCGCCGGGGGCGGTGCGGCGTCGGCCGTCGGCCTGGGGGAGGCCGGCGGATCGGACGGGCCCGTGGTGGGCAGCGCCCGGGGCGGGGTCGTCTCCTCCTGGCGGATCGCGGGCACGGCCAGGGCCACCCCCACGAGCAGTACGACCGGCACGATCAGCACCGGCCGCGGCAGGCGGCGTCGCCGGCGCTCCCGGGCGAGCCGGGCGCTGCGCGACTTGGCCCCGCCGTCCGGCTCCGTCCCGCGCTCTTCCGCCGCCCCTGCCGGTCCCGCCGGTCCGTTCTGTTCCACCGGTCCGGCCGGTCCGGCCACCGGCGGGGCGGAGGCACCCGCTGGCGGCGGCAGCGTCGGGAGGGTGACCATCGGCGCGAGCATCGTGGCGGCCTGGGGGTCGGCGGGGAGCAGTTGGTCGCGCAGGACGGAGGCGACCTGGCGGGCGGTGGGGCGATCCAGCGGGTCGCGCTCCAGGCAGCGCAGGCAGGTACGGGCCACCTCCGGCGGCAGGCCCGGCATGTCCGCGAGCGGGGGCGGGCCGTCACCGGCGAGCGCCTCGCTGAGCTGCTCCCAGGTGTCCGCCGGGTACGGCACCCGACCCGTCAGCGCCTCGTAGAGCAGCACACCGAGGGAGTACACGTCGGTGGCCGGCTGGGCGGGCGCCCCGTCGAGGCGTTCCGGCGCGACGTACGCGGGCGTGCCGAAGGTGCCCCCGTCCTCGTCGTCGTCCGGCGCGCCGATGCGGGTGGCGATGCCGAAGTCGAGCACCTTGACCCCCGCCCGGGTCATCATCACGTTGGCCGGGGTGATGTCCCGGTGCACGATGCCGAGCCGGTGTGCGGCGGCGAGCGCGTCCGCCACCTGGGCGCCGACCTCGACCGCCTCGGCCCACGGCAGCGGCCCCTCGGTGAGCCGGAGCTCCAGCTCCTCGCCGGCGAGCAGCTCCATCACCACGAACGAGGTGATCGACCCGTCGGGCGCGACCGTCTCGCCGTAGTCGTGCACTGAGGTGACGTGCGGGTGGACGAGCTGGGCGGCGGCGCGGGCCTCCTCGCGCACCATGTCGCGGAAGCGGGCGTCGGCGGCGAGCGACGGGGCGAGCACCTTCAGCGCCACGACCCGGTCGAGCACCTCGTCGTGCGCCCGCCAGATCACCGACATGCCGCCGGCGCCGATCTGATCGAGGAGCCGGTACCGGCGGGCCAGCAACCGGCCGGGGTGCAGTGCTGGCTTCACGGATGGCACCTGCCTCGCTGTGGGAGCGCTATCAGGTTGCGTGAATGTGTCGGCCCTGTCAACGGTCGGCTACTCGCGGGGCCGGACCCTTCCCGGGCGGCACCCGGACCCGACCGCCGACGCCGCCCGGGCTACCACGCCGGGCGGCACCGGACGGCCCCTTTCGCGCCCGTGCCAGGATGAAGCCATGTCGCGGGGACCGGTGGCGTTCGTGCTCGGGGGCGGGGGAGTCCTCGGCGCGGTCGAGGTGGGCATGCTGCGGGCGCTGTTCCGGGCCGGCATCCGGCCCGACGTGGTGCTCGGCACCTCGATCGGGGCGGTCAACGGCGCGCTGGTCGCCGCCGAACCGTCCGAGGCGGTCACCGACCGGCTGGTCCGGCTCTGGGCCTCGCCGGAGGCGAGCGAGGTGTACGGCGACTCGGTGGCCCGCCAACTGCGCCGGTTCGCCGCCCGTACCCACCTGCACTCGCCCCGGCCGCTGCGCAAGCTGCTGGAGGCCGAGCTGGGCGCGGAGACCACCTTCGCCGACCTCCAGGTGCCCTTCCGCTGCTGCGCGGCCAACATCGAGCGGGCCGCCGAGCACTGGTTCGACAGTGGACCGCTGGTGCCAGCCGTGCTCGCGTCCGCCTCGGTGCCGGGGCTGCTGCCGCCCGCCCGCATCGACGAGCAGCACTACATCGACGGCGGCATCGTGAACTCCATCCCGATCGGCGAGGCGGTCGCGGTGGGCGCCACGCGGATCTTCGTACTCCAGGTGGGCCGGATCGAACGGGAGCTGAGCCCGCCCCGGCGGCCCTGGGAGATCGCCCAGGTCGCGTTCGAGATCGCCCGGCGGCACCGGTTCGCCCGGGAGATGGCGGCCCTGCCCGACGGGGTGGAGGTGCACGTGCTGCCCACCGGGGGGTTGGAGCCGCGCGACGACACGCCGTGGGCCTACCGGGACATGGCGGCCGTGGGGCGTCGGATCAGCCGCGCCTACACGGCCTCCCGGCGCTACCTGGCGACGCAGTTGGAGCACTGATGCCCCTGCCGCCGCGGTGGGCACGCCGACTGTTCCTGGCCCCCGGCGTGGTGCTGCTCGCCTTCCTGGTGGTGACGACCCTGCCGGTCTGGGCGCTGCTCGCGGCGGCCGTGTCGCCGCTGGTCCCGGGCCGGCTGCGCCCGCTGCGCCTGCTCTGGCTCGGCTGCGTCTACCTGGTCTGGGACGCGGCGGCGCTGCTCGCGCTCTTCCTGCTCTGGGTGGCCTCCGGCTTCGGCTGGCAGGTCCGGTCGCCGGGCTTCCAGCGGGCCCACTACGTGCTCGCCGGCTGGTTCCTGCGGGTGCTCTTCTGGCAGGCCCGCTGGGCGCTGCACCTGAACATCGACGTGGTGGGCACCGACCCCGACACGGCACTGCCCGGCCGGCCCGAGCTGGTGCTCTGCCGGCACGCCGGCCCCGGCGACTCGTTCATCCTGATCCACGCCCTGGTCAACTGGTTCAACCGCGAGCCGCGGATCGTGCTGAAGGACAGCCTCCAGTGGGATCCGGCGGTCGACGTGTTGCTCAACCGGCTGCCCAGCCGCTTCCTCGCGCCGGGCCCGGAGGGCCGGGGATCGGTGACCGAGCAGATCGGGCACCTGGCGCAGGGCCTGGACGACGACGACGCCTTCGTGATCTTTCCGGAGGGCGGCAACTTCACCCCCGGCCGCCGGCTGCGGGCCATCGACCGCCTGCGCGGCCTCGGCCTGGAGCGGATGGCGCGGCGCGCGGAACGGCTGCGCCACGTGCTCGCCCCGCAGCCGGGCGGGCTGCTCGCGGCGCTGGACGCGGCCCCCGACGCAGGGGTGATCTTCGTGGCGCACACCGGCCTGGACCGGATGCTCACCGTCGGCGACGTGTGGCGGGAACTGCCCATGGACAAGCGGATCATCATGCGCTTCTGGTCGGTGCCGCCGGAGGAGGTGCCGGTCGGTCGGCAGGAGCGGATCGACTGGCTCTTCGACTGGTGGGCCCGGATCGACGAGTGGATCGCGGCCAATCGGGACGGTGCCGCGTAGGGTGCGCTGGTGGACCAGATCTGCGTGGTGACGACGGTGGTGGACGCCCGCTCGGTCGCCGACGTGATGGCGGCGGCGGCCGTCGCGGGTCGGCTGGCGGCCTGCGCACAGGTGGGCGGCCAGGTGGACAGCACCTACTGGTGGCGTGAGGGGGTGGAGACCAGCACCGAGTGGTCGGTGCAGTTCAAGACCGCGCCCGACCGGGCCGCCGCGTTGGTGGAGCAGATCCGGGCCAGCCACCCGTACGAGGTGCCGGAGATCCTGGTCACCCGGGTGGACAGCGGCGACCCCGGCTACGCCACCTGGGTGCACGAGCACACCCGGCCCTGAGTATCCGCACTCTTCTCAGGTGATCTCCCGGCCACCATGATGGCCGGGTGCAGAACACCGGCTATCCCTGCCCCGCCTGCGGCGCGTCGGCCGATCTCGGCTCCGGCTGCTCCGGTTGCGGCCGACCGCCGTACCCGGCCGCCGCCGAGGTGGTCCGGCTCGACCGGGAGATCGTCGCGCTCGGCGGCGAGGTCGAGCGGGCCCGCGCGGCGTACCAGGGGCTCGTCGACCGGCTGGGCGCGACCCGGCAGCGCCGCGCGGCACTGGCCGCCGCGATCCGCGCGGAGTTCCCCGTGCCGCGCCCGGCGGCTCCCGCGACCACGGTGCCGGTACGCCCCGCGCCGGGCGCGCCGGTACGCCCCGCGCCGGGCGTGACCCCGCCGGCCGACACCCCGGCGCCGGCCTGGCCCGGCCGGGGGCCGGTCGCCCCGGTGCCCGTCGGCATCGGCGGGGCGGAGACCTCCACCCGTACGGTGCAGAGCCTGCTCTTCGTCCTCGGTGGGCTGCTGCTGGGCACCGCCGCGGTGGTCTTCACGGCGGTCGCCTGGGCGGCGGTCGGGGTCGCCGGCCGGGCCCTGATCCTGTTCGCGTTCACCGCGCTCGCCCTGGCCGTGCCCCTGGTGGCGGCACGGCGCGGGCTGCGCGGCACCGCGGAGACCTTCGCGGCCGTCGGCCTGCTGCTGGTGCTCCTCGACGGGTACGCCGCCTGGTCGGTGGACCTGGTCGGCGTGGCGGACTGGCCCGGCACCCGGTACGCCGCGCTGGTCGGGGGGGCCAGCGCGGCGGTCGCGGCCGGGTACGCCCGGCTGAGCGGGCTGACCGTGCCGTGGTTCGCGGCCCTGCTGACCGCGCAGCCGGTGCTGCCCCTGCTCGCTGCCGACGCCCGGCCGGACGCCGCCGGCTGGACGCTGGTCTTCCTGGGGGTGGCGCTGCTCGACCTGGCGGTGCTGGTCGCGCTGCGCCGCCGGAGCGGCCCGGCGCCCGCCGCCCCGACTGTCGCCGGCAGCCCGGCCCGTCCGGCGGGCGAACGGCCGGCGGTCCTCGCCGGGCGTGTCCTCGCCTGGGTGGGGCACGCCGGCGCGCTGCTCGTGGCCGCCTGCTGCGCGCTCGTGCCGTTGACCGTCGGCCGGGCCGCCGGCGTCCCGCTGCTGGCCGGGGCGCCCCTGCTGCTGGTGGCGCTGACGCTGCTCGGCACCGCGCTGCTCACCGGCGGGGCGGTGTTCCGCGCCGTGGCCGCCGCGCTGCTGGTGCCGGTGCTGGCCGGCGCGGTGGTCCGCCCGCTCGC